>NZ_JBEXGT010000003.1:0-340603 GCF_040607475.1 Sphaerisporangium sp. NPDC005288 | reverse complement strand
GTTCCGCCCATCGCCCGTGGTCCCGGTATGTCTTCTCGGGGCAAATGTTTGGCCCGGGTGCCGGTGGGGGCGGGGGCGCGGCGGCCCGCGACCGGCCGAAGAGCCGCAGCGCGGCCAGCGACCGCCCAACGCGCTGCGGTCCGCCGCCGGCGGACCGCCTTGATAGATGTACAGATAAGTTACTTTCGATCTTGGCCGGTTCTTGGATCGAGTGGTCGCGGCTCGCGGGTCAGGTGGCTGGTGCCGTCTGCCGCATGGCCCGGCGTCTCTCCTGAGGTTCGGGGCCGGCGCGCAGTGTCCGGCATGATTCGATCGGGTACTTCATCTCTGATGGGGTCCGTACGCTTACGTCTATGCCTACTGAGTTCCCAGGTTGTCGCTGCATCCTCTGCCACGACTACGGCGATAGGGACGAGTGGGACAGTGTGGATCAACACACCGTTGAGCACGTCCGAGGACGCGGCTGGAGCGTGAAGATGATCCCGGCGGACGATCTTGGGCCTGGTTTCGCCTACACGGTTGGCCTGTGGCATACCCACCGCTCGCCGGAGTTGGCCATGTTCGGCCTGGACATCTACCTCATGCAGGACCTGTTGAACGACCTCGCGGACGGGATCGCTGCCGGAGAGCCAGTTGAAGCCGACCAGGAACGGCACGACCTCATCAAGCGATATCCCGTCGTCCTCAAGCAGATCGACCTGAGGTGGTACCGCGAGTACTTCGGGCAAGCGATCGCGTTCTATCGGCGTCCACCATTTCCGATGTTGGAAGTCGTGTGGCCCGACCGCGACGGCCGTTTCCCCTGGCAGCCCGAGTACAGGCAGCAACATCCCGCGCTACAGCCCAAGCTGTGGCTGAGACCGGAAGATCGTTGAGGTAAGAATCCCTGCTGTCCTTCATCTGCATGAAGGCATCGCCTGAGGCGCTTCAGACGGGGACGGCTGGGGACGTGATGCCCGGTGAGGGATGTCTTGGACGTCTTGGTGGTGTCCGGCTGGGTGGTGTCCTCGTTCTGGATGTTGGTCGCATTCTTGGTCTCGTTACCGATCGAAGGGAGCGAGAGGGGAGGCGAGCATGCGGCGGAGGGTGGATCTGGGAGCGCGGTGCCGTGGGGTGGGCGTCGTGTTGGGCAGCTGCCTGGTGGCGGGTGTGGGTGAATGACGAGGTGCGGGCGCGGGTGGCGGCGTCTCGGGCGGCGCAGGGGCTTGCGCCGGTGGTTGAGGATCTGGCGGTGTTGGAGCGGGTGGCGTCGGTGTTTCGGCTCGTCGGCGGGGACGAGCCGGAGCGCTTGGTCGCTGCCGCTTAGGCGATCCATTCGACAGTGAACCGGTCGGGGTCCCACTTCTTGCGTGGGTCGGCGGAAGCGACGGTGATGGTGCGGATGACTGCGGCGACGATGGCGCGTCGCTGGGAGACGTTCATGGCCTCCCATCTGGTGAGCATGTCCTGGGCGGTGCCGATGAAGGGGATCAGGGGCGAGGTGCGGGAGAGGCCGGCCAGTTGTGCCCTGTTCTTGTCCAGGCGCAGTTCGATCGGGGCGCGGGCGGCCATCCATTCTCTGCGGCTGATCTCGCGGGTGGCCCATGCCTGGGCGAGTTCTTCGAGGAGTTCCTCGTCGGCGCGGACGGCCTCGGCGAGGTTGTCATCGTCACCGCTTTGATGGCGGATGCGTTCGGCGAGGGCGGGGGAGTCGAGCGCGGTCAGCAGCATGTCGCGGATGTGGTCGTCGGTGCGGGCGGCGTTGGTGGCGATGCCGCCGCATGAGCCGCTGCCGGGCACGTTAGGGCAGACGTACCGGGGGACACCTTGCCGGGGGCGGCCGTTCATGCGGTGTCCGCATCGTCCGCAGCGCAGGATGCCGGACAGCAGGTAGGTGCGTCCGGTGGCGGCCTGGCGGCGGTAGTCGCGGGCGGGATCGCTGAGCAGGGCGCGTAGCCGGTCGGAGTCGGCGGGGGTGATGATCGCGGGCCAGACGGCGTCGGCGACGATCTCGCCCAGCAGAGGGCGGGTGGTCTGGAAGGTGCTGCGCGGCGTGTGCTCCCTTCGCCCGCTGATTCGAGCTGATGCGAGCAGGCGGCGCAATGTGGTGGGGATCCAGTGACGTCCGGAAGGGGTCTTCACGTCCCGCTGCTCGAAGTCCTTGCAGACGCTGGACAGTGATTCGCCGGCCAGTATCCGGCGGGCGGCCTCGCGGATCACCTCGGCCTCTTCCTCGATCACGGTCAGCCGGTCTTCGGCGTAGCCGTAGGGGCGCATCCCACCGCCGGATACCTTGCCGGCTTCGGCGTTTTGTCGTCGCTGGCGCTTTTGCCGTTCGGCTTTGTGCTCGGCCTCGTGGCGGGCTGCGGCGCCGAGCATGCGGGCGATCAGGCGGCCGGTCGGGGTGGCCAGGTCGATCTCCCCGGTCACGGTGGCGAGTTCGATGCCGCGCCGGTCGGCCAGGTCGATGACGTCTTCGAGTTCGCGGGGTGAGCGTGTCAGTCTGTCGACGTGCCAGCACACGATGGCGTCGACCGTGCCGGCTTCGATGTCCTCAAGCAGTCGTCGCCACGCGGGGCGCGGGCTTCCCGAGTAGGCGCTGACGTCGTTGTCGGAGTAGACGTCCGCTACCTGCCAGCCTCGGCGCTCGGTCAGGGCCCGGCAGTCGGCTTCCTGGCGGGCGACGCCGAGTCCGGCGCCCGCACGGTCCTGGCTGATCCGGCAGTAGATCGCAGCTCGTCGCATGGGTCACATAGATACACGCTCGTTGGCACGGGGGTCTCCTGCCCGATCGGTCTGACCACCGGCGAAGCCTGATCCATCGAACTGCGGACCGCACCCATCGGGGTGTGGTCCGTAGTCATGTGTGCGGGTCCACACGAAATAGCCCTCGCTTCGCTCGGACTGTGTTTTTGGGGCTCCCGCCCCCAGACCCCAAGGCAGGGGCTCCGCCCCCGCACTCCACGCGGGATGTCGTTTCCGTATGACCGACTACACAAGGTGCGGTCACCACCACCTGTACAAGAACCCCAACGGCTACTGCGCCGTCGGCGGCACGGGACGTACCGGTGGCCGTCCTCCGTTCGGGCCATGATCGCGAGCATGCCGACCATGCTGGCATGGCTCGTCGCGGGTCCACCCCCAAACTGCATGAGGAGGACGAGGGGCGCGGGCGCAGTGGCCGGTCTCGTGGTGGATCGCGCTTTCGCGGCGTCTGCACGAATGAGTCGGGGCCACTAAGCGGCACATTGGTTATATGGCGGGAAGTGGGTACGAACATCGCACGTTTGACCGACCCGGTCCAGGTCAGCAGCCAGAACGACCTGCCATCCGAGAGGAACCTCGATGACGACCGCGAATCAGGCCGGCCGGCGACTGGAGGGTGCGGCCCGGCGAATGGCCGACCACCCCGTCCTGGAGAAACTCGCCAAAGTCGGATTCGCCTCCCGCGGCGTCCTGTACGCGATCATCGGGCTGGCCGCCCTCCAGATCGCCTTCGGCAGAGGTGGGGAGGCCGACAAGAGCAGTGCGATCCACATCGTGCGCGACGCGCCTCTCGGTGACGCTCTGCTCTGGATCATGGCCGTCGGCCTGGCCGCATTGACGATCTGGCACGTCTCCGAGGCCATCTGGGGTCGGCCCGAGGTCCATTACCGCGTCGAGTCCATCGCCAAGGCCGCCGTCTACGTTGCCCTTGTGTACTCGATGGTGGCCCTGCTCACCAGAACAAGGCCGCCTCCTCGACCGACAGCCAGTCGCAGGATGCCGCCGAGGCGCTGTTCGATCTGCCCGGTGGCCAGATCCTGGTCGCCCTGATAGCGCTTGCCTTGATCGGCTTCGGCGTGTCCTGGATTCACGAGGGGTGGACCGGGAAGTTCATGCGGGACATGCACGTGGCCGAGCCGCGCGCCCACGCTCTCGTGGTCAACATCGGCAAGGTCGGCTATGTCGCCCGTGGCGTCATCGCTCTCGCCGCCGGCGCGCTGATCGGCCAGGCGGCCCTCACGTACGACCCCGACAAGGCGGTCGGCATCGACGGCGCGCTCAAGTCGCTCGCCGATACCCCGATCGGTCCATGGCTGCTCGTCGTGATCGCCGTCGGCTTGGTGCTGTTCGCCGTTTACTGCTTCGCGGAGGCCCGCTGGCACCGGATGTGAGCCGTACGGCGTGCGAATGCGGTGGCGGGCGAGCGCGGTCACGGGGTGGCGTGGCCGGTGGCCCAGGCCCAGGCGGCGATGCCGACGCGGTTCCGGGCCCCGAGCTTGCGCTGGATGCCGGCTATGTGGTTCTTGACCGTACCGGGCGAGATGAACAGGGCGGTCGCGATCTCGGCGTTGGTGTGACCTTGGGCGACCAGGCGGGTGATCTGGACTTCGCGATCGGTGAGCCGCGCGCGCTCGACGCGGTCGGACACGGGCCGCGGTGGCGCGGTGAAGGCGCGCAGGAGCCGTACGGTGATCTGCGGGCTGATGAGGGTGTCACCGGACATGGCCGCACGGACGGCTTCGGCGACGCACAACCCTCTCCACGTCAAGCTGTACTCCAGCATGCTCGACATCTTCGCTGCCCACATGCGCGACGAGAAGGGCGAGGACGACGACGCGGCACACCGCCACCACCACGAGCTGGTCGAGGCGATCGCGGACGGGGACGCCGACCGTGCCGCCACGAAGGTGGTTTCCATCTTCAAACCCTTCATGCGCTGAACCACGCAACCGCCTCCCCGCCCGGGCAAGGCGTCTCCAACCCCTGACTTCCCGCTCGCAAACGGGCCGCGCCGGTCGGCCAGGTCGATGACGTCTTCGAGTTCGCGCGGGGATCGTGTCAGCCTGTCCACGTGCCGGCACACGATGGCGTCCACCGTGCCCGCTTCGATGTCCTCAAGCAGCCTTCGCCACGCAGGGCGCGGGCTCCCTGAGTGCGCTGACGTCGTTGTCCTGCACCATCGGCCTCACCGCCGGTGAAGCGTGACCTTTCGGCTCGCGGGCCGCACCCTCGCCGAAGTCGCGGCCCATCGTCATGTGCGCGGCTCATTCACCCGGTCGTCACGGTCCGAGGACGCGGTTCAGGGTTGAGCGGAACATGTCGGCCGCGCGATCGATGTCGGCTGGACCGCTGTGCACGGTCACGCCGAAGCCCGCTCCCAAGTAGGAGTCGGAGAGCCCGATGGCCACCGCCACGGAGCGGCCGAGCAGGTCGTCGGTGCGCGGCAGCCGCCCGGGACGGTAGTTCGCCGCGGCGGAGGGATCCAGGGGGACACGGAAGGGCGAGGACGGCCGGTCCGCGGAGGTCAGCGCGGGCAGGGCAGGGATGCGCGCGTAGTTGTGCTTGGGGGACTCGGCCAGGACCGTGACGCCCAGGTGGTCGGCCACCGCGCGGGCGGCGTCCGGGGCGTCGAAGACGTAGACGGCCAGCGTCGCGCACTCGCCCACGGGGTCGTGCAGGGTGCGGCGGCGCACCCCCGGCCGTCCCGGGATCTGCTCCACGAACGCGTGCTTGACCTCGCGCATGCGCAGCAGGATGTCGTCGATCTTCTCCAGCTGTGCCCGCGCGATGGCGGCGCCGAACTCGGTCATGTGCAGGTTCAGGCCGAACAGCAGGTCCCCCTCGCCTGCCTCCAGCTTCCCGGGCAGGAACCCGTGGTCGTGGAAGGAGAAGGCGCGCTGGTGGATGCGCGGGTCGCGGGTGAGGACGAAGCCGCCCTCGCCGGCCGTGATCACCTTGAAGGGGTTCAGCGAGAACGCCCCGGCATCTCCCCAGGTGCCCAGCGGTCGGCCCTGGTAGGTACCGCCGCAGGCCTGCGCCACGTCCTCGATGACGGCCAGGCCGTGCTCGCGGGCCAGCTCGGTCAGCGCGTCCATGGCGCTCGGCGCGCCCAGCATGTGCACGGCCATGATGGCCCGGGTGCGCGGGGTCAGCCGCCGGCGGACGTCCTCGACGTCCAGGGTGAACGAGTCGTCGATCTCGGCCAGCACGGGGGTGGCGCCGCTGTACACGATCGTGGCCAGGGACGCGACGAACATGTACCCGGGGACGATGACCTCGTCACCCGGGCCGACGCCCAGCGCTGCCAGGGCTGTGAGCAGGGACGAGGTGCCGCTGTTCACGGCCACACAGTACGGCGCGCCGAACTTCGCGGCGGCCTCGGCCTCGAAGCGGTCGATCTGGGATTCGGCCGTCAGGGCGCCGAAGGCGTCGGAGGCGTTCCTCCACTGCTCGACGACCTCCAGGATGTTCTTCTCCTCCTCGGCGCCGAAGTGGGCGTATCCGGGTCCGGGCATGTCTCCTCCAGGGGTTAGGACAGGGCGAGCAACTCGCGGGTGGGCTCCAGCGTCGCGAGTTCGACCGGTTCGGCCCGCCAGGGGCGCGCGAGGTGGTCCCCCGTCGAGCGGGGGACCAGGTGGACGTGCAGGTGGAAGACGTCCTGCCAGCCGGCGGCGCGGTTGGCCTGGAACAGCGTGAGTCCGTCGGGGCAGAGCACCTCCCTGATCCGCCGGGCCATGCGGTGCACGGTGCGCATGACGGCCGCCGCGTCGTCCTCGGAGATCTCCCACAGATCGGCGGCGTGGCGCCTGGGGATGACCAGGGTGTGGCCCCGCGTGACCGCGGTGATGTCGAGGAAGGCCAGCGTGTGCTCGTCCTCGTACAGCACGGCGGTCCGCGCCCGCCCGGTGAGGAAGGCACAGAAGACGCACTCACCCATGGTCGGCTCCCGCGGCGTGACGGACGGCGGCGGTGATCAGGCCGGTGAACAGCGGGTGCGGCCGGGTGGGACGGGAGCGGAACTCCGGGTGGGCCTGGGTGCCGACGAAGAACGGATGGATCTCGGGGGGCAGCTCGACGTACTCCACGAGCCGGCCGTCGGGGGACAGCCCGCTCAACCGCAGCCCGGTGCGTTCGATGTGGTCACGGTAGGCGTTGTTGACCTCGTACCGGTGCCGGTGCCGTTCGGAGACCTTCGCCTCCCCGTACAGACGGTGCACCAGCGACCCCTCGGCGAGATCGGCGGGGAACAGGCCGAGTCGCATGCTGCCGCCCATGTCGCGTTCCCCGGCCACCACGTCGTCCTGGTCGCTCATGGTGACGACGACCGGGTGCGGGGTGCCGGGGTCGAACTCGGCGCTTCCCGCGTCGGCGATGCCGGCCAGCGACCGCGCCGCCTCGATGACCATGCACTGCATGCCGAGGCAGATGCCGAGCAGGGGCAGACGGTTCTCCCGGGCGTGCCTGATCGCGCCGACCTTGCCCTCGATGCCGCGCACGCCGAAGCCTCCGGGGACCAGGACGCCGTCGACGCGGCCGAGCTCGCGGGCCGCCCCCTCGGGGGACTCGCACGCGTCGCTGCCGACCCAGCGGATGTTAACCCGGGTGTCGCCGCCGCAACCGGCGTGGCGCAGCGCCTCGGTGACCGACAGGTACGCGTCGGGCAGGCCGACGTACTTGCCGACCAGCGCGATCGTCACCTCCTTCGCGGGACGGTGCGCCCGGCGGAGCAGTTCGTCCCAGGCGCCCCACTCCACGTCCCGGAACGGCAGGCCCAAGCGGCGCACGACGAAGGCGTCCAGCCCTTCCGCGTGCAGCACCTTGGGGATGTCGTAGATGCTCGGCGCGTCGACCGCGCTGACTACCCCGGCCTCCTCGACGTCGCACATCAGGCCGATCTTGCGTTTCAGGCCCTCGCCGATCGGGCGGTCGGACCGGCAGACGATGGCGTCCGGCTGGATGCCGATGGACCTCAGCGCGGCCACCGAATGCTGGGTGGGCTTGGTCTTCAGCTCGCCAGAGGGCCCGATGTAGGGCAGCAGCGACACGTGCAGGAAGAAACAGGCACCGCGGCCCACCTCGTGCCGGATCTGGCGGACGGCCTCCAGGAAGGGCAACGACTCGATGTCGCCGACGGTGCCGCCGACCTCGGTGATGACGACGTCGGTGTCGGTGCCGGCGGCCGTCGAGCGGATGCGGTCCTTGATCTCGTTGGTGACGTGCGGCACCACCTGCACGGTCTCGCCGAGGTACTCCCCGCGCCGCTCCTTGCTGATCACGTTGGCGTAGACCTGGCCGGTGGTGACGTTGGCCGAGCCGTCGAGGTCGATGTCGAGGAACCGTTCGTAATGCCCGATGTCGAGGTCGGTCTCCGCGCCGTCGTCGGTCACGAAGACCTCTCCGTGCTGGAAGGGGTTCATCGTGCCGGGGTCGACGTTCAGATAAGGGTCGAGCTTCTGCATCGTCACCCGCAGCCCGCGCAGGGTGAGCAGCCGGCCCAGGCTGGAGGCGGTCAGCCCCTTGCCCAGGCTGGAGGCGACTCCTCCGGTGACGAAGAGGTGCTTGACCGAGCTCATGACCTGGCCAGCAGCTCGGCCGCGGCCCGCAGGTTGGCCCGGCCCGCGCCGAAGGTACAGACGCACGCCTCGCCGGCCAGGGCCTCGTCGTCGGGCATCCCCACCACGACGAGGATCGCGTCGGGCCGTTCGGCCAGCGCCTTCTGCGTCCACTCCCGGGTCCACGGCGTCCGGTAGGCGTCGCGCACCGCGATGACGAGCGGGCCGTCGGCCTGTCCGATCGCCGCGCCCGGGCCGTCGATCCGCACCGCCCGGCGCGTCAGGCCGTGCGCCGCCAGGGCGTCGGCCAGGCTCCAGGCCGCTCCGCCGACGACGGAGTTCGCCTCGGTCCGCACCTCCACCACGGTCGCCGGGCCAGGAAGGCCCACGCGCCCGCGCGCGCGGACCGCGCGCCGCGCCGCCTCCATGCCCACGGCGGCATCGGCGGCGGCCGTCTCACGGTGCCGGCCGGCACCGGGGCGGGGCGCGAAGCGCCGCCGCATGCGGCTCACGCGCTCGGACGCCTCTTCGAGCGCCGCCGCCGGCAGGTCGCCGCTCCGCACCGCGTCGGCCACCGCCGCGTGCACCCGCGCGTACAGGGCCTCGTCGACGGCGGGCCCGAGCAGCACCAGGTCGCATCCGGCAGCCAGCGTCGCGACCGCCGCCCGCGTGGCCGCCTCCGGCCCGTTCCCGGCCTCGATCGCGACGGCCGTGCTGAGCGCCACCCCCTGGTAGCCGAGTTCGGCCCGCAGCACGTCGCGCAGGACGACGGGGCTCAGCGTCGCGGGCGACCCCGCGTCGAGCGCAGTGTAGACGACGTGCGCGACCATCAGGCTGGCCGCGTCCGCGACCGCGGCGAACGGCACCAGCTCCCGCAGCCGCAAGGTCGCGGCCGAGCAGGTGACGGTGGGCAGCGAACGGTGCGGGTCCGCGGTGGTGTCGCCGTGGCCGGGGAAGTGCTTGGCGGCCACGGCCACCCCGGCGTCCTGCATGGCGCCGATGAACGCGGCGCCGTGCGGTGCGACCCGTTCGGGCGTCGCGCCGAACGAGCGGACCCCGATGATGGGGTTGTCGGGGTCGCTGTTGACGTCGACCGACGGCGCGAGGTTGTAGTTCACGCCGTTCGACACCAGGCCGCGCGCCATGGCCGCGGCGACCCGCCCGGTCAGGTCCTCGTCGTCGACGACGCCGAGCGCGAGATTGCCGGGGTAGGAGCTGCCGGTGCCGTACTCCAGGCGGGTGACGTCGCCCCCCTCCTCGTCGAGGGACACGAGCGCGTCGTCACGGTGCTCGCGCGCGGCCGCCGCCAGCCGTCCGATCGTGGCGGGGTCGTGGAGATGGGCACCGGGGAAGACGGTGATCCCGGGGAAGCCGGCCTCCAGCCCTTCGGACACCCACGAGGGCAGGGCGGCGCCGGTGACACCAGGAAGCATGCAGGAACGCACCAGATGGTCGAGCTCGTTCAACGCTCGCTCCTTCAATGGATGAAGCCGGCCGTGAGAGGGAAGAGCCGTTCCAGGACTTTCGCGACCCCGTCGTCGTCGTTGCCGTCGATCACGTGGTCGACCATGCCGAGCACCCGCGGGTGGGCGTTGGCGACGGCGTAGGAGCGTCCGGCCCACTCCAGCATGGGCAGGTCGTTGGGCATGTCGCCGAACGCCACCACCTCCGCGCGGGAGATGCCGCGCTCGGCGGCGAGCCGCGCGAGCGCCGACGCCTTGCTCACCCCCTTGGCGACGGCCTCGACCAGCCGCAGGCCGTTGGAGTGGTAGACGGTGACGAGGTCGCCGAGGTGCGGGGCGACCAGGTCGAGCAGTTGGTCGGCCGACAGCAGGTGGTGGCGCCCGAGCAGCTTCGGCGCGGGCCGTGCCAGCAGGTCCGCGTCGGGGAGCCGCTGGAGGGTCACGTCGGCGTCCCAGTCCCACGGCTCGTACACCTCGTCCCCGGCCAGGTCCGCCGCGTACTCGACCGCGAGGCCGATGTCCGGGACGGCCGCCCGGAGACGCCCGGCGGCCTTCACGAGGACCGAGGGCTCGATGGGGCGTTCGACGACCAGGTTCCGTGTGCCGAGGTCGTAGACGAGCGCGCCGTTGGAGCAGATGGCCAGGCCGCCGGCGCCGAAGGTGCGGCGGATGTCGGCCATCTTGCGCGGCGGGCGCCCGGTGACGAAGACCACCTCGGCGCCGGAGCGCAGGACGGAGGTGACGGCTTCGACGGTCCGGGCGGAGATCGTCCCGTCGCTGCGGACCAGGGTCCCGTCCAGGTCGGTGGCGACCAGGCGGGGGATGACCGCGTTCATCGCACCAGCTCCGCCGACAACGCGCGCAGCCGGGCCGCCGTGCCGGAGAGCGGGAAGCGCGCGGCGTTGGCCAGACCGGCGGCCCGGAAGTGGTCGAGCCTGCCCGGATCGCCGCGCAGCCGGGCGACGGCCTCGGCCACCCCGTGCTCCAGGTCCCCCGCCTCGACCGCGATCGCCGAATCCCCGAGGACCTCGGCCAGGCCGGGGACGGCCCGGTACAGGACGGGCAGTCCGCACGCCTGTGCCTCCACCGCGACCAGGCCGAACGCCTCCAGCCGGGTCGAGGGGACGACCAGCACGTCGTGCTCGGCGAAGCGGCGCCACAGGTCGGGACGCCGCAGCCAGCCGAGGTAGCGCACGTGTGACAGGTCCACTCCCGCGGCGAGCGCGGCGTACTCGCGGGTCGGCGCGGCCACGCTCAGCGCGACGCCGTCGATGTCCGCGAGCGCCTGCAGCAGCGGCGCGGCCGCCTTCTCCGCGGTGAGCCGGCCGGCGTACAGCACCCGCAGGTCCCCGGTCGTCCGCTCACCTCTCGGCGGCGGGTCGGCGAGCAGCCGGTCGGGGATCCCCCACGGGATGTGGACGACCCGGTCGAGGCCCACCTCGGTGAAGTCCCGCAGGCGCGCCGCCATCGCGGCCGTGGGCACCACGACGGCGCGTGCGCCGGCCACGGCCTCGCGCAGGACCTCGGCCTGGGTGGGGTGGTCGGCGGCGAAGATGAGATCGGTGCCGTGCACGAGGGCCACGTGCGGGTGGTCGGGGAAGGCGCGCAGCAGGGCGGGGGTGGCGCCGAAGGTGAGGTGCTGCAGGTGGAGGAGGTCGTAGGCGGACGACGGGAAGCGGCGCTCGATCGCGAGGGCCAGGTCTTTGACGTAGGCCCAGAATCCGTCCCCCTGCAGTTGCTTGCCGGTCACGTCGAGCAGCACCGGGCCGCGGGGCGAGGGCGTGCCCGCGCCGGCCAGCATGAAGACGTCCGCCTCCAGGGGGGCGTCGTCCCTGAGATACAGGTCCCAGAGGAGTTCGACGCTGCCGCCGGGGCTGCCCAGCGGCAGGTCGACTCCGGTCAGGATGGTCAATTGAGCTCCTCGTGCAGGCGGGAGTTGTCGATGCCGGCCGTGCGGGTGTACTTGAGTCCCATCTGCTGGTAGCTCGCCTGCCGCCCGAACCCCGAGATGAAGACGATCTTCCCGAACGTCATGTACGGGTAGACGCGGATGGGCCGGGCCACCCGGATCTCCAGCGTCCACCGGATGGCGTGCCCCATGTGGCCGAGCGGGGCGGAGACGTGCACCCATATCCCGAGCGCGCCGAGCGAACGGTCACCGTTGATCATCTGGGCGTATCTCTCGGAGTGGGTGCGCTCGTACGTGACGCCGAGATAGAGCGTGCGCGGCCGCAGGATCAGGCCGTCCGGAGGGATCGTCAGCTCGGTGAACTCGGCGGGCGCCGCGGCGTCCAGTTCGGCGTCGCAGGCCCGCAGGTGCTCGCCGAGCCGCCAGTCATAGGCGTTGGGGGACACCCGCTCCGTCTCGAACGGCTCGATGACGATGTCGCCGCGGCCGACGGCGGAGACGATGGCCTGCCGGGTGAGGATCACCGCGCGGCCACCCGGCCGCCGGCGGCGGCGCGCAGGCCGCGGTCGCGCCAGTACCGGGACTCCTGGGGGCCCCGCGAGGACTGGTACTTGCCGGTGTACAGGTCGATGGCGCCGACCGAGACGAAGAACATGATCTGCCCGATCTTCATCCCGGGATAGACGCGCAGCGGCCGGACCGGCGCGAGCATCAAGGTCCACTGCCCGTGGAAGCCGATGTCCCCGATCGGCGCGGTGATCTCCACGAACAACCCGAGGCGGCCCACCGACGAGCGGCCGAACAGCAGGGGGACGTAGACGTCGGACCCGATCTCCTCGACCGTGTGGCCCAGGTACAGCTGCTGGGGATGCAGCACGTACCCGCTCTCGTCCATCGTGACGCTGTCGGTCGGGTTGGGCCGGTAGGGGTCGATGACGTCGCCGGAGTAGGTGAGCAGCGTGTCACCGAGGCAGACGTTGTAACTGTTGGGATTGACCTGGTCGGCGTTGAAGGGGGAGATCGCGATACGGCCGTCCGTCGACGCCTCGACGATCTCCGGACCGGTGAGAATCATGAAACCTTCATTCGGCTGGGCGGTCGTGGCCGGCCTGGTGACGCGATGCCGGAGTGCACGTCACTTCGCGGGCCGGCCGGCGGCGAAGTCGTACTCGACGCGATCCTCGATCTCCAGTTCGCGGACCAGCCGCTGCACGGTCGAGAAGTCGGTGAGCAGCAGGTCGGCGTCCGGGAGCCGGCGGGTGTCGGCGATGATCTCCTCCGCGCCCTTGACGCCGGCGAAGGCGAGGATCTCCGGCCACAGCTCGTAGTCCTCGGCGCCGAAGGCGACGATCGCGTCGGGCAGCGTCCGGATGAGCAGCTCGCGCTGCTCCTTGTTCAGGTGGACGAAGACGTCCTTCATGACGTCGGCCAGCACCGGGCCGTGCGCGGCCTCGTCCCTGGCGTGCAGGCGCGCCACCAGCGCGTGCATCGGCTGGATCGTCCGGTCTCGCGCCAGCAGTTCCAGGAAGTTGTTGATGCTGACCTCGCCGACCACGGTCCACAGCAGGAACAGCAGGTTGCGCTCCCACTTCTCGCTCCTGTCCGCCGTCAGCCGGTAGAGCCGCCGATTGGTGACCGGGTGGGAGTAGTCGGGCTCGGCGGTCAGGCCGTGCGCCTCCTGGGTCCGCCGCATGGCGGTCATGTGCATGTAGGTGTGCCAGACCTCGTCGATGTGCGACTGCCGCACGGCTTCCTTGATCTCGTAGCGGTCGATCCCCGGGAACACCCCGTGCCCCAGCATCTCGAACGTGGGATTGGCGACGTGCTCCTCGGCGGCGATCACGCGGGCGTTGTACGCCTGCCACGCCAGGGTGTTCACCAGCCTGCGCTGCTCTTCCGGGGCGTCGAGGAACCGCGGGTGCTCGGCGAACGGGATCAGATGCGCCGGATAGTCGGTCAGGTCGGGTGCGTACGGTTGCGGCTCCATGAAGCCGGCCATGTCGGTGCGGATGGTGGCACGCCGGGGCCAGGCCGCGACGATCCGTTGGAGCGTGCCGGGACCCACATGCTGTTCATGGTCGAGCATCTGCTCCTGTGCCGAACTGGGCATGACGAACTCCTCGTCTTGGTGTTCGGGTGTAGAGGGAGAGGCGTCAGGGCCTGGTCAACGCGTCGATCGTGACCAGCCGGTAGTCCTGGTCGAGGAGGCCCTCGATGATCCGGGGAAGGGCCGCGACCGTCTGGGACCGGTCGCCGCCGCCGTCGTGCAGCAGCACGATCGAGCCGGCGCGGGCCTCCGCCAGCACCCGGCCGACGATCACGTCGGTCCCGGGCATGGCCCAGTCGAAGGGCTCGACATCCCACAGGACCGTGGTCGTCTCCAGATCCACCAGCCACGACAGGATGGCCGAGGTGCGCGATCCGTACGGCGGCCGGAACAGCGCTGGCGCTCCTTCGCGGCCGGAGGGCAGATGCCGCGCCGTGTGTGCGATCTGCCCGGCGATCTGGTCCTTGGTCAGGTCAGGCAGAAAAGGATGTGACCAGGTGTGGTTTCCGAGCAGATGGCCCGCGTCGGACATGCGTGCGATCAACTCGGGGTGGCCGCTCGCGTGCAGGCCCACGCAGAAGAACGTCGCGGGAACATCGTAGTGCCGGAGAATTTCCAGCACCCTGCCGGTGAACAAAGGGTGCGGGCCGTCGTCGAAGGTCAATGCGATCTGCCGCCGGTCCCTGCCGCCGTGGCTCACGCAATGCCCCGCGGCGGTCAATTCCGTTTCCGCTCGCCGGGCCTCCTCGATTCCGGCGTCCAGCTCGTCCAGCCGTCCGGTCAAAGTGCCGTGCCGCGAATCCAGCCGGGCGAGTTTCGGCAGGTCGCGCCGCGCGCTCTGCGCCAGGGCCGGCGCGTCCGCCGAGCCGAGCGCCGAGGCCGCGGGCAGCAGCCACGGGTCGGCCCGGTAAACGTCGAGGCCGGCCGCCGTCATCGTGCCGTCGACCATGCCGTTGCTGCTGTCGATGATCATCGAGACCGGCCGGCGGTGAACCTCGCGCAGGCCGGACACGTAGTCGAACATCCGCAGAATATCGGCCGCCTGAAATCGTTCGCGATCGACTTTCTCTCCCGTGTCCCCGTCGATGACGCAGATTTCGTAGCCGGTCGCGGTCCAGGTGATTCCGCCGTAGAGCATCTGTTACCCCCGTAACGTCGGATGCGGGTCATGTGCGGAATTCGGGCGGGACAATCATCCGTAGCGGCGTCGGCGATTGTCAAGGACGATTAGGGAAGGTTCGGGATATCGTCGTTCAACGGGCGTCCGCAATAGGAGACCGGCCGCCCGAAACTGTTTTTGGTCGGCTCTTTCTGCGGCCCCGTCGATGGCGAATTTCGTAGCCCGTCGCGGGCCGGGCGATTCCGCCGTAGAGCATCTGTTGCCCCCGGAGCGTCGGATGCGGGTCATGTGCGGAATTCGGGCGGGACAATCATCCGCAGCGGCGCCGGCGATTGTCAAGGACGATTACGGGAGGGTCGGTACCATTGTCGGTTAATTGGCGCCCACAATGTCCAGGGCGCCGATGAACTCTATTTCCGGGCTTCGCTTATCACGCGGATCGGGTCGGTCAGCAGTGCGGAGAAGGCCAACTCCGCCGCGCCGACCAGGACGGCGTCCCCGCCCAGGGCCGATCGCGCGAGCCGCACGCCCGGCGGGGACGACCGGGAGTTTTCGTGCCTCTGCCGCGCCTCCGGCCACCCCGCCGCGGAGCGGTACAGCGTGCCCAGGTCGTCGCCGAAGACGATCATCTCCGGAGCGAACAGGTCGAGCAGTTTCGCCGGCCAGGCGGTGACGGCGCGCGCCGCCCGTCCCTCCTCGCCGCCGCACGGCCCGGCCGGGAGGCAGCCTCCGGCGCCGAGGCCGCACGCGCGTTCCACGGGTGGGACGATCAGGTGGCCGAGGTCGACCCCGTGGCCCCCCTCGCCTCCGATGGGTGCTCCGCCCACCATGACCCCTCCGCGTAGTCCGTCACGTCCCTGCAGGTAGACGAGGTTCTGGTAGCCCTTGCCGACGCCGTGCCCGTGCTCGGCGATCACGGCGAGCGTCGCCTCATGGCCGACGGCGAACGACCGGCCTCCGCGCGGCGCGGACCGGAAGGCGGCCCGCAGCCCGGCGAGCAGGTCGTCGTAGGCCGCCCCGCCGCCGTCCGTCGCGCTCGTGTGCCCGGGGATCGAGACCCCCACGCCCGCGCAGACCCCGTCCTTGGAGGCCGCCTCCGCGAGGTGCCGCAAGGTGCGCGCCATCTCCCGCGTCGCGGCCGGGGACGGGATCTCGGCCGCGACCTCGCGGCGATCGAGCACCCGGCCCCCGAGGCGCACCCGCGCGGCGGTGAACCCGTCCGGGCGGACGTCGAAGGCCAGCACGTGGACGGCGGAGTTCGGGCGCACGACATACGACGGGCGCCCGGCGCGCGGCGCGAGCGAGGCCGCGCACTCCTCGCGTACCAGGCCGGCCCGCGCGAGCTCCCGGGAGAGGGTCAGGATCGTGCTGCGGTTGACCTCCAGCCGCTCGGCGAGTGCGGCGCGCGTGGCCGGGCCCTGCAGGTGGACGTGCCGCAGCAGGGCGGCGAGGTTGTCCCGCCGCACCCTCTCCTGGACCGAGCCGCGGGTCACCCGTCCCTCCGCTCCCCGCCCGGCCGCACGGCCATGTGGTGCACGGGGGCCGGGACCCGGAACGCCGAGGCGCCCGCGACCACGCACGCGGTGAGAAGTGTGACCATCAGGAACGCCGTCGGCAGCGAGGTGGCCCCGGCGACCGCGCCGACGATCGCGGGCGCGACGAGGTTGGACAGATACGTGACCGTCGCGACGCTCGCGATGGAGCGGTTGGGGTCGTCGTCACGCCGGCCTGCCGTGGCGAAGGTCAGCGGGACGACGACGGCGATGCCGATGCCGAGGAGGGCGAAACCGGCGATGACCGGAGCGGGGTCGCGTCCCACCACGATCAGTACGCAGCCTGAGACCGCGACCACGCCCGAGACGCGAAGCGTGCGCACCGTGCCCCAGCGCCTGACCAGCGGGTCGCCGCAGAGGCGCATGACGCCCATCGTGCCGCTGAACGCCGCGAAGCTCGCCGCCGCGATGCCGGTGGAGGCCCCGGCGATGTCCTGGAGGTAGATCGCGCTCCAGTTGCCCGCGGCGCCCTGGGCGAACTGCGCGCAGAAGCCGACCAGACCGATCGCGACGACCGCCCGCGTCGGCCAGGCGAAGGCGCGGGAGGTGGGGGCGTGCTCGCCCGGCCGCACGTTGAGGAGGTGGCGGCCGGTCAGGGCCGAGAGCGCCGCCAGCAGCACGGCCGCCGCCGCCAGATGGAAGCGCGCGTCGAGCCCGGCCGCGGCCGCCAGGGCTCCCGAACCGGCCCCGACCAGCCCGCCGACGCTCCACATACCGTGCATGCCGGACATGATGGAGCGGCCGAAACGCTGCTCCACGTCGACGCCGTTGGCGTTCATGGCGACGTCGGTGATCCCGCTGGCCGCGCCGTAGGCCAGCAGCGCCAGCCAGAGCAGGGGCAGGGAGGGGGCCATGACGGGCAGGGCCAGGGCGAGGCTGAGGAGGACGGCCATGACGAGGATCGCGCGCCGGCTGCCCAGGTGCCGCATGACGGGCCCGGCCATCGGCATCGCGAAACAGGCCGAGACCGCCGGCGCCACCAGTGCCACGCCGAGCGTCGCCGGATCGAGGCGCAGTTGGTCCTGGATCTGCGGGATGCAGGTGGCGAAGGCCCCCAGGACGGCACCATGGAGAGCGAAGATCATCGTGATGGCGATACGAGCACGGCTGATCTCATTCATGACACGCTGGAATCTATCAGGCTACTAGCCGAATAAATAGACCGGATACTGAGAAAGTGAACATGAGTCCCGACATCACCAGCGCGACGCCCCGCATCGCGAGGGCCATCAACAACCGGCTCGTGCTGGATCTCCTGCTCCGCCATGGCCCGCTGACGGCCGCGCAACTCAGGAAGATCACCGGCATGTCCCGGGCCACCATCGCCGACGTGCTCCAGCGGCTGCAGGAGGACGGCCTGATAGAGGTGCGCAGCGCCTCGACGGCCGTTCAGCCGGGCCCGCACGCCCGGTTGTACGAGCTGAGCGCCGGGCGGGCGCATGTCGTCGGGGTGGACGCCAGGACCGACTCGGTCTCGATCGGCGTCGCCGACCTCGCCGGGAACCGCCTGCCCGACACCGGGCTGCCGATCGGGAAGGACGAGCCGGGTACGTTCGTCGCCCGGGTGGCCGAGGCCGTGCGCCGCATCTCCCGGGAGACCTTCGACCAGGAGCCGAACACCATCGCCGTCGGCGCCCCTGGCGTCGTGGAGCCGGGAACCGGCGCCCTGCGCTCCACCGGCTGGCCGCCCGAGTGGCACGCCGATCTGGTCACGGCGCTCAAGGCGGACTTCACGTCTAGGGTCCTGGTGGAGAACGAGGTGAACCTCGCGGCCATCGCCGAGCACCGGCTCGGCGCGGCGCGCGACCGGGCGGACTTCGCCCTGCTGTGGCTCGGCCACGGCGTCGGCGCCGGTCTGATCCTGGACGGCCGGCTGCGCCGCGGCGAGTCAGGCGGCGCCGGAGAGGTCGGCTTCCTCGCGGTCCCCGACCGCGGGACGGCGGTCCCGGCCGCTGAACGGCCCGGCCTCCACGGGCTGGTCGGCGCCGCGCCCATCCGCGCGATGGCCGGCCGCCACGGGCTCCCCGTCCCCGAGGGGACCGCCGTCCACGCCGCGACGGCCGCGGTGGCCGCGGCGGTGCAAGGAACCCGCGGCGGCGAGCCGTTCCTCGGCGAGCTCGCCGACATCATCGCCGACGGCGTGCTGGCGCTGTGCCTGGTGCTCGACCCGGGATGCGTCGTGCTGGGAGGGGAGGTGGGCCGAGCCGGCGGAGCCGAGCTGGCCGACCGGGTCGGCGCGGCCCTCGCCCGGCGCAGCCCCATTCCCGTCCGCATCCGGGTCAGCGACCTCGCCGACAGCCCGGTGCTCGCGGGCGCGGTCGTGATGGCCCTGGACCACGCCCACGACGACCTGTTCGGCACCCGCCAGTGAAGGACGACCTGTTCGGCGCTCTGCCGGCGAGGGACGACCTGTTCGGCGCCCGCTCGTGAAGGAGACTCCTCGCCCGCGCGGGTCCGCTCAGGAGAGCGGGACGACCTCACCCGACCGCGCCGAGCGGGCGGCCGCGTCGATCACGTCGAGCGTCTCGATGGTGGAGTACGGGTCCACCGGCAGCGCGCCGCCCTCGCGCAGCGCCGACGCGAGGCGCCGGTAGAACACCTCGTAGGCGCCGGGCTCGGTGGGGACGCGCGTGACGCCGTCCGGGCCGCTCAACCGTCCCCAGGACTCCTCGGGGGCGACCCCCCACTCCGGTGTCCCGGGCGCGACCCCGGCGGCGAGCGCGTTCTCCTGCACGTCCAGTCCGTGGATCGTGAAGGACGCCTTGTCCCCCAGCACCCGGAAGCGCGGCCCGGCGTCATGGGCCACGGCGCTGGTCCACAGGTGGGAGGTGGTTCCGCTCCTATGCGTCACCGCGACGAAGACGTCGTCGTCGACGCGGCCGCCAGGACGTCGCGTGGCCAGCTCCGCGTAGACGCGGGCCACCGGGCCGAACGCCTGCACCGCCTGGTCGATCATGTGCACGCCGAGCTCCGACAGCAGGCCGCCGCCCGGCCTGGCCGGATCGACGGCGGCGGTGAACTCCCACCGCGACTCGAACCGGTGCACCGTGCCCAGCGCGTCCTCGTCGAGCAGTCGCCGGAAGGTCAGGTAGTCGCCGTCCCATCGCCGATTCTGGAAGACCGTCACCGGAACGGACGCCTTCTCCGCCGCCTCCAGCACCTGCCGCGCCTGCGCCGCCGACGGCGCGAAGGGCTTGTCCACGACGACGGGAACACCCGCCTCGACGCAGGCCAGCGCGAAGGGAACATGCGTGGTGTTCGGCGAGGCGATGACGACGACGCCGGGAGCCGTCCTCAGCAGGTCGTCCAGCGTGTCAAGGACGGGCACCCCCGGGCGCCCCGCACGCAGGGCCGCGCGCCGCGCGGGATCATTGGTCACGACGCCCGCCAGCGACAGGCCCGGAGTGCTCTCGATCAGGGGAGCATGGAAGACCCGTCCCGCGACCCCGTACCCCACCAGCCCGACATCCAAGTCCTCCGTCATACGGCCATTAGACCCCGCACGCCCCCGCCAGAGAAGCATCAGAACCCGTTCTCACGCGGAGCCCGGCGCACTCTGTGCTGCGAGCTGTCCACGGATGCGCCCCACTTCGGGCCGCACTCCTGCCTGAGTGCGGCGCGTGGCCTGATCGCCGGGCGGAACGGATTCCACCCGGCGATCAGCTCGTTCACATGATGCTCATCGGACGGTGACCCGGTCGCCGGCCGGTGCGTCGACCGGTGAGTTCTTCACCAGATAGGTGGCCAGGGCCCCTCTGTCGTCCGGGCCACCGCGATAGACGCCGGTGACTCCGGGCCATCGGGGGAAACCTTCGTAGCCGCCCACCAGGACGTAGTTGGCCGCGATTCTGATGACCTGGTCGTCGGTCACCGGGACGCCGTTCAACGTCATTTCGGTGACAGCGCCGCCCTCCAACGTGTAGCGGAGCGAGGACGACGGCGTGAGCACCCAGCCCTCCGCATTCGGGTGGGCGAGGACGGACTTCAGCGCGGCGCCGGTGACCTCCCACACGTCCACCGCGAATCCGGCAGGAAGCGTCGCGAACACCTCCTCGTAGGTGACCGGGCCCGCGTCGAGGTCCAGGTGGAATCCGTACCTGCTGACCAGGGCGGCCTCAGCGCCCGACCGGGCCTGGACGGCGTCGAGGTCGGCATCGGCGACCAGTTCGGCCAACGGGCCGCCGCTGGGCGTGCGAACGATGGGCTCGGAGGTCTCGCCGAAGGTGTCGTCCGCGTCGGGCATGCCGCACTTGAAGTAGTAGAGCGTGTTCGACGTGAGACCGTCGGGTTGCCGGAGCTCGATCTGGACCGACGTCTGACCTGATGTCGGTGTCTCGGCGTCCCATTCCCAGTCGAGCGTCGCGAGCAGGGCGGTGAAGCCGCCGTTGTGCTTGGCGGGGGATTTGAGGCCTTTCCATTGCTCGGTACCGACGATGCGGTATTGGATGAGCTGCAGGCCCGGAGGGAGTCCTTCGAAGGTTCCGTAGACATTGAAGGTCACGGGGCACTTCGTCGCAGTGGTCCGCTCGAATGAGAGAGTGAGTTTCTGTACGGGATTGCCGGCCGATGCGAGTGGGGTGGAAGCCGTACCTGAAAAGGGACGCTGGGATGCGGCTTGCGCGGAGGGGACGAAAGCGCCGGATGCCAGGATCGCGACGCTCGCCAGCCCTCCGATACGACGCCCAGCCTTACTGGGTAATCCCACGGTCTTCCCATCTGTCGATGACGACAAGGACGAGCGGAGACTAGCGACGCCGGCCGACGATTCCGCGCGCTGAATGAGGGGAACGTTCACGGGAGAATCGGCCGCGGCTCCCGGCGCTCCGGCCAAGTGCGTCGCACCGTTCCCGTATCTCGCCGCGACGGCATTCGGGAGGCTTACGGCATGCCGGTCGGGTCAGGTGCTCTCGACGGGATCGGAGGTGTGCCCGCCGTTCTCCTCGGGCGAGGCCGTGTGTCGCGCGGCCGGTATCACGATCTCTTCGGTGTCCTTGTCACGCGTCACCCAGAGATGGACGAGTGCGCCGACGAACAGCACGATCGAGGTCCACTGGTTGATCCGCAGCCCCAGGAACGTGACCGCGTGGTCCACTCCGCCCACCGGGTCGATGCGCAGCCCTTCGATCCAGAACCGCCCGAAGGTGTACCCGGCGACGTAGAGGGCGAACAGGCGGCCGTGGCGCAGCGTGAACCGCCTGCCGGCCATGATCAGTGCGAAACCGAGCGCCGCGTCCCACAGCGACTCGTACAGGAACGTCGGATGGTAGAGCACGCCTGGCTCGCCGCCGTGCGCCTGGTCGATCTCCAGGCCCCACGGCAACGTGGTCGGACCGCCGTACAGCTCCTGGTTGAACCAGTTGCCCCAGCGGGCGATCGCCTGCCCGAACGCGATGGTGGGAGCGACCGTGTCGGCCACGGCGCCCAGAGACAGCCCCCGGCGGCGGCAGGCCAGCCACATGCCCACGCCTCCCAGGGCGACCGCGCCCCAGATGCTGAGCCCGCCCTCCCAGATGAACAGCGCCCGGTAGGGCTCCTTGATCGCGCGCGGGCCGAAGTAGGTCTGCCAGTCGGTGATGACGTGGTAGAGGCGAGCGCCGATCAGTCCGAAGATCACCGCGGGGAGCGCGAGGTCACTGATCGTGCCCTTCTCGCCGCCGCGGGCGCGCCAGCGGCGCTCGCTGAGCCAGATGCCGAAGAGGATCGCGACGACGAAGGACAATGCGTAGGCCCGGATCGGGATGAATCCGAGATACCAGACCCCCTCGGAAGGGCTCGGAATCGAGGCTAAGGGCATGCCGGTGAGGCTAGTGAACCGGAGGCCATTCGGCCGTCTTCGTGACCTGATCGCAAGACTTCTCCCTCGTGACGGCGCCGCTGGTCATGCGCGTGCTGCCCGGGTCACGACCCGACCCGGGCTCACCAGGGCCGGGCGCTTCGTCGATCAGTAGGCGCACTGCACCACGACGTCGTCGAGATCGACCTGGGCGGCGTGCCAGTACGGCTGCCGCTGCACCACGGCGAATCGCAGGACGACGTCGGAGCGCTGGGCCGTCCAGCTCACCGTCTGCTGTTCCCAGCCGTGGATCCAGTCCTGGGTGATCGACTTCAGTGCGATGTACGTCCACGTGTCAGGATCGATCACCTCGAGGTTGAACTGGGCCCATTCTCCCCACAGTTCCGTCCAGACGCCGGCGGTGCAGCGTGCGCCCGGGTGGAGGCTCACCGGGGTGAGGTGGATGGTCCGCCCGAGCGCGCACCAGTCGCCCCCCGTGTAGGCCGACATGCTGGCCCAGCCGCTCCCCGTGCGCGGCGTGCTCGACGCGCCGCCGAACGACGGGCCGCCGCATCCGCCGTTCACGGTGAACGTCCATCGAGACGCTGGATTCGTCGACGGCTCGAACCCGTCGGTGAGCTGCCAGACCCCCGCGGACGCGGGCCCGGCGGGCACGAGAACCGCTGCGACGGCGATGACCGCCGCCATCAACGCGCGCGACAGTGCTGAGCGCATGAATGAACTCCCACGTCTCGAGTCGGAACCAGGAAAGCAAGGTGAATGGTCCGCGTCGAGAGGGCGCCACTCGCGACGACATTGTCATTGTGGCGGCTGTCGCGGGAGTGTCAATGAAGGGGCGACCAGATCTTTGTGGGGTGCGAAATCGGCCATGCCCACAGCCGGTCGCCGAAAGGCGACTGCGAAACATTCACGGCGGTTTTCCGGCGGATGACGTGCCCGCTCCGGTGAGCACAGGGGAAGTGCGTGTCACCGCGAGCGAGAAATTTCTATGACAAGCCCCGCTGCGATGTGGCGATATTCGTCAGTGCGAGACCCTGCACGGCGTACCCGGCGGGCGGCACCGAGACGTGGCGCCTGAAATGGCGGGCCGGGTGCGCCTGGTCGTGGAATCCGGCCTCGACGGCCACTTCGGCCGGTGGCTCGCCTTTATCCGCGATGTCGATCGGCCGGTGGCGTCCATCGGAGCAGACGTTCCAGAGCCTTTTCGGAGGCCGACCCCGGCTCGGTGGTGTAGATGTAGAGGATCTGATCGTCGGTACCGGAGACGGGGAAGGCCTCGTACGCGACCGTCAGTTCACCGACCAGCGGGTGACGGTACCGTTTGTGCCCGCACCGATGCTGCACCACGTCGTGTGCCGACCACCATGTGGCGAACTCCGGCGAGGCCGCCGACAGTTCCTCGATCAGCGCCGCAAGCCGGGGATCGTGCGGGAACAGGCCGACCTGCCGGCGCAGTGACGCGACGTTGTCCCGGGCGACCTCCTCCCACTCGACGTACCTTTCACGGGCGAGCGGGTCGAGGAACACCCAGCGCGCGTGGTTGCGTTCGTCCGGGGGGCGCGCGTCGAAGTCGACCATGAGCCTGCGCGCGCCTTCGTTGGTGCCGACGATCGCCAGGCAGCGTCCCAGGATGAACGCCGGCGTGCGGATCGAGTCGAGCACCCATCGCATCGCGGGACGCGGCTCCGGCGATTCGATCAGGCCTGTCCGGTCGTCCGGACCCCGGACGAGGTTCACCATGTGTGCGTACTCGTCGTCACTGAGGCGAAGTGTGCGGCCGACGCCCGCGAGGATGTGGTCCGACGGCGAGACGCGGCCCTGCTCGAAGCGGATGTAGTAGTCGACGCTCACGCCGACGAGGTGGGCGACCTCCTCCCGCCGGAGTCCTTCGACGCGCCGTGCGGTGACGCCTTCGGAGATCCCCGCCTCCTGCGGGGTCACCCGTGCTCGCCGGGCGCGGAGGAACTCGCGCAACGGTTCGTTCGTAGGCACCTCGTCATTATCCAGTAGCCGAAGGGGGGTCTCCCCGACCCCCTGTTGCCGGGACCGACCGTTCCGCGAAGCCTTCCTGAGCAGGCCGCCGGCTGGTCGACTGGGCGCCGGGTCACGCACGAGCCATAGGAAGGGGCCGGACATGCCGACCATGCCGACCATGCCGACCATGAAGGCCGCAGTCGTCGGCGAGGTGAACGCTCCGTGGGTGCTGCAGGACGTTCCGATGCCGGAGGCCAGGTCGCATCAGGTGCTCGTGAAGATCCACGCGTGCGGGGTGTGCTACACCGACGCTCTGCTCGCGCAGGGTGTCCTGTCGCTCCGGCCCTTCCCGATGGTGCTCGGGCACGAGGGCGTCGGCGAGGTGGTCGCCGTCGGTGAAGGTGTGACGTCGCGGGTCGTGGGTGATCGCGTCGGCCTGCCGATCACCCAGAGGCCGTGCGGCAGGTGCGCGTTCTGCCGGGAGCGCCATCCCGACAGCTTCGTCACGGCGAACAACTGTGTCGCTCCGGTGCTGACCGGGGTGAACGTGGACGGTGGGCAGGCGGAGTACATCGCCGTCGACGCCGAAGGGACCGTGCTGCTGCCCGATGGGCTCTCGTACGAGTCGGCGGCGCCGACGGTGTGCGCCGGCTACACGGTGTGGGCCGCGCTCCGCCGTGCCGATGCCAAGCCGGGCGCGCGAGTCGCCGTGCTGGGCATCGGAGGGGTCGGGCATCTCGGGATCCAGTTCGCGAAGGCCGCCGGGTACCACGTCATCGCGATGACCCGCTCTCCCGACAAGCACGAACTGGCCCGGCGGCTCGGCGCCGACGACGTCGTGTCCGACGGTGCGGGTTTGAAAGCCGCGGGAGGCGCCGATGTACTCCTGCACACCGCTCCGACGCACGGTCCCGCGGTCGACGCGCTCAAGGGGTTGCGTCCGTGGGGCAAGCTCGTGCTCATGGGGATCTCGGCCGAGGCCACCTTTCCCCTTCCGGCTCTCGCCGTCACGAGCCACGCTTTCGAGATCGTCGGCTCGGCGCACAACGGGCCGGAGTACCTCGCCGAGGCGCTGCGGATGGTCGCCCGCGGTCAGGTCACACCGATGATCGAGCTCTTCCCGAAGGAGAGGGTGGGGGAGGCCTACGAACGCCTCCTCAAGGGCCGGTTGAGGTTCCGCGCCGTCGTCACGTACTGACGCCGCCGTGAGCGGACCGCCCGGGCTGCGGCAGTGGTGCTCCGAGGGCTGGGGCTCCGCCTCGGCGCCTCCGGTGCGCCGTGGGATGGCTTCGACGCGTCGACTCAGTTGGCAGGGGCCATCGTCTTGTGGGTGGGGAGCAGGGACAGGGCGGTTTCGGCGATCCGCGGGAGGGAGGCGGGGGAGCCGCCGGCCTTGCCGAGGGCTTCGATGCCGCGCAGGACGGCGAGCAGGAGGGCTGCGAGCCGGGCCGGGTCGGCGTCCGGGCTGATCTCGCCGGCCCGCTGCGCCGCCGCGACGCAGGCGGTGAGCATCTCTTCGATGGCGTCGAAGGTGCGGCGGGCGATCGCCGTGATCTGCGGATCGTGTTCGGACAGCTCCGCGGTGCCCTTGGCCAGCAGACAGCCGCGCAGGCAGGTGTCGGCGGCGGTTTCGTCGGCGATGGCCATGATCTGGGCCCGAAGTCGCGCGAAGGCGCCCTCGTCCGGGCCGTCGAGTTCGCGCCGCAGGACCTCGATCAGTCCGGTGCAGTAGTCGTCGAAGACGCGCTGGAACAGTTTGCGCTTGTCGCCGAAGGCGCCGTAGAAGCTTCCCTTGCCGAGGCCGGTGGCGGTGAGGATGTCCTCCACGCTGGTCGCCGCGTACCCGGCCGACCAGAACCGGTCTCTGGCGATGCGCAGCACCTGGTTCTCGTCGAAGCTCCGAGGTCTCGCCATGCTCCGCAGTCTATCGGTTCTTGACGGTATCGTCCAGAACGGGTTACGTTGTGGACGGTTCCGTCAAGAACTCGGCGCCCGGGCGACCTCGCAGGTCGATCAGGCCTGATCGACGCCGGTCGCGTCGGACGGCGCCTCGACCGCGGCCCGTGCGGTGCGAATCACCACCATCACGCCTTCGAAAGGACATGACATGCTTCCCATGGACGGAAAGACGGCTCTGGTCACCGGAGCCTCCAGCGGCATCGGCAGGGCGATCGCCCGGCGGTTCGCCGACGACGGCGCCCGCGTCTACCTGACCGGCCGGCGTAAGGAAGAACTGCGGGACGCGGCGGCGGAGATGGGCCCCGGCGCCGTCGCCGTGCCGTGTGACGTCTCCCAGGCCGCCGACCTCGACCGCGTCATGGACGTCGTCCGCGGTGACCGCCGGCGGCTGGACGTGGTGGTCGCCAACGCCGGCCTCGGCTCCCTGGTAGGCCTGACGGAGGTCACCGAGGAGGACTTCGACCACGTCTTCGGCGTGAACACCAAGGGCACCCTGCTGACCGTGCAGAAGTCGCTGCCGTTGCTGGCGGAGACCGCGTCGGTGATCCTGCTCGGCTCGACCACCATCCATCAGGGCGTCGAGGGCATGGGCCTGTACGCGGCGTCGAAGGCCGCCATCCGCAGCCTGGGCCGCACCTTCGCCGCCGAACTGGCGCCCCGGGGCGTACGGGTCAACGTCATCACGCCCGGCCCCGTCGTCACTCCCGCCCTCGTTGGGCTGGCGAAGGAGGCAGGAGTCAGCGCGGAGGAGTTCCACGGAGGGCTCGCGGCGCAGACGCCGCTCAAGCGGCTGGGCCGCCCCGAGGAGATCGCCGCGCTGGCCGCCTTCCTCGCCGGACCGGAGAGCTCGTTCGTCACCGGCGCCGAGTACGCGGCCGACGGCGGGCAGATCCAGGTCTGAGCCCGCTCGCCCGCACGTTCATGACGGGTAGGGGGCGGCGGCACGGGCCGAGCGAAGGGCGCGCGCCCACCAGGCCGACGGCCGGCGGTGAGCGGCGTGGACGGGGGTCTCACCAGGTCTGGTCCGCCGCGCGGACGAGCATCTCGTTGACGGCGACGCGCCTGTCGCGGGTGACCATGTAGGACACGGCGTCGGCGATGTCCTGCGGGCTCAGCTTCTCCATGTCCCCGAGCTGCCGGGCGACCGCTTCGCGTACGCCGTCGCGCAGGTGGGTGGCCAGTTCGGTGTCGACGGTGCCGGGCTCCACCACGCCGACGCGCACCCGCTTCGGCTGCAACTCCTGCCGCAGCGATTCGGAGAACGCGGTCACGCCGAACTTGGTCAGGCTGTAGACCGCGGTTCCGGCACGGGCGACCCGGCCCGCCGTGGAGCTGATCGTGACCAGGTCGGCGACCTGGCGAGGGGAGTCCTGCGCGGCGTCGATCAGATGGGGGAGCGCGGTGCGCGTCACGTGCAGCAGGCCCTCGACGTTGACCGCGAGCATCCGGTCCCACTCCTGCGCGGGCGCCTCCGCGACGGGGCCGGTGAGCATGACACCCGCGTTGTTGACCACCGTGTCGAGCCGGCCGAGTTCGGCGACGACGCGCTCGACCGCCGCCTCCGCCTGCCGCCGGTCGGTGATGTCCGACTCCAGGACGAGCGTCGTCGTGCCGTCGGCCCGCAGTTCGTCCGCGAGCGCGCGGAGCCGGTCGCCGCGTCGCGCCAGCACGGCGACCGAGGCGCCGCCGGCGGCCAGGGTGCGAGCCGTCGCGGCGCCGATTCCGCTGCTCGCGCCGGTGACGAGGGCGACCGTGCCCTTCAGTGGTGCCGTCATGGTCCGTCCTTCGGTAGGATCTTAAGCGGAGCACCGTCCGCATAGCGCCCTCACCATATGCGGAGCATGCTCCGCTTGCAAGCGTGGGAGGGGTCGGTGACGGAGAAGGCGGCCAGGCGCATGCGCGCCGACGCGCAGGTCAACCAGGACCGGGTGCTGGCGGCCGCCACCCGGGCGTTCGCCCGCGACGGCGCGGACGCCTCGCTCAGGGAGATCGCGAAGGACGCGGGCGTGGGCATCGGCACGCTCTACCGGCGCTTCGCCACCCGCGAGGACCTGGTCTGGGCCGTCTACCGCGGTGAGGTGGACCGCATCTGCGACACCGTGCCCGACCTGCTCGCACGGCACCCGCCTGTCACGGCGTTGCGTGCCTGGATGGAGGCCTTCCTCGGCTTCCTCGCCGAGAAGCGCGGCATGGCGGACGCGCTCAAGGCCGCGCTCGGCACCGACGAGGACCAGCGGCTGGAGACCCGCGGCCTGATCACCGGCGCGCTCGCGAACCTGCTCGCGGCCGGTGCCGCCGCCGGACGCCTCCGGCCGGACGTCGCCGCGCTGGACGTGATGATGGCACTCGGCGGGATCTCCCTCATCGCCGGCGAGCCGGAGCGGCACGACCAGGCCGCCCGCCTGCTCGACCTCCTCATGGCCGGTCTGCGGCCCGGCTCGGAAGGGGACGGGAAGCAGGTCCGCTGAACCGGCACGGCATGGCTCCCGCCGCGGACGAGGCGTTACCGGGCCGGTTCCGCGGGTTCCTCGGAGAGTGCGGCGTACGGGTCACGGTCCTCGCCGGCCGCTGTGATCACTTTCAGGAGGCGTAATCGCTCCTCATGCCCGGCTTCGGGGGTGAAGACGATCAGCAGCGGTCCGGGCGGGGGTTGCAGCGGGTAGGCGTCCCATTCGACGGCGATGTCCCCGACGCGTGGGTTCGGGAAGGTCTTGGCGCCGTGGACGGCCTCCCTGACGTCGTGTCGTTCCCACAGCCGGCGGAACTCGGGGCTGCTGACGCTCAGTTCGGTCACGACCTCGACCGCCCGCGGGTGATCGGGGTCGGCGGAGACGGCGGCGCGCAGTATGCCGATGTAGTCCAACGCCATGGCCTCCCATTCCGGGCACCCGAGCTGGAGATGCTCATGGAACAGGGAGAGGAGCACGTTGCGCCGGTCCGGTGGGAACGCGCGGGGGTCGCCCAGCAGCGCCGCGGCCAGGTCGTTCCATGCGAGCATGTCCAGGTGCCGGGTGGCGACGAACGCCGGCAGGTCTATCGCCGCCAGCAGCAGCCTGGTGTTCCTCGGCACCCGGTCCGCCGCACGACGGGCCGGCGGCCGGGGCCTGCGCGCGAGCTGCGCCAGCCTCATCAGGTGACGTCGGTCCACCTCGTCCAGATCGAGCGCGTCGGCGATCGCGTTCAGCACCGCGTCGGAGGGGCGCGCGCTCCTGCCCTGTTCCAGGCGCTGGTAGTAGTCGGTGCTCAGCCCGGCCAGAGCCGCGACCTCTTCCCGGCGGAGTCCTTCGACCTTCCGTCTCGGACCGGGCTCCAGCCCGAGGTCCTGCGGGGTCGTCCTCTCGCGCCGCGAGCGCAGGAACATGCCGAGCTCCCTGGCCGCTGACCGCTCGTCGCCCATGCTTGAAGTTTGCATTACCGTCGCGTCGCGATGGGGGGCTTCGTCGCGATCAAGATGCCCGGAACGTCCACCGTCCGATGCCCGCCCCTGGCGGACGCGGTGATGAACCCGTGGAACACCTCGGCTCGGGTATGCGCGGCCGGCCCCCGCCATTTCTGCAAGTTTCACAGGCATGCCCGCCGCGCACCGTCCCCGGCCACCCCGCCGGCCGACGGCTCAGGGACGCGGTCAGGAGCCATCGCCGTCGCTCACCTGGGGATTCCCCGAACCACCGCAGGAGCCTTCCGCCGCGCATAGCGCAGGATCGCGGCCTGTCGGTGGCCCTGCTGAACCGTGGTTCACAAGATCCAGGGAGCCCTCTATGGCGGGCCCTACAGTCGGCGGTACGAGATCAACTCGCCGTGGGCCCCGGACCGCGTCCAACACCCGATCGATGGGAGTCGAGTTGTGAACCTCAGAACACGCGTCACCGTCGTCGTGGCCGCAGCCGCCGCAGGCGCCGGCCTGCTCTCCGCCCCGGCGCACGCGGCCACGCTGATCAGCACCTTCGCCAACTCCGAGGCCGGCGGGATCTTCTGCCACGCGGTGGAGAACTACTTCGAGCAGAAGAAGGCCCAGGAGGAAGGGCACTCCGGCGACTGGTACTACTGCGAGCAGACGCCCACCAACTGGAACCTCTACCAACGCTGAGTCCTCCCGGTACCTTCCGGCGGATCGGTGGTGACGTCGACACGGCAGCGGCGTCGGCCGTCTCTCAGGCCCTGATCCGGCGGCGAGGCCGACCCGCCAGGCCGCGGGCCGTGTCCCCGCAGGGACGCGGCCCGGGCGTACCACGTCGCCCCTCCTCGCGGTGCCGGCCTGGTCCGGGTCGCGGCCGGCCTGGGGCGGGTCGCGAAGCCGTTCGGCGCGCCGGCGTGAGCGGTCGCCGGCCGGAGGCCGCCCAGCGGATGGTCAGCCTGTTCGCTGGAGGAGAAGGGTGACGAAGCCGAGGATTCCGCGGTAGCCGTGCAGCCACATGTCGCGGTGCTCCAGAGCGGTCGCGCGAACCGCTTCGGCGTCCGGGCCGGGGTTCTCGTTGGCCCAGCGCAGCAGGGTCCCCGTCCAGGACCACTCGTAGTCATCCCATTCGGACAGATCACTGGTGTAGCCGTAGACGGTGTCGAAACCGGCGGCCTCGGCGGCGGCGACGGTACCTGGCAGGTCCAGCCACTCCGACGGCTCGGCGCCCAGCCGGGTGAGCGCCTCGGGCGTCGGCTCCCGCTCCCAGAACGCCTCGCCGACCAGCGCCAGGCCGTTCGGCCTCAGGTAGCGCCGCACGTGGCCGACGGTGGGCTTGAGCCCGCCGAACGCGTGCGTCGCTCCCACGCAGATCACCAGGTCGTACCGCTCGGCCACGGGGAAGTCGGCGGCCGGCCGCTCGTGGAGCCGGATGCGCTCCCAGACGCCCTGCATCTCCGCGTGCCCCTCGGCCGCCTTGATCGCGTCGGCGGAGATGTCGACGCCGTCGGCGGTCGCGTCCTCGTAGAGCGCCAGCGCCCGCAGCGTCCAGGCCGCCTCCCCGCAGCCGAGGTCGAGGATCCGCGCCCCCTCGGGCAGCCGGGCCCGGCGCAGCAGCCGGGTCACGTGGGCGCCCGAGACCGGCGCGGCGATGGGATGGTCCCGATGGGCGAGACGGCTGATCATCTGGCGTTCCATGGGACCAATCTGTCCTATCCCCCGCACGCCGCACCAGCCGTATCCCGCACCATGGTGACCGCCGGGCGCGAGTCGCCCGGCTCACCTGCCTTGCGCGGAGGAGAAAGGTGGCCGGTGACGCTCCCCGGCCACCTCGTCTCCTGTGACGTTCGAGGGTCGCCCCGTCTCCCGGGAGGCCGGGCGGTCACGCCGGCGTCCTGCGAGGCTCGGCGGTCACTCCAGGGTCGGAGGGGTGTCTTCGCCGGTCAGGTGGGAGGACTGCTGGGCGAAGGCGATCACGAGGTACCTGCCGTTGGCGTAGCTGACCACGGGGCGCTTAAGCATCTCGCCCACTCTGCGGGCGACCGCCTGGAACAGCTCCACCATCTCCTCGGTGTCGGCGCTCACCCGGAACCGTCCGTGCGCGAGGAGTTGTTCGGCGACGTAGGGGGCGAAGTTCGCCTCGCCGCGAGCTCTTTCGTCCGCGTCGAGAGGCGTGCGCCGGACCGCGGGCCGCGTGCCGAGGGGATGGGCCATCGCTGATCTCCTTCTGGTCGCCGTCGCTCCAGCATGCCAGAGGGGAACGGTCATGACCGCCCGTTCCCGGACGGCCTGCCGCCGCTCGCCGGCCGTGACGAGCTCCCGGTTCTCCGCCGATCGTGCTCCTCGGTAGCGGCGGAACAGCGGCGTCGCGGAGTCAGCCGCCGACGGTGATGACGATCTTGCCGGTGGCGTGGCCTTCCTCGGCGTAGGCGATGGCGTCGGGGATCTGCTCGAACGGGTAGCGGCGGTCGATGACCGGGGTGAGGCTTCCGGCCTCGATGAGCTCGGTCAGGGTCAGAAGCCTGCTGCGGATGTCCGGGCATCCGACGACGTCGGCCAGGACGACGCGCTGGGGGACGAACGGGCCGAGGGCCAGCGTCGCGAACGCGTGGCCGGCCGGTTGCAGCCACCGGCCCGCCGGCCCGCCGACGACGACGTGGGTCCCCCCGGGCGTCAGCACCCGGCGGCAGGCCGTCGCCGAGCGGCCTCCCGCGTTGTCGAGCAGCAGGTTGTAACGCTGCCCGCTCCGGGTGAAGTCCTGCCGGGTGTAGTCGATCACCTCCTGCGCGCCGATCGAGCGGACCAGATCGGCGTTGCGCGGGCCGCAGACGCCGGTGACCTTCGCGCCGAACGCCCGGGCGAGCTGCACCGCGAAGGTGCCGACGCCCCCGGAGGCGCCGTTGACGAGCACCTTGTGCCCGGACTCGATCCGTCCGGCGTCGCGCAGGCCGAGCAGGGCGGTGCAGGCGGCCATCGGCACCGCCGCCGCCTGCTCGAAGGACAGACCGTGCGGCCTGGGCGCCAGCTCGTCCTCCCGGACGCACACGTACTCGGCGAAGCCGCCCCGCTTGGGCATCCCGTACACCTCGTCGCCGGGACGGAACTTCGTCACGTTCGCGCCGACCGCTTCGACCTGCCCCGCGATGTCGGCGCCCAGGATGTCGATCTTCGGCCCGCGCGGTCCGAGGGTGCCGCCCATCAGGCGCGCGACGTACGGCTGGCCTCTCATGTGGTGCCAGTCGTAGGGCTGGACCGAGGTGGCGCGCACCCGGACCAGCACTTCGCCGTCGCCGGGCACGGGCCTGTCCACATCGGTGAGGCGCAGGTCGCCGGGGGAGCCGTACGAGCGCAGGACGAAGGCCTTCATCACATTCTCCTCATCCACGAAGGGGCAGGATCAATGTAAGAAGCGCGATCAGCGGGCTCATCAGCCGAAAGTACGCCCGTTCGATGGACGAACGGCCGGGAGGAGTCGGACCGGTCCGCCGATGAGCCGCCATCACTCCCACCTGCACCATCGGCTCATGACCCACGACAGTCCGACGGTGCGCCCCCCGTTCCCGCAGTCGCCGCCGAGCCGCAGGCCGGTGGCCGGCCGGAGCGGCCCGGCGACCTCCGCCTCCGCCAGCGCCACCGCCAATGCCACCGCCTCCCGCCCGAGGGCGCGGTGGCTCCTCCCCGTCTCGCTGCTCCTGCTCAGCGCGGTTCCGGTGATCGCCGGCGCCGTCCGCATGACCGAGCTGACCGGCGGCGCGGCGGTCACACCGCAGAACGCGCGCTTCTTCGCGGCGCCCGTGCCGGTCATGCTGCACATCGTCGGCGTCACCCTGTACAGCGTCCTCGGCGCCTTCCAGTTCGCCCCCGGATTCCGGCGGCGGCGGCCGCGGTGGCATCGCGCCGCCGGGCGGCTGCTGGTCGTCTGCGGGCTGGTCGCGGCGGCCTCCGGCCTGTGGATGACCCTGTTCTACCCGCGGCCCGAGGGGGACGGCGATCTGCTGGCCGTCTTCCGCGTCGTGTTCGGGACGGCCATGCTCGGCTCCATCGTCGTGGGGTTCGCCGCGATCCGGCGGCGCGACTTCCCCGGGCACCGCGCCTGGATGATCCGCGGCTACGCGATCGGCATGGGCGCGGGAACGCAGGCCGTGACCCAGCTGCCCTACATCCTGGTCGCCGGCATGCCGGCGGAGCTTCCGCGGGCGCTGCTGCTGGGCGCCGCCTGGGTGCTCAACCTCGCCGTGGCCGAATGGGTGATCCGCGGAAGGCCGGCCGGGCTCCGGCGGCGGTCTAGCGCCGTCCTCGCGGATCGTCCCGCCGGCCGGTGAAGGGCACGCGGTTGGTCTCATAGGCCCACATGGCGATCTCGACGCGGTTCCGGGCGCCGAGCTTGGCCATCAGGCTGGCGATGTGGGACTTGACGGTGCTGAGCGAGATGTGGAGCTGGTCGGCGATCTCGGTGTTGGTCAGTCCGCTCGCCACGGTGACCAGGATCTGCTCCTCCCGGTCGGTGAGCGTCTCGATGGGCCGCACCGGCGGTGAGGCCGGCCCGGTGCGGGCGAAGGTCTCCAGCAGCCGCGCGGTGATGCTCGGCGCGATGAGCGCGTCCCCGGCGGCCGCGGCGTGGACGGCCTGCGCGAGCAGCTCCGCCCCGGCGTTCTTCAGCAGGAAGCCCCGGGCGCCGGCCCGCAGAGCGGCGTAGACGTACTCGTCGAGGTCGAACGTGGTGATGACGACGACGGCGAGGGGGTCCTGGACGCCAGGGCCGGCGAGCAGGCGCGTGGCCTCGATGCCGTCGAGGCCGGGCATGCGGATGTCGAACAGGCACACGTCGGGGCGCAGACGCCGCGCGAGCTCGACGGCCCGCCGCCCGTCGGCGGCCTGGCCGGCGACCTCGATGCCCGGCTGGGCGTCCAAAATCATCGCGAGCCCGGTGCGGACGATCTCCTGGTCGTCGGCGACGAGCACCCGGACGGTCACGCCGCCGACCCCTTGCGCGGCAGTGTGGCCTCCACCGTCCAGCCGCCCTCGGGATCGGGGCCGGCCACGCAGGCGCCGCCGAGCAGGTCGGCGCGCTCGATCATGCCGATGAGCCCGTACCCGGGCGAGCCGGAGGGGCGTATCAGGCTGGTGTCCCCGTCATCGTGCACGCGCAGGCGGACCGTCGTGTCGTCGGCGGTGACGCGGACCTGCACGTGGGTGGCGTTACGCGCGTGCCGCAGGGCGTTGGTGACCGACTCCTGGGCGAGACGGTAGATCGCGGCTCCCACCGACGGGGGGACGTCGTCGAGGTCGCCCGCCATCTCGACGTCGACGGACGGGCCGTTGCCGCCCGGGTCCGCGAGCTCATGGAGATCGGTGACGCGCCGCCCGGGGGCCAGGTCGGCGGGCCGGTCACGGCGCAGGACGCGCACCATGGCGCGCATCTCGTCGAGGGCGCGCGCCGCCTCGGCCTCGATCACCTGCAGCGCCTCGGTCGCGGCGCCCGGGCGGGAGGCCGACGTGGCCAGGCCCGCCTGCGCGCGGATGGCCATCGCCGAGACGTGATGGGCGACGGTGTCGTGCAGGTCGCGGGCCAGTTGCTCGCGTTCGAGGAGTTTGACCTGGTCCAGCTCGCGCATCCTCGCCGTGGTCCGGTAGCGGAACGTGCCGCCCAGGGCGGTGGCCGCGCACATGACGGCGAGCGCGCCCACCGCGTCGCCCGACGCCATGCGGTGGGTCGCGAGCGCGATGGCGATCGATGCCAGCATGACCAGCGTCCCGATCACGGCCTCGCGGCCGGAGCCCCACCGGAACAGCGCGTACACCACGCACAGCAGGTAGGCCAGGGTGTAGGTCTCCGGGGCCTCGCCGCCGGTGAACAGCGGGGCCACGTTCGTGGTGCCGAACACAATGATGATCATCAGGAGTGGCCGGGTGCGGCGCCACAGCAGCGTGGGCGCCAGCCCCAGGGTGACGGCCACCGAGACGGCCCGCCACGGCAGGTCGGGCCGCACGACTCCTTCGAGCACCGCGAGCGGCACGAGCACGCCCACCAGCGCCCAGTCACGCCACACCCGTCGCGGCGGATCCGGGGCGCGGGGTTCGTCCCACACCGAGCGAAGGAGGGCGCGCACGAAGTCATCGTACGAGAGCCGGGGACCGGCCCGGAGCAGGAGAACCTGCGCACCTTTCCCCGACGCCCCGCCGTGCGCGGCCGGCGGCCTACGTTCCGGAGGTTCGGCTGAGGCTCGGCGGCCCGCACCGGGCGGCTCAGTGGGCGAGCAGCACCAGGACCAGGCCGGCCAGCGCGGGAACGGTCTGCACGAACAGGATCCTGCGGCTCGCGGTGGCCGCGCCGTAGGCTCCGGCCACGGCGACGCAGACCAGGAAGAACACCTTGGCCTGGAAGCCGGCAGGGTCGGCGGCGACCAGGCCCCAGATCAGCCCCGCGGCGAGGAAGCCGTTGTAGAGGCCCTGGTTGGCGGCCAGCGCCCTGCTGCGCTCGGCGAACTCGCGGTCCATGCCGAACGCCTTCAGCGCGCGGGGAGTCGTCCAGAGGAACATCTCCAGCACGAGGATGTAGACGTGCAGCAGCGCCACCGCCGCCACCACGATGTCCGCGAGCACCTTCACCTGATCTCCTCGTGCGTCCGTCCGGCTTGGCGACTTCTCAACTCGTCCGGCCCCGTGAATTGAAGCACAGGGTCGGAGGCGGGGTCAGGCCGCGGTGATCAGCGGCTCCGGGCGCGCCGGCGGGCTGGGGAGGCTCCGCGGCGGGGCCTCGGCTTGCGGCAACGCTCGCAAGAAATCCGTAGATTTCTGCAGTGAGACGGCAGGATTACGAAAGTAATTCACAGGGCCTTGTGGCGTAAGGGGTTGGGGACCTACTGTCACCTCACCCTCAGGGGCGCTCGTTGGAGCGTTCTGGAGGGCGCTCACCCCCCGAGAGAAACGAGCATGCGATGGTGCGCAGCATCACCGGATCCGTGACGAGGTCGTCCGGCGGGCCACCGCGAAGGGCCGAGAGGATGGTCGCGGCGGCGACCGCGGCCGGGGTCGCCCTCAGCGTCGCGCTCGGCGGCGGCTCAGCCCTCGCCGACACGCGCGCCACGGCCGTCCCGGCCCCCGCCGTGACCCGTGCCGCGCTCGACCCCGCGCTCGTCGCGGGCCGCGGCGCCGATGTCCGGTTCGCCGAGCAGGAGGCCGAGAACGCCGCGACGAACGGCACGCTCATCGGCGCCGACCGCACCGCCTACACGCTGCCCGCCGAGGCGTCCGGCCGCAAGGCGGTCAGGCTGACCCCCGGACGGTACGTCGAGTTCACGCTGCCGGGCGCCGCCAACGCCATCACCGTGCGCTACAGCATTCCCGACGCGCCGGCGGGCGGCGGCATCACCGCGCCGCTGGACGTCACGGTGAACGGCGGGGCCAAGAAGACCCTGACGCTCACCTCGCAGTACTCCTGGCTCTACAACCAGTACCCCTTCAGCAACGACCCCGGCGCCGACCTGCTGCACCCCGACTGGTGGATCACCGAGTGCGGCTGCGTGCCCGCCGCCACCACGCCCGCGCCCGCCATCGCCAAGCCGTTCCGCCCGAGCCACTTCTACGACGAGCAGCGGCTCCTGCTGGGCAGGACCTACAAGGCGGGCGACAAGGTGCGGCTCACCGCCCCCGCCGGCGGCGCCGCCGCGTGGACGGTGATCGACCTGCTGGACTCCGAGCTGGTGGGAGCGCCGCACGTCCGGCTCGTCGCGGCGAACGTGCTGGCCTTCGGCGCCGACCCGCTCGGCCGCCGCGACTCCGCGGGCGCGTTCGACAAGGCGATCGCCTTCGCCAGGCGCAACCACCTCAAGGTCTACATCCCGCCGGGCACCTACCAGGTGAACCGCCACATCATCGTCGACGAGGTGACGATCGAGGGCGCCGGGAGCTGGTACACGATCATCAAGGGCCACGAGGTCGCCCTGAGCGCGCCGGCCCCGGACGGGTCGGTGCACACCGGCGTCGGGTTCTACGGCAAGGACGCCTCGGCCGGCGGCAGCAGGAACGTCCACCTGTCCGGCTTCGCCATCGAGGGTGACGTGCGCGAGCGCGTCGACACCGACCAGGTGAACGGCGTCGGCGGCGCGCTGAGCGACTCCACCGTCGAGGGCCTGCACGTCCGGCACACCAAGGTCGGCATGTGGTTCGACGGGCCGATGAAGAACCTGCGGATCACGGGCAACGTCATCGTCGACCAGATCGCCGACGGGCTGAACTTCCACACCGGCGTCACCGACTCGCTCGCCGCGCACAACTTCGTCCGCAACTCCGGGGACGACGCCCTGGCCATGTGGTCGGAGAAGACCGCGAACGCCCGCAACACCTTCGACCACAACACCGTGCAGACCCCGGTGCTGGCCAACGGCATCGCCGTCTACGGCGGGACCGACACCACGATCTCCGGCAACCTGGTCGCCGACCCGATCAGGGAGGGCAGCGCGATCCAGGTGGGGTCGCGGTTCGGCGCCGAGCCGTTCGCCGGGCACCTGAAGGTCACCGACAACACCACGGTCAGGGCCGGCACCTACGAGCTCAACTGGAACATCGGCCTGGGCGCCATCTGGTTCTACGCCCTGGAGAGGAGCATCGACGCCGACATCCAGGTGACCGGGGACCACTTCCTCGACAACACCTACAACGCGATCATGCTGGTGAGCGAGTGGTCGGTGAAGGACCTGTACTCCATCGACAACGTGCGCTTCAAGGACATCAGGGTGGACGGCACCGGCACCTCGGTGATCAGCGCCCGCGTGAAGGGCTCGGCGTCGTTCGAGAACGTGGACGCGCGCAACGTCGGCGCGGTCGGCGTCAACAACTGCGGCTCGTTCGGGTTCCCCGCCACCGGCTCGGAGTTCTCGCTGACCGACCTCGGCGGCAACGACGGCGGCGGCACCACCGGCCCCTGGCTGGCCCCCTGGGAGCTGCCCAACACCATCACCTGCGACGACCGTCCCCCGGTCGTGGCGCCACCGGCCCCTTCCCCCTGGTGACCTGGGCCGGCGGCGCGGGCGCCTGAGGGGTCACAGGGCCGGGAAGGCGTTGCCCACCAGCATCATGAACTGGTCGTGGTGCCAGTCGCCGGCGGCGGGCGCGTTCGGCAGGGCGTTGGTGGGCGCGCTCCGGAAGTACCGGTTCATGGCGGTGGGGTCGCACATCGGGTCGACCAGCCGGGCGGTGTCCGGCGGCAGCACCGGGCCGCCGGCGCCGTCGGACTCGCCCGGCGGCTTGATCCACAGGTAGGCGTCGACGCCGGGCAGCGGGGCGGCCGCCGGCCGGGCCCCGAGCCCCGCGCCCTTCTGGTTGCAGGGGCTGGCCCGGTACGGGCGCCGGTCCAGGCGGCTCTGGTCCACGTAGGTGTTCACGTCGCCCGAGACGCTCACCGAGGTCGGCCGGGCCGCCCCGCCCCAGCCGTTGCGCGAGGTGTCGATCACGATGCCGATGGAGCCGGGGAAGCCCCTGGTGACGAGGGCCTGGCGCATCGCCGTGGCGTAGTCCCGCTCGTCGATGTAGGGGTTCCAGTCGATGAACCGGCTGGTCCTGATGGAGACGCCGTTGATGGCCAGCGACGAGTCGGGCAGGTAGGTCTCCTCGGTGGGGATGTAGTCGGCGACGTTGGTCGCGATGCCGTCCACGCCGTTGACTCCGGCCGCCGACCCCTGCACGGTCGAGGTGATCAGGTCGGCCAGCGGTTGGAACTCGTCGTCCCAGCCCACCAGGCCGGAGTGGGCGGCGTCGAGGTAGGTGTAGACGTTGGGCAGCGGCGCGAGCCTGTCCAGGGCGTACCTGATGCCGGCCTGGTAGACCCCCGACTGCCCGGCGGCCGTGCAGCCGACGGTGTGCCTGCCGGTGACGAGGTCGGCCAGCGAGCGCGGCTCGACGATCGCGGCGATGCGCAGCGCACGGTACTTCGGCTTGCCGACGATGCCGGCGATGGCGTCGACGAACTCGGTCTTGTACCGGTTCAGTCCGTCCTCGGCGGCGTGCAGCTCGGCGGGTGACACCAGGGACCAGCAGTTCTTGTCCGGCAGGTCGTACAGCACGACGGTGATGTAGCCGGCCTTCTGCGCCAGCGCCGCGTCCAGGTGGTCCTCCAGGCTCCTGGTGACCCCGGCCCCGCCGGTGACCTTGGTGATGCGGTCCAGCCAGACCGCGGTGGGGGTCGTCTTCAACCCGCGGATCCGCTCGGCGGCCGTCCCGCCCGCGGCGGCGGCCGACCTCTCGACGTTGGCCGTCCAGTCCGCGTTGACGTATCCGGTGACGCCCGCGAACGGGTTGTCCACCGGGACGTCGGGCGTCGGCGTCGGCGTCGGCGTCGGCGTTGGGGTGGGCGTCGGTGTGGGGGTGGGCGTGGGCGTTGGGGTGGGCGTCGGGCTCGGTGACGGGGACGGGCTGGGGCTCGGGACCAGGATGACCTTGCACGGTACGCCGTTGACGGCGAAGTCCGTCGGCGGCGGATTGTCCCCGGTCCAGGACCCGTTGAAGCCGATGGTGAAGCTCGGCCCGCTCCACGACCGCCCCTGCGCGGTGACCCGGGCGCCCGACTGGCTCCACTGGGCCGACCAGCCCTGCGTGATCCGCTGGGAGCCGGGGAAGGTGAAGGTCAGCGTCCAGTTCGTGACCGGCTCGCCGTTCCTCACGGTGATGCCCGCCGTGAAGCCGCCCGACCCCGTGCCCCACTGGACCGTGGTGTAGGTGACCTCGCACGTGAGAGCGGCGCCGGACGCCGTGATCGTGCCGGTGACGAGCCCCGCCGCGGCCAGGGCGGCGGCCATGATCGTCGTCACGATGGTGCGCCGTAATCGGCCCTTGCCCAGTCCCATGAAAGATCAACTCCATGAACGCGGCCGGGCGGATCGCGCCGTCTCGTCGCGACGGCCGCCGGTCTCCATCCCGATCTGGTACGAGGCGGTGGCGCTCGCGGGTCCGGAGCCTGCCCGTTCGGAGCCTGCCCGTTCGGTGCCCGCTGTTCGGTGCCTGCCTAGAGGTCTACAACAGCGGCGGCGGATCCGCCGTCACGGGCCCGCGGCGGCGGGGCGGCCGGCGGGGCACGGGCGTGCCGGTGGCCCGGGCACCTCGGCAAACGCGGCCGGGCGGACCATGGCGGGACGTGCGACGCGGTGAAAGATTCACCGGCTCGGAACGCCGCCGGCTCAGGTGTTTCTGAACGCCGCCGCCTCGGCCGGCTCCGGACGCGGCCGCGTCGGCCGCCTCGGGACGCGGCCGGCTTCGGCCGCCTGGGGACGCCGCCGCGTCGGCGGGCTCGCCGCGGGGTCAGGCAGGCGCGGTCTCGGGCTCGGCGGCCGTGTTCTCGGTCGTGGCGGGTTCGCCCTCGGACGGTGCAGGTTCGCTCTCGGATGCGGCGGGTTCGCTCTCGGACGGGGCGGCTTGGCTCTCGGACAAGGCGGGTTCGCTCTCGTGCGCGGCGGCTTCGGTTCCGGGACGGGTCCAGACGAAGACGACCTCTTCCAGTGGCACCGCGTTGCCGGTCTCGTTCACGAACGCCACGGCGAGGTGCTCGCCGGTCTCGCGGCTGCGGCGCTCCACGGACGGGCCGGCCTCGTGCGGGCGATGGAGGTCCCCCCACTGCTGGAGCGAGCCGAGGACGACGCGCAGGTCTTCCCCCGCGGGCGTCAGGTGGTAGCCGTTGCGCGCGCGCTTGCCGGGCTCGCTGTAGGGACGCCGCTCCATGATGCCGGCCTCGACCAGGCGGGCGAGCCGGTCGGTGAGCAGGTCGGTGGAGATGCCGAGACGGGTCTGGAAGTCGACGAAGCGCGTGCCGCCGCTGAAGGCCTCACGCAGTACCAGCACCGTCCACGGGTCGCCGATCACCTCGAGGCTGCGCTGGATCGAGCACTCGGTGTCCAGCATGGCGCGGCGTGTCGTCCTTCTCACCACCCAAGGATACCCCCTAACTTGCTATTTCCAAGTGAGATAGCTAGCTTGGTTTAACGAAGCCAGATCGACCAGAGGAGAGCGACGACAATGAACATCGAGAACGCCGTGGCCGTGGTGACCGGCGGCAACCGCGGGCTCGGCCGCGCCTTCGTCGCGCGGCTGATCGAGCGCGGCGCCAAGGTGTACGCGGCGGCCCGCGACCCCCAGAAGGTCGACGTGCCCGGGGCGGTGCCGCTGCGGCTGGACATCACCGACCCCGAGTCGGTGGCGCGGGCCGCCGGGATCGCCGCCGACGCGACCCTGCTCATCAACAACGCGGGGGTCTCGACCCACGCCTCCCTGATCGACGGCGACCTCGGCGACATCGAGCTGGAGATGCGCACCCACTTCTTCGGCACGCTCGGCGTGACGCGCGCCTTCGTGCCGGTCATTGAGGCCAACGGCGGCGGCGCCATCCTCAACGTGCTGTCGGTGCTGTCATGGGTGCACCTGCCGCAGTACGGGGGCTACAGCGCGGCCAAGGCCGCCGAGTGGGCGCAGACCAACGCGGTCCGCCAGGAGCTCGCCCCCAGGGGCATCAAGGTGTCGGCCCTGCACGTCGGTTACATGGACACCGACATGGCCGCCTACGTCGCTCCGGAGAACAAGATCGACCCCGTGCTGGTGGCCGAGGCCGGCCTGGACGGCATCGCCGCCGGCACGCCGGAGATCATCGCCGACGAGTTCAGCCGCGGCGTCAAGCAGAACCTCTCCGCGGCCATCGTCTGACCACGTCCGAACACACGCCTGGACAGTGGGCGCCGGCCGTCCCTTCTCGCTGTCGCGGCGGTCGCGCGCCGCGGCCGTCTTCCATGAGCGCCATTTCCTCCCCGTTCAGCCTTCGTCGGGTGTTTCCCCGGAGGCCATGCGTGATCGGCAGGTTGGACGAGTGGCACCGTCGAGGCCCTTCCCGCTCACGCGGGATCGGGCGTCGCGGGCCACCGTCGTGACCGTCGCCGTGCCGCCCGATCAGGGGGAAGCGGCTCCCGCATGGAACGAGATACACACTGATGACCGGTTTTCGCTCGGCCGCCGCTGCCGCCGTCCTGGCCGGGGCCGCCGCCCTCGCCTTCCCCGGCGCCGCGATGGCGGACCCCGGCGTGTCCGCCGCGCACCACAAGAGCTTCGACCTCCAGGCGCACCGGGGCGGGCTCGGACTGGTGGTGGAGAGCACCCTGGACTCCTTCGCCAACGGGCTGCGCGTGGGCGTCAGCACCCTTGAGCTGGACATCCAGATCACCGAGGACGGCAAGGCCGTCGTCACCCACGACCGCAAGGTGGACGGCCGCAAGTGCCAGGACACCGGCCCGGTGTCCCCCGGCGACCCCGAGTACCCCTACGTCGGCAAGTACATCAACACCCTCAGCCTGGCCCAGGTGCGGAGCCTGGACTGCGGCTCCAAGCCGCTCGCCGAGTTCCCCGGCCAGCGCCCCGCGCCCGGCGCGCGGATGCCGCTGCTGAGCGAGGTGTTCGACCTGGTCAAGCGCTTCCACGCCAACGACGTGATGCTGAACGTTGAGACCAAGGTCGAGGCCGGCGCGCCGGAGCAGACCGCGCCGCGCGAGCAGTTCGTCCAGGTCGCCGCCCAGGAGATCCGCCGGGCGCACATGCTGCGCCAGGTCACGATCCAGAGCTTCGACTGGGGCTCGCTGATGCGCATGCGCGAGGTGGAGCCGCGGCTGCCGCTCGTGGCGCTCACCGACTACACCTTCCTGCAGACCGGGCAGCCGGGAGCCTCCCCCTGGCTCGGCGGCATCGACGTGGACGACTTCGGCGGCGACCCGCTCAAGGCGATCAAGTCGTTCGGCGCCGACGCGTTCTCGCCGGTGCACGGGTTCCCGCAGAACGGCAAGGTGACCGACCCCGGGTACCGGCCCTACGTCACCGAGGCGATGGTGGAGGAGGCCCACGGTCTCGGGCTGAAGGTGATCCCCTGGACCGTCGACGACGAGCCCACGATGAACAAGCTCATCGACGACGGCGTCGACGGCCTCATCACCGACTACCCCGACCGCCTTCGCACGGTGCTCGACGCCCGCGGCTTCAAGCTCCCCAAGCGGTACTCCGGCCCGCGCGCCTGACCCGCGCCCGCCACGCCCTGCCGCCGCACGCCCCGGCCCGTCGAAAGGGGCCGGGGCGCCGGGCGCTCAGTTCGCGGGGGGAGCGGGCGTCGGGGTGGGCATCTCGTTGTCCCACTCGGTGGCCTGCCACAGCACGGCACTGCTGCCGGTGATCTGGCTGCTGCGCGAGTCGAAGGTGGCCGTGCCGTTCTCCACGTCGGCGTCCTCGGCCGCGCTCACCGTGATCAACTGCGGGACGTTCCAGTTGGCCGGGGTGAAGGTGATCGACGAGGACTGGCTGAGGTCGGTGTCGCCGTACACCCGCGCAGTGCCGACGGTGACGTTGCCCGGAGGCTGCCGGTTGAGGGTGACCTGGACGCTCGCCGACCGCCCCTCGCGCACGGTGATCGAGGTCGGCGAGATCACGATACGCAGCGGTGCCGGGGGCGTGGGAGTCGGGCTCGGGCTCGGCGACGGGCTCGGTACCAGGGTGACCTTGCAGGACACGCCGTTCAGGGTGAATGCCGTCGGCGGCGGGTTGCTTCCGGTCCAGGCGCCGTTGAACCCGATGGTGAACGAGGTGCCCGACGGCCCCCAGGCGTTGCTCCTCGCCGTGACGTTGGATCCGGACTGGCCCCACTGGGCCAGGAAGCCCGACGTGATCTTCTGCGAGCCGGGGAAGGCGAAGTTCAGCGTCCAGCCGGGGGCGACCGGCTCGCTGTTGCGGATGTCGAGCATGGCGAGGAAGCCGCCCGCTCCGGTGCCCCACTGGTTGACGGTGTAGGTCACCTCGCACGCCGGCGCGGCCCTGGCCGCGGTCACCGTCCCGAGGACCAGCCCCGCCGTGGCGAGCGCCGTCGCCGTCGCCACCGCCCCGAAGCCGCGCGCTGCTCGGCCTGTGCCGAATCCCATAGATCACTCCATGCCGTAGAAGGAATCTTGCCAGGAAGGTGCGGCCATCGGCCGGCACCGTCCCGCTTACATGAGTGGCGCTCTGCTTCAAGATTCGGCGAGTGATCGCCGAGGTGTACAGCCGATTTCCCTGCGCGGCCCGCGGACGCGCGGCCCCCGGTCGTACTGTGAGCCCGGGATCTCGGTGGATATGTCATGACATGTCCGGAACTGGCCACTGGATGAACGCGACCGAGCTGAAACTTTCATCACTCGCCGGAACCCGAACCGTGTGACGCCTGCTCGACCGGATTCCTCCGTCACCCCGGGTGCACCCGCTCCGGCGCTGGGACGGTGCTACCGGTAATACGATCGGTTCGTGCGGTACGGCATCCTCGGGCCCGTCGAGGCGCGCACGGAGGCGGGGGAGCCGATCCCGGTGGCCGGTCCCCGGCCGCGGGCGCTGCTCGCCCTGCTCCTGCTCGACGCGGGCCGGCCGGTCAGCGTGGCGAGGTTGATCGACGGCCAGTACGGCGACCGGCCGCCGGCCGACGCGGCGGGCGCCGTCCAGGCCCACGTGTCCCGGCTGCGCAGGGTGCTTCCTCCCGGCGCCATCGAGTTCCACGACGCGGGCTACCGGCTCGCCGCGGATCCCTCGGACGTCGACGCGCACCGCTTCGAGCTGCTGGCACGCGAAGGCCGCGAGTCGCTCGCGGCCGGGCGGTACGAGCAGGCTGTCACGGTGCTGCGCGAAGCACTCGCGCTGTGGCGTGGCCCGGCCCTGGCCGACGTGGCGGACGCGCCGTTCGCCCCGCCGCAGGCGTCCCGGCTGGAGGAGTTGCGGCTGTCGGCCCGCGAAGACCTCGCCGAGGCCGAGCTGGCCCTGCCCGCGGGCACCTCTTCCGGCGAGCTGCGGCGGCTGGCGGCCGCCCACCCGCTGCGCGAGCGACTCACCGGCCAGCTGATGCGGGCCCTGCACGCCGAGGGGCAGCGGGCCGCGGCGCTCGCCGTCTTCGCGGACGCGCGGCGGCTGCTCGCGGACGAGCTGGGCGCCGACCCCTCGCCGGAGCTCTCCGCCCTGCACCTGGCCCTCCTGCGGGACGGCGACGTAGGCGGCGCCGGCGAGGTGCGGCGGCGCGCGCCGTCCCGGCTGCCCGCGCCGCTCACCGGTTTCGTCGGACGCGAAGACGAGCTGGCCCGCATCGACGCCCTCCGTGACCGCCGCCTGGTCACCCTGACCGGCCCCGGCGGCACCGGCAAGACCCGGCTCGCCGTCGAGGCCGTCCGTCGCCAGGGGCGGGAGAGCTGTTTCGTGGACCTGTCGGCCACCGACGGCGACGGCCAGATCGCGCCGGCGGTACTCGCGGCCCTTGGGCTGCGCGAGAGGGGGTTGCATCCACCCCTGGCCGGCGGCGGCGACCCGGAAGAGCGGCTGCTCGTGGCGCTCGCCGACCGCGAGCTGCTGCTCATCCTGGACAACTGCGAGCACCTGGTCGCGGGCGCCGCGGCGCTCACCCGCCGGCTGCTCGACGCCTGCCCCTCGCTGGCCGTGCTGTGCACCAGCCGCGAGCCGCTCGGCATCACCGGCGAGACCCTGGTCCCGGTGCCGCCGCTCGCGGTGCCGCCCCCCGGTACCGGCGAGGCCGCCGCGCTCGGCTATCCCGCCGTGCGGCTGTTCCTGGAGCGGGCCGCCGCCGTACGGCCGGGCGTGACGATGCGGCCGGAGTTCACCGAGATCTGCGTCGCGCTGGAGGGCCTGCCGCTGGCCATCGAGCTGGCGGCCGCGCGGCTGCGCGCGTTCGGCGCCGACGAGATCGCCGCCCGGCTGGCAGAGCACGGGCGCTTCGCCCTGCTGTCCAAGGGCGACCGCACCGCCGCGGCCCGCCACCGCACCCTGCACGCGGTGGTGGACTGGAGTTGGAGCCTGCTCACGCCCGAGGAGCAGGCGCTCGCCCGCCGGTTCTCGGTGTTCGCCGGCGGCGCGACCCTTTCGGCCGTCGAGCGGGTCTGCGGCTCCGGCGAGCTGCTCGCCGATCTGGTCGACAAGTCGCTCGTCGAGGCAGAAGGCGGGCGTTATCGCATGCTGGACACCATCCGGCTGTTCTGCGCGCGGCGGCTGGAAGAGTCAGGCGAGCAGAGCCGGACGCGGGCCGCGCACGCCGCCTGCTACCTCGACCTGGCGCGACGCGCCGATCCCGGGCTGCGCCGGGCCGAGCAGCTCGACTGGCTGGCACGACTGTCGGCCGAGCACGCCAATCTCGGCGCCGCGCTGCGCCACGCCGCCGAAGAGGAACCCGCGAACGGGCTGCGGCTGGTCGCGGCGCTCGCGGCGTACTGGTGGCTGAGCGGGCGGCGCGGCCAGGCGACATCCTTCGCGCTCCACCTGCTCGACCGGTTCGGCGACGAGCCGCCCGCCGGGCTGGAGGAGGAGTACGTCCTGTGCGTGCTGCAGACCGTGCCGTACGCCACCCCGGAGCGGTGGGCGCGCGCCGAGGAGATCATGCGATCGCTGAGCGGGGCGGTGCGCCACCCGTTCCTCAACGCCTTGTGGGGGATGGCCGCCGGGCCGCCCGGCGCCGGGAACGTCGTCCAGCGGGCGCGAATGCTCGGCGCCGACCCGTGGAGCAGGGCCACCGCCCGGCTCGGCGAGTCGCTGCTGCTCCTGCTCGACGGAGAGACCGCCGGCGCCGAGCGCGGGCTGGAGGCGGCGCTGGCCGCCTTCGGTGACCTCGGGGAGCGGTGGGGCATGGCCCAGGCGATGGAATGGCTCGGGCTGATCGCCGGCCGGCGCGGCGAGTGGGAACGGGCGAAGCGCCTGTGGGGGCGGGCACTCGACCTGCACGAGCAGCTCGGCGCCCTGGAGGAGATGGTGGGCGTGCTGGGGCGCAGAGCCGGCGGGCTGCTACGTGAGGGCGACCTCGCCGCGGCCCGCGCCGACCTGGACCGCGCCGCCGGCCTGGCCCGGGTCACCGGCCCGGCGGCCCGGTCCCCGTCCGTGGAGCTCGGGCTCGGCGAGCTGGCCCGCCGGTCCGGGGACCACGACGAGGCCCGGCGACGCTACGGCGCGGCCCTTTCGTCCGCGGGCGGCGGCTTCGGCGCCGACGGCATCAGAACGGCGGTGCACACCGCGCTCGGCCGGCTGGCGGAGGCCGAGGGCGACCGCGCCGAGGCCGAGCGGTGTCACGGCGAGGCGCTGCGCCTGGCCCGTACGACGGGAGCGGCGCCGGCCGACCTCGCCGACGTCGCCGAGGGCTGCGCGGGGGCGGCCCTGCTGGCCGGCGCGGGGGAGCGGGCGGCCTTCCTGCTCGGCGTCGGAGTGGCCCTGCGCGGCACGGCGGTCGCCGGTGACGCCGACGTGGCCCGGGTCGCCGCCGGCGTCACCGACCTGATCGGCCCCGACGCCTTCGCCACCCACTTCGCCACAGCCGCCGCCCTCCCCCGCCCCCAAGCCGCCCGGGCTCTCTCCACCTCCTCCTGACCGGCCGTAGATCTCAGGAGAAGCGCTCACTTCCGCGGATGGCAAAGGCGTGAACCCGGCCGTGGGCGACGGCCGACACGGGCCTGCGGGAGTGTCGGTGGGGTGTCGGTGGGGTGTCGGTGGGGGGCGGGAGGGTCGGGGGCATGGAGAACTCGAACATTTTGATCTCGGGGGCGGGCATCGGCGGGCCGGCGTTGGCGTGGTGGCTGCGCCGCTACGGGTTCGGCGTGACCGTCGTGGAGAAGGCTCCGGGCCCGCGCCCGGGCGGGCAGGCGATCGACTTCAAGGGCGAGGACCAACTGTCGGTGCTGCGGCGGATGGGCATCCTCGCGGAGGTCCGGCGCAGGCAGACCGGCGGCGCCGACGTGCGGATCGTGGACGCGGACGGCCGGTCGATCGCCGTGATGGCGGGCGAGTTCACCGGCGGCGACGTGGAGATCCGGCGCGGCGACCTGTCGGAGATCCTGTACGACGAGAGCGTGGCCGCGGGCTGCGCGTACGTGTTCGGCGACTCGATCACCTCGCTGACCGAGGCGGCGGACGGCGTCCATGTGACCTTCGAGCGCGGCGCCCCCCGCACGTTCGACCTGGTGGTGGGCGCGGACGGCATCCACTCCAACGTCCGTCGGCTGGCTTTCGGCCCGGAGCGCGACTTCGTGAGGTTCCTCGGCTACTACTACGCCCTGGCCGAGCTTCCACCTGGCGGATCGGACGGCGACGGGGACGGGACGGGGGTGATGTACAACGAGCCGGGGCGGATGGTCTCCGTCGGTGGCCCCAAGGCGCCCGCGTTCTTCGTCTTCGCCTCGCAGGAGCTCGCGTACGACCGGTACGACACCGAGGAGATGAAGCGCCTGGTCATCGACGCCTACGCGGGGATGGGGTGGCGCACGCCGGAGATCATGGAGCGGGTGCGGAGCGCGAAGGACCTGCACCTCGACACGATCAGCCGGGTGCGAGCCGGCCGGTACGCGCGAGGTCGCGTCGCGCTGCTCGGGGACGCCGTCTCCGGCAACACGCTGGGCGGGTTCGGCACCGGCGTGGCGGTGGTCGGCGCGTACGTGCTGGCCGGTGAGCTGGCGCGGGCCGATGGCGACCACCACGCCGCATTCCGGCGGTACGAGGAGGTGATGAGCCCGTACGCGAAGGTCGCGCGCAGCGGCGGCAACGCCGGCGGCTTCCTGGCCCCGGCTTCGCGCACGGGGATCTGGATGCGCGACCAGGTCTTCCGGCGGCGTCTCCTGCTGAAGATGATGATCAAGATGACCGACATGTTCGCCACCGACATCAGCCTCCCGGACTATCCGGCTCCGGTGGACCGTGGCCGCCGCGCGGCCGAGCCCCGCTGACGGCCCGGCGGGCGCCGCGCTCTGGTGGGCACGGCGTCCGCCGGGTGCTCGGCACGGGATGGGTGGCCCCGTGGACACGCGGCCGGAACGGGTCCGGCAGGAGAGGTCGGCTCTGATGCCCCGATCAGGCGACCCGGTGGTCACATCAGGCGGAGAGGGTCTCCTCGGTGACCTTCCAGAGGCGGGTGGCGGCCTCGGAGTCGAGGGCGTAGGCCGCCACGCCGGTGCGGGTGCCCGGCTCGTGCGGACCGGCCTCATTGCAGTCCTCGAAGTACCGCCCGCCGACGCCTTCCACCAGCGGGGAGGCGGCGAGCAGCACCGAGGTGGCGGCGCCCTGCTCGGGGGTCTTCCAGTCGGGGGTGGACGCGCCGCCCGCGCTCATCTGGGCGCGCAGCCGGTCCAGCTCCTCCATGGTGACGTGCCTTTGCAGGTTGGTCCGGATGCCGCCCGGGTGCAGGGCGTTGACGGTGATGCCATCGTCCGCCCACCGCGTGGCCGCCTCGACCGCGAACAGCACGTTCGCCGTCTTGGACTGGCCGTACGCGGTCCACGGGTCGTACGGGCGCTCCCGGAAGTGGATGTCCTTGAAGACGACCGGGGAGCGCAGGTGGGCGGCGGAGCTGACGGACACGACGCGCGCGCCGCCGGCGGCGGCCAGCGCGTGGTGCAGGCCCGTGGCGAGCGCGAAGTGGCCGAAGTGGTTGGTGGCGAACTGCAGCTCCCAGCCCTCGGGCGTCCGGGTCTCGGGGGCGGCCATGACTCCGGCGTTGTTGACCAGGATGTGCAGTGGGCCGTCCCACGCGGACACGAAGCCGGCGATCGAGGCGCGGTCGGTGAGGTCCAGCGGCGCGACGCCGACCCGCTCGGCGCCGGTCGTGGCGGTGATGTCCTCGGCGGTGCGCCGGCCGGCGTCCAGGTCGCGGACGGCCAGGGTGACCTCCGCGCCGGCGCCGGCGAGCGCGCGGGCGGTCTCGATGCCGATGCCGGAGGCCCCGCCGGTCACGATGGCGCGTCGACCGGTGAGGTCGACACCGTCCACGACCTCGGCGGCGGTGGACGCGGCGTTGAACGGCGTGGTGATGCGTGATGTCGCGGTCATGGTGATGCCTTGCCTGTTCTCACTCGGCGGTCGCGGTCGGAGGTCCAGGCGGTACGCTGAAACCGGAGGATCCTCCAGTAAATGGCACTCTAATCGGAGTTTCCTCCGGTTAGCAAATCCCGTCCCGTGATGGAATGGTCGGCGAAGGTCCCGCCGGTCGGGCGGACGCCGAGCCGCCGGCGAGGGCGCTCGAGGAGAGGTCCCCGCGGGGATGAGGAGGAATACGTCGTGTCGGTCACCGGTCCGCGGCCCCTGCGCGCGGACGCCCAGCGCAACCGCGACCGCCTGCTGTCCGCCGCCGTGCGCGCGTTCGCCCACGACGGGCCGGACGTGACGCTCGACGCGATCGCCAAGGACGCGGGCGTCGGCATCGGCACCCTCTACCGTCACTTCCCGACCCGCGAGGCGCTGGTCGAGGCGGCCTACCGCAACGAGCTGGCCCGGCTGTGCGACGCGGTGCCCGGGCTCCTCGCCGCCCTGCCGCCGGCCGGGGCGATGCGCGACTGGATGGACCGCTTCCTCGACTACATGACGACCAAGCGCGGCATGGCCGAGGCGCTACGGGCGGTCATCGCCTCCGGCGGCGACCCGTACGCGCACAGCCGCGACCGGCTCATCGGCGCCGTCGAAGCGCTGCTGCGCGCCGGGGCCGAGGCGGGCACGCTGCGCGGCGATGTCGCGCCCGCCGACGTGCTGACCGCCCTGAGCGGCGTGACCCTCGCCGCCGGCGCCCCCGCGCAGCGCGACCAGGCCGGTCGTCTGCTCGACCTCCTCCTGGACGCCCTGCGCTTCGGCGCCGCCCCCTGACCCGCCGCGAGGCGGGCCGGCGCCGGGCCGCCGAGCACGGCGAGCGCGCGGAGACCGGTCACGCCGCCGGCGGGATCCCGCTCACCGTGGCACGGCCCTGACGGTCGCGGCGGCGCTGAGCTGGGTGGCGGGGTTGCCCCGCCAGTGGGAGCCCGCGCCGACCTCCTCGCCCTTCATCAGGAAGGAGTCGGGGGCGAGCGTGGCGTCCTCGCCCATGCGCACGCCGTAGTGGACCAGGGCGTTGGTGCCGATGCTGCACCGGGCGCCGATGGCGATGCGGTCGGACTTGAAGGTGCCGTCCTCCAGCGAGTGGGCCTGGATGAGGCTCTTCTGGGCCAGCGTGCACTCGTCGCCGACGGCGACCAGCGTCCGCTCCGGGATGTAGCAGCCGTCGTCGAAGATCCTGCGCCCGACGCGCACGCCGACCAGCCGCCAGGCGAGGTTCTTGTACGGGGTGCCGTTGAGCAGGTCCAGGTAGAGCGGGTTGGTGAGCTTCCACATGCGCTCGTGCCACCAGTAGTAGGGCTGGTAGATCGAGCAGAAGCGCGGGCGCAGCGTCCGGAAGCCGGTGGCCAGGCGTTCGACCAGCGCGAAGTAGGCGATGGTGAAGACCACGCCGCCCCCGAGGGCGGCCGCGATCGCCGCCGGGCCCGCCGTCTCGTACAGGCGGGCGGCGGCCATGGCCAGCAGGAGCAGGCCGAGGACGTGCAGCCACCGGGTGAGCAGGTGCAACGCGATGGTCACCGTGTTGTGCCGGTTCTTGGCGGCCAGGCGGCGGCGCAGCTCGTCGCCGGTCTTCAGGTCGTCGAAGCGGCTGTCGCGCTGCACCGAGCGCGGGATCTCGAAGCAGGGCGAGCCGAGCAGGCCGACGTCCTGCCGCGGCGGCCCGTCGATGGGCAGCATGACCTTGGTCGCCAGCAGGCAGTTGTCGCCGGCGCGGCTCTGGGCGGGGTAGGCGATGTCGTTGCCGACGAAGGTGTGCGCGCCGATCACCGCGCGCGACAGCCGGAACGTCCCGGCGGAGAAGTCGGCGTTGACGATCGACAGCCCGTCCGACACCATCGTGCCGCTCCCGATCGTGGCCAGGTACGGCGATTCGTGCTTGTGCTGCAGGCCGAAGTTGGACCCGGTCTGCTCGACCTTGGACAGGTCGTACCCGAGGACGCGCACGTAGGGGACGATCCAGGAGCTGTCGCCGAACAGGTGTGTGAAGACCTGCGCGTTGGTGACCCGCGAGATCACCCGGTGCGCCCAGTAGTGGAAGCCGTAGAGCGGGTAGACCCGGCCTTCCCGCAGGGTCCGGTGCAGCAGGCGGGGCACGGTGGCCAGGAAGGCGAGCGCGGCGATCAGCCCGCCGAAGTAGATCGCCGCTGAGGCGGCCAGCGCGTCCCGGTAGGGGGCCCACGCGGTCAGATCCCTGGGGCGTGCGGTGTCGGCCCACCCGGACAGGACCGGGAACCGGGTGCCCAGCCAGTACAGGCCGCCGATGCCCAGCGGCATCCACACGGCCAGCAGGGTCAGCAGTTGCATGGCGCCGAAGCGGGTCCTGCGCCACCGGCCGGCGTCCGCCGGTTCCAGGGCCAGGTGGTCGGGGGCGCCCGGCTGGGCGGGCGAGCCGTGCCAGCGCTCGCCGTCCGGCACCGACTGCGACGACTGGAGCGAGGAGGAGTGGCCGAGCTGGGCCCGGTCGCCGATGGAGGCGCCGATGTCGACCACCGTCTGCTCGCCGACGAACGCGCCTTCGCCGATGGTGACCGGCCCGATCTCGATCATGCCGGCGCGGGCCCGGTAACAGGTGAAGAAGGAGTCCTTGCGGACCACCGTGCCGCGGCCGATGGTCAGCAGGTCGGTGCAGACGGGGACGTTCCTGGACAGGATGAGCGTGCCGGGGCCGATCCGCGCGCCGAGCGCCCGCAGGTAGAGCACGTACAGCGGGGAGCCGGGGAACATCGCGAGCGGGCTGCTGCGCACCAGCGTCTTCACCGCCCAGAACCGCAGGTAGGCAAGGCTCCAGACCCGGATCGCCCCGGGCTTCCAGCGGCCGGCGAGCGCCCACTTGGCCGCGATCGGCGCCGCGCACAGGGTCAGCAGAACACCCGCGCCGCACACCACCGACCGCGCGTAGATCTCGGCCGCGCCGGTGGCGCCGGCGATCCAGTGGTAGCAGCGGGCCAGCAGCAGCGCGCCGAGACAGGAGTAGCCGAGGAACAGCAGCGCCTGCGCCAGCCCGCACAGCAGGTACGCGGCGGTGCCGGCCCTGGCGGGGGCCCGGGTCGCCGGTACGGCGGGAGCGCCGGAGGCGGCCACGGGCGCGACGCCATCGAGGGTGCCGTCGAAGGTCTCGTCAAGGGCGCCGTCGCGGGCGCCGTCCAGGGCGGCGTCGAGGGCCGCCGCCAGGTCGCGGACGGTGGGGCACAGGTAGACGTCCTTGATCGACACCGGGGGCAGGTCGCCGCGTTCCCGCACCCGGGCGCAGAACCGCGTCATCAGCAGCGAGTTGGCGCCCAGTTCGTCGAAGAAGTGGCTGTCGACCGACACCTGCTCCACACCGACCACGCCGGCCAGCACGTCGGCGAGCGTGCGCTCGGCGGCGGTCGCCGGGTGCACGCGGGGCCGCGCCGTGGACAGGGCGCGGGGGCCGGTGGGGGGCGGCAGGTTCCTGCGGTCGGCCTTGGTGCTCAGCAGCATCGGGATGCCGGGCAGCGGCTCCAGGTAGGCCGGGATCATGTAGCCGGGCAGGCGTCCGCGCAGCTCGCGGTAGACGCGCTCGGGGTCCACCTCGGGCGCGTCGCCGCGCGAGCTGTAGTAGGCGACCAGCTCCACCACCCCCGGCTCCGGCTCGTGGGTGTCCACGACGGCCTGGGCGACGCCGGGCACCTGGAGCAGCACCGACTCGATCTCCGACAGCTCGACCCGGTAGCCGTTGATCTGCACCTGGGTGTCGATGCGGCCGTGGTACTCGATCTCGCCGTCGGCGTTGATCCGCCCGAGGTCCCCGGTCCGGTAGATGCGGCCGGAGGGGTTGTCGGGGATGCCGAGGAAGTCGGGGATGAACGCCCGCTCGGTCAGGTCGTCGCGGTTGACGTACCCGCGGGCCAGCCCGACGCCGGCGATGCCGATCTCGCCCAGCTCACCGGGGGGCAGCGCCCGGGGCCCCGCCGGGTCGAGGACGGCGACCGCGTAGGTCGGCAGCGGGACGCCCAGCGTCACCGGCCGCGCGGGGTCGAGCACCGCCCAGGTGGCGGTGACGGTGGCCTCGGTCGGGCCGTAGACGTTCAGGAACCGGCGGCCGGGACGGTGCCAGCGGCGCACCAGGTCGGCCGGGCACGCCTCTCCCGAGACCAGCAGGAACCGCAGGCCGGGCAGGTCCTCCTCCAGGGTGGCCAGCAGGGTCGGCACGCAGCACAGCGCGGTGACCCGCCGGGCGCGCAGGAAGTCGGCCAGGTCGCGGCCGAGCAGCGTCGCCCCCGGCGGCCGGGGCACGAGCGTCGCCGCCGACAGCAGGGGCACCCAGATCTCCTCCACCGAGAAGTCGAAGGCGATGGTCATGCCCTGGTACACCCGCTCGCCCGGCGCGATGCCGTAGGCGTCGACGGCGACGCGGACGAAGTTGCAGATGGAGGTGTGCTCGACGGCCACGCCCTTCGGCCGGCCCGTGGAGCCGGAGGTGTAGACGATGTAGCAGAGCTCGCCGGCCGGTTGCCCGTGCTCATCGTGCTCACTGTGCTCATCGTGCGCACTGTGCTCACGGCGCTCGCCGCACTCGTCGCGGGTGAGCCGGCGGCCGTCCTCGGCCTCGATCAGCGGCTCGGCCTCGTCCAGGCACAGGATGGGGGCGCCGGCGTGCTCGACCCGGTCGCGCAGGTGCGTCAGGGTCAGGACGGCGCGCACGCCGGCGTCCTGGACGATGTAGGCGATGCGGTCGGCGGGGAAGCCCGGGTCAAGCGGCACGTACGTCGCGCCGATCTTCGAGACGGCGAGCATGCCGGCGTAGGACCACACGGCCTGGTCGAAGACCAGCGCGACGCGGTCGCCGGGGCGCGTGCCCCGTCCCAGCAGGTGGCGGGCGAGCCGGTTGGCCCGCGCGTCCAGCTCCTCGTAGGTGAGCGTGACCTCTCCGGCGTCCACCGCCCGCCGGTCCTGCTCGCCCGCGGTGCGCAGCCGGTCGCACAGGTCCTCGAACAGGTGGTGCAGCCGCTCGCCGTCCCACCGCCTGGACGTGTACGGGCCGCTCGCGCCGACGAGCACGTGCCCGGGCGGCGGCCGGTCGGCGCGCCGGGCGTCCTGGACCTCGGCCTGTCTGGTCATGCTGCCTCCATCAACCTCCCGCGGACCCCCCGTGGTGACCGGCCGTCAGGCCGGCACCGGGCAGCACGCGGCGATGGCCTCGACGAGGATGGAGCACCCGGTCTCGACGACGTCGGCGGTCACGTTCAGGGGAGGCAGGATCCGCACGACGCAGTCGGCGCGCCCGCCGACCTCGATGATCAGCCCCCGGCGCAGCGCGACCTCTTGGACGCGGTGCGCCAGGTCGGTGGCCGGGGCGCCGTCGCGGGGGTCGGCCAGTTCGACGCCCCACATCAGGCCGACGCCGCGCACCTCGCGGACCCACGGGCCGACGGTCAGCGGGGCCAACCGCCGGGCGATCTGCTCGCCCCGCCGCCGGACGTTGCCCAGGACGTCGTCGCGGCGCATGACGCGGACGGCCTCCGCCCCGGCGGCGAACGCGAGCTGGTTGCCGCGGAAGGTGCCGATGTGCGCTCCGGGCGCCCACACGTCCAGCCGCCGGTCGTACAGGATGATCGCGACGGGCAGGCCCATGCCGCTCAGGCCCTTGGAGGCGACGATCACGTCCGGTTCGATGTCGTACCGCTCGAAGGCGAACCAGGTGCCCGTGCGCCCGCAGCCGGTCTGCACCTCGTCCACGATGAGGGGGATGTCCAGCTCGCGGGTCAGCTCGCGCACCCGGCGGACGAACGCCCGGCGGGCGGGGATGACGCCTCCCTCACCCTGGACGATCTCCAGGATGACCGCGGCGGGCAGCGGGACGCCGCCGTTCCCATCGCGCAGCGACCGTTCGAGCTGCCCGGCGCAGTTGGTGTCGCAGGTGCTCGGGACCAGGCCGAGGGGGCAGCGCGCGCAGTAGGAGTAGGGGGAGAAGTGGACGCCGGGCACGCCGTTGGCCACCGGCTGCTTCTGCCGCACCAGGCCGGTGAGCGCCATGGCCGCGTGGCCGCTGCCGTGGAAGCCGCCCTGGAACGCCACGACGTCCCCACGGCCGGTGGCGATCTTGCACAGCTTGACCGCGGCGTCGACGGCGTCGCCGCCGGTGGGCCCGCAGAAGTGGACCTTCATGCGGTCGCGCATCCCGGCGGGGAGCATGGAAAGCTGCGCCTCGGTGAAGGCGTCCTTGGCGGGGGTGGGGAAGTCCAGGCCGTGGGTGAGCCGGGTGAGCTGGGCCGTGGCGGCGCGCACCAGTTCGGGATGGTTGTGCCCGAGGGAGAGCACGCCCGCGCCGGTCAGGAAGTCGATGAAGACGTTTCCGTCCAGGTCGCGCACGAAGCTGCCGGACGCCTCCGCGATGGCGATGGGCAGGCGGCGCGGGTAGGTGCGCGCGTTCGACTCGCGGACGGCCTGCCGGCCGAGCAGTTCGGCGGAACGGGGACCGGGCAGGTCGCACTCCACATAGGGGTGGGGAAGAATATCGGATTTGGCGCTGGGATCGGCCAGACTCATCGGGCTCTCCTCTCAAGGCCGCCGACGTGCTGGTTCCTTTCAACGCGGGCCGACGTGTGCGCTTCTCCTGTTCTGCTGCTTTCCGGCCGGCTTCGCATATGTAGTGGCTTGGTCCGGTATCGACGGTCGAAGAGGCCCTTCGCGAGTCATGGCCTCAGGTACACGGTTACGATTCCACCGGGCCTACCTGCACAAACTCCTCAATCCGCCTCGCATTACGGCAAGTGCCGCATTCGGCGTCCCGTGCGCGGATGCCTCTTTTCCGGCGTTCTCCCGGCCGGGCGGAAAAGAGCGCCGGCCGTCTACGGAATGCGCTCCCCATCAAAGTTTTGCGGGCACCTGACGTTATCCGGGCGATACGGCGGTGCGCGGGCGACCCGCGGAGGGTAGGGGTCGATGATGCCGACTTGCGGAGCAAAGTGCGCTTTCCGGGGTCGGCCTGGTGGGTGAGGAAATGGTATCGAGTTCCGCGAACCGTCGGCCGGCACAAGGGCTGCCCGCCGACGCCACGAGCTTCGTCGGACGCCGGCAGGAGATGGCCGAGGTCAAGACGCTGCTGTCCAGGTCCCGGCTGGTGACCCTCACCGGGTTCGGCGGGGTCGGCAAGACGAGGCTGGCCGCACGGGCCGCCCAGGACGTGCAACGGGCCTTCGCCGACGGTGTCTGGTTCGTCGACCTGTCCGCCGTGGACGATCCTGACCTGCTCGTGCCGACCCTGCTGGAGGTCCTGCAGATCGAGGAGCGGTCCAGCCGTCCTTCGATGGCGGCGCTCGCCGATCACCTGGCCGACAAGAAGGCCCTGCTCATCCTGGACAACTGCGAGCACATGCTGCACGACTGCGCGATGCTCGCCGATGACCTCCTGGCCGTCGCGGACGGGTTGCGGATCATCGTCACGAGCAGGGAGCCGCTGCGCATCCACGGCGAGCGCACCCTCGTCGTGCGCCCTCTCCCCGTCCCCGACGGCGGCGGGGTGAACCTGTCGACGCAGGCGCTCGCCGAGGTGGACGCGGTACGCCTGTTCGTGGAGCGCGCCGACGCGGTGCTGCCCGGCTTCTCGGTCACCGACGACAACCGCGACGCCGTGGAGCAGATCTGCCGGCGCCTGGACGGCATCCCCCTGGCCATCGAGCTGGCGGCGGTACGGCTGCGCGCGCTGTCGGTCCAGCAGCTCCTCGACCGGCTGGAGGACCGGTTCAGGATGCTGACGACCGGGTCACGGACGGCCGCCCCGCGCCAGCGGACGCTGCGCGGCCTGGTCGACTGGAGCTACGGGCTGTGCACCGAGCCCGAGCGGCTCCTGTGGGCCCGCGCGTCGGTGTTCTCCGGCGGTCTGGACCTGGAGGCGGCCGAGGCGGTCTGCTCCGGCGACGGCATCGCCCGCGAGGACGTCGTGGACGTGATCAGCGGCCTGGTGGACAAGTCCGTGCTGGTCCGTGAGGAGCACTCCGTGGGCGTGCGCTACCGGCTGCTGGACACCGTCCGCCAGTACGGCAGGGACAGGCTGGCCGAGTCCGGTGGGCAGGCGGCGCTGCGGCGCAGGCACCGCGAGTTCTACCGTGCGCTGGCGCGGCAGGCGCAGGCGCTGGTCTTCACCAGCGCCCAGCTCCACTGGCAGCGCAGGCTCCGGCTGGAGCACCCCAACCTGAGGGTGGCCCTGCACGCCTGCTTCGACGACGGCGACGCCGAGGACGGCCTGCGCATGGCCACGGACCTGCTCTACCACTGGAAGACCATGTACCTGGTCGGGGAGGGACGCCGCTGGCTGGAGGACGGCCTGGCCAAGGTCACCGCGCCGTGCGAGTCACGGGCCTGGGCGCTGTGCTGCGCGAGCTGGATGGCGATCATGATGGGCCACGACCAGGCGGCGGCCGTGATGGCCGACGAGGCGCGGGAACTGGGGGAGACGCTGGAGCTGCCCTCCTTGATCGCCTACGCCTCCCTGTTCTCGGGCATGGCGGCCGTCTACCGAGGCGAGATCGACGCGGCGGTCGAGCTCTACGAGCGGTCGCTCGCCGGACATCGCGCCGCGGGGGACGAGCGGGGTCAGGTGCTGACCCTGACCAGGCTCTGCCTCACCTACGGGCGCAAGAGGGACGTGGAAAGGGCGGCCGCCGCCGGCGAGGAGGCGATCCGCATCTGCGACGCCCGCGGCGAGGGCTGGCACCGCGCCTATGCCGTCATGGCCCTCGGCGTGCTGGCCTGGCGCGAGGGCGACATGGCGCGCGCCGTCGCCCTGGAGAAGGAGAGCCTCCGGTTCAACGGCACGCTGGACGACCGGCTCGGCGTGGGGATCAACCTGGACGTGCTCGCCTGGGTCTCCGCCGCCGAACACGACTACGAGCGGGCGGCCCGGCTGATCGGCGCGCTGTGGAACATCTGGCAGACGTCCGGCAGGCCGCTGTTGCAGTTCGGCCACCTGCTCGTCTACCACGAGGAGTGTGAGGCGAGCATCCTCCAGGCGCTCGGCGAGCCCGCCTTCCGGTCGGCGCTGGGCCAGGGCGCGCGGCTGTCGTTCGACGAGGCGCTCGCCTACGCCATGGAGGAGAGCACGCCCGCCGTCCCGAGCGCGCGGCCCGCTGACGCCTCCTCGCCGCTGACCCGCAGGGAGATGGAGATCGCCCGGCTGGTCGCCAAGGGGCTGAGCAACAAGGGCATCGCCACGACGCTGGTCATCGCGCAGCGCACGGCCGAGGGGCACATCGAGCACATCCTGAGCAAACTCGGCTTCCACTCACGTGCGCAGATCGCCGTGTGGGTGGCTGAGCAGGATCGGCGCGCGGCGGCGCAGGACAGCCACGGCCTCTCATCGGCCATGGCGTCGCCGGACGGCCGGGCGGCCGGCGGGGCCCGGCGCCGGCACTGACGGCGGACCGCCCGGCGGCCGAACCGCCGGGGGGCGAAACCGCGGGGAGGGAAACCACCCGGGAGCGAAACCGCGGGGAGCGGAACCGCGGGGAGCGAGAGCGCCGGAGGGCGAACCGCCCGGGGCGAGATCGGCCGGGGGCCGGCGAGCCAGGCCTGCCGTCGGGACGCCGGGACGCCGGGGCCGGCGGGTGCGGGCCCCGCCGGCCGCCCCGGCGTCACCGGGGAGGGGGCGGGCCCGGAGGGCGGCCCGGGAGGCTGGTCGCGCCGTCAGTACGGGAGCATTCTGCGCCCGGACGGCGTGCGCAGGTCCTGGACCTCCTCGGCCAGGCGGCGCCGCGCCCGGCGCATCTGGAAGCGGCGCGGCCGGTACGCCTGCCCGTCGGCGGGGATCGCGGCGGGATCGGTCCGGCCGCGGCGCGGATCGTCAGTCATCGTCCCCGTTCCTCCCGGCGCCGGCCGGCGTGCCCGCGGGCTCGCAGGCCAGCTCGAACCAGACGACCTTCCCGGTGGACAGCGGGTGGCTGCCCCAGGATGTGGAAAGCGCTTGCATCAAATACATGCCGCGTCCGCCCTCATCCCCCTCGTGGACCTCCCGGACCTGGGGAAGGGCGGGGTTGGTGTCCTGGACCTCGCAGCGCAGGGTCCCGTCGTCCATGGCGAGCGACATGACCGCACCCCACGAATGGCGCATGGCGTTGGTGACCACCTCGCTGACCAGCAGTTCCACCACGTCGGACTGTGCCGCGAGCCCCCAGTCGGACAGCTTGCCGCGCACCCGCCTGCGGGTCTTCGGCACGGTGGTCGGCTCGGGGACCAGCACCCATGACGCGCGCTTGCCGCTCTCGCGCGCCGGCCAAAGATGGACGGCGGCTCGGGCGTACCTGTGGGAGGACGCCCCGGGCGTGTAGGTCATGGTCATGCGGCACATCCATAGGCGAAGCGGTGGACGGGAGGGACGCTGCGGCCGTCGGGGAGCAGCTCACCCGTGTCGTCGAAGACGACCACACCGTTGCAGAGCAACCCCCACCCCTGTTCCGGGTGGAACGCCACGAGGCAGGCCGCTTCGTGATCGACAGCGTTGGCCGGCGGGCACTGCGGTTCGTGTTGACACATGGCTGGCACCTGAATCCGATGTGATCTCTCGTTGGTGGGCTGTGGTCTTTACCGACATGTCGAGCATCGCCCAACGGGCACATACCTAGTAACGGGACAACTACCCCCATTGATACCCATTCGACGCAAACGGGTACTCATTCTTTACCTTGGCGGGTGTCTGGCCTGACCGGCGGAGACGAACCCGGCCCGGGCGATCTACCTCACCATCGGCCGCCGCGCCCCTCGCGCGGACCTTCTCGCGGAATCCGTTGACACGCCTTCGCGGATAGTGCTTCCATTCGTTAGTAAAGTTTCCTAACGAGTAGAGGAGGCCAGATGCCGATCCCCCCGGCTCTACGGCACTTGCGCGCGCGCGTCCTGGTGGCGCCGGCGCTGGCCGTGGCACTGATCCCGGCCTGCGGCGCGGGCGGGAACGCGGCCGTCGCGGCCACCGCCGACCACGCGGCGACGGCGGCGGGCAAAGCGTGGGTGAAGGCCGCGGCGGTCGACCTCACCGACCCGCACAAGAAGGACATCGCCATGCAACTGGTGTCGAGCGCGGAGAACTCCTCGCTCGACTGGCGCGCCCAGTACGGCTACATCGAGGACATCGACGACGGGCGCGGCTACACCGCCGGCATCATCGGGTTCTGCTCCGGCACCGGGGACATGCTGGAGCTCGTCGAGCTCTACACCCAGCGCAAGCCGGGCAACGTCCTGGCCAAGTACCTGCCCGCGCTGCGCTCGGTCGACGGCACCGACTCCCACAAGGGACTCGACCCGAACTTCACCAAGGACTGGAAGACCGCGGCCAAGGACACCGCCTTCCAGACCGCCCAGAACGACGAGCGTGACCGGGTGTACTTCAACCCGGCGGTCAAGCAGGCGAAGGCGGACGGCCTGCGCGCCCTCGGCCAGTTCATCTACTACGACGCCATCGTCATGCACGGCCCCGGCAACGACTCGGTCAGCTTCGGCGGCATCCGCAAGACCGCTCTGAAGAAGGCCAAGCCGCCGGCGCAGGGCGGCGACGAGAAGACCTACCTCAACGCCTTCCTCGACGCCCGCAAGGCGGCCATGAAGACCGAGGAGGCCCACAGCGACACCAGCAGGGTGGACACCGAGCAGCGGGTCTTCCTCAAGGCGGGCAACCTCGACCTCGACCCCCCGCTGTCCTGGAAGGTCTACGGCGACAGCTACCACATCGCCTCCTAGGCCGCCCCGGCGGACGAACGCGGCGGGCCCCCACCGGACAGACCGGTGGGGGCCCGTGTCGCGTGTGAGGCGGCCTCAGCGGGCCGGCGGGCGCGTGCCGGGGGAGCTCACAGGGCCCGCAGACCCTGGATCACCTCGCGCAGCAGGCGCTCCTCGGGCAGCTGCGACACCGTCGCCGGCGGCCGGACGGAGACGAGCTGGTGGTCGCGCAGGTCGCCGAGCAGGACGCGGGTGACCCCGAGCGACAGGCCGCTCTCGGAGGCCAGGTCCACCACGGACATGGGCTGGGCGCACATGCGCAGGATCAGCAGGTGCTCGGGGCTGAGCCCCGGATGCGGCCGGCCACCCGGCTCGGCCCTGACGATCGCGACCATGTCGAAAGCGGGGCCCGTGGGCCGGGTGCGGCCCCGGGTGACGGTGTAGGGACGGATGAGGGGACCGGCGTCCTGGTCCAGCCAGCGTTCTCCCTCGCTCATGACGCGTTCCCCTCACCCTCGTGCGCCCGCTCCCAGCCCGCCCGGAATGAAGAGAACATGTCGGGAGAGGGCTGCAGCGGTTCGGCGTCGGCGCGGTCTTCCCGCGGGCCGCCCGCCTGCTCCGGCGCCCGGCCGGACGCCGGAGCCGCCTCGCGGAGCTGAGGCGCCAGGCTGGCCTGGCGCACCCGGTGCGGCAGGCCGGTGGCACGGCGGCGTCCCTTGCCGTCGTCGCCGGCGCCGTTCGCCCCGTTGGTCCTGCTGGTCCCGTTCGCCTGGTGGGCGCCGCCCGCCTCGGCGGTGGAGCGGTTCGCCGCGGAGGGCTGGCCGTTGCCGGCGCCCAGCGCCGCGGTGAGGCTCCGGCCGGCGCCGAACCATCCCTCCTGCCCGGTGAGGTCCCGCACCGAGTACGGCTCGGGGGACGGCTCGCTGGGCATCACCAGGTTCTCGGGCACCAGCACGATCGCCGTGGTGCCCCCGTAGGGCGAGGGCCGCAGCGAGACGCGGATCTCGCGCCGGGCCGCGAGCCGGCCGACGACGAACAGGCCGAGCCGGTCGCTGTCGGCCAGGTCGAACTCCGGCGGGTCGGCCAGCCGCTGGTTGATCTGTTCCAGCTCTTCGGGGCTGAGGCCGAGGCCCCGGTCCTCGATCTCGATCGCGAAGCCCCGGGCGACCATCTCGCCGCGGACCTCGACGTGGGTCTGCGGCGGCGAGAACATCGTCGCGTTCTCCACCAGCTCGGCGAGCAGGTGGATGACGTCGGTGGCGGCCGTCCCGGCCAGTGACATGCTCTCCGGCATGGTCACGTGCACGCGCAGGTAGTCCTCGACCTCCTCCACGGCGGCGCGGACGACGTCGTACAGCGGGATCGGGTTGCGCCATCCGCGTCCGGGGACGGCACCGGACAGGATGATCAGGCCCTCGGCGTGCCGCCGCATGCGGGTGGTGAGGTGGTCGATGCCGAACAGCTCGTCGAGCAGTTCCGGCTCGGTGACCTTGCGCTCGATGGCGTCCAGCATGGTCAGCTGGCGGTGCAGCAGCGACTGGTTGCGGCGGGCCAGGTTGAGGAAGACCTTGCCGACGCCCTTGCGGATCTCGGCCTGCCCCACGGCCGCCTCGATGGCGGTGGTCTGCACCGAGGTGAACGCCTCGCCGACGTTGGCGATCTCCTCGGTCGGCCCGGCGGCGATGGGCGGGGTCTCGGCGGCCACGTCGACGTCCTCGCCCTGGCGAAGCCGCTGGACCACCCGGGGCAGGCGCTGGCCGGCCAGCTCGAGCGCGGCGCGCTGCAGCTCGATCAGCTCGCCGGTGATGCGTCGGCCGAACCGGACCGAGACGTACAGCGAGACGCCCACGGCGATGATGCCCAGCAACAGGGTGAGGACGATGCGCCACAGGATCACGCCGGCGAGCGGGACGGCGCGGTCGGCGATCCGCTGCGACACGATCGCGTTCTGCCGGTCGAAGGCCTGCGTCAGCGACAGGATGTTGGGTCCCCAGCTGCCCGAGCCGCCGGGCAGCCTCCTGCCGGGCTGCACGTCCTGGGTGACCTGGTCCTCCACGGAGGCGAACCGGGTGTAGGTCGGGGAGTTCTGCAGTACCAGGTACGGCTGGCGCAGGTCGGGGTCCAGGAGCTGGAAGCCCATGTCGTAGACCATCCTGCGCTTGGTCACCATCGTGGTGAACACCGTGCGCTCGTCGCTGGTCATCGAGCCCGCGCGCACGACGCCGGCGAGCAGGGCGGCCTGCTCGCTCATCAGGTCGCGGCTGCGGTCGATCAGCGTGACGGCCCTGGTCGGCGGGCCGATCTCCAGGTCGCCGGCGAACTTCAGGCTGTCGTAGACGCGGCCGACGGCGTCGGAGATCAGGCGGTAGGCGTCCAGGGTCAGCAGCCGGCTGAAGCTGCGCGAGTCCACCCGCGCCCGGATGTCCGGCAGGCGGTGGGTGGTCTCGATCAGCTCGGTCACCCGCTGGTACATCTGCGGGCTCGACTCCTGCTCGGCGGCGCTGTCCAGGACGGCCTTCTCCAGGGCGGCCCGCGCCTGGTCGGTCCTGACGCGTTGCGCCTCGAGATCGCTGCGGTCGGTGGCGGCGCCCGAGCTGAGGTAGATGACCGACTGGTAGCGCTCTTCCTGGATCTGCGAGGCGACGTTTCCGGTGGGGACGACCAGCGTCTCGTAGATCGTCCTGACCCGGAGAAGATCGAGACCGCTCTGGACGGTGATCATCGCCGAGTACGCCCAGATCCCCAGCAGGGACAGCAACGGCACCAGTACCAGGGTCAGGATCTTAACTTTGATGGACCTTTTACGCCCGCCCATGTGACCTCGCAGGGGAACCGCATCGTTACACGCGGGTTATTGGTGGCGAAACAGTATCAACGTGGGTCAGGGGGAGGTAGGGCCCTTGAGTAACTAAACGGGGGTGTTTCGGAGTAGTAACCATCCCATACTGGTCAACTTCGTCTGGTTGTCAGACAATATTTCCCATGCGCCACCACCCCTCCTCGAACCTCGCCGGAACGGCCGCCGTCGTGGCCGCCGCCGTCCTGTGGGGCACCGCCGGGACGGCGGGCGCCCTCGCGGCCGGCGGCACGGCCGACCCTGTGACACTGGCCGCCGCCCGCCTGGTCATCGGCGGTGCGGTCCTCGCGACGGCGGCCGGGCCGGCCGCCTGGCGCCTGCTGACCGGCGGGCGGCGCCGCGTGCTGCCGCTGACCGCCGCCGCGCTCGCCGTGGCGGCCTACCAGCTCTGCTACTTCGCCGCCGTCGGGCGCACCGGGGTCGCCGTCGGGACCGTGGTGGCGATCGGCAGCGGTCCGGCCTTCACCGGGGTGCTGTCCTGGCTGCAGGACGGCGCGCGCCCCGGCCGGCGCTGGACGGCCGCGACCGCCGCCGCCGTCGCCGGGTGCGCCGCCCTGGTCCTTGGAGGGCGGGCGGTCGGCGTCGATCCGGCCGGCGTCCTGCTCGCCCTCCTGGGCGGCCTGCTCTACGGCTTCTACGCCGTGACCGCCGCCCGGTCCATCACCGCGGGCGCGGCCTCCGGCGCGGTCATGGGCGTGATGTTCGGCGGCGCGGCGGTGGTCATGCTGCCGGTGCTGCTCTGGGGCGGCACGCCCCTGCCGGCCGATCCGCGCGGGCTGCTCACCGCTTTGTACCTCGGCTGCGCCACCACCGCCCTGTCCTATTACCTCTACGGGCGCGGGCTGCGCACCACGCCGGTGGCCAGAGCGGCCACCCTGGCCCTCACCGAACCCGCCGTGGCGGCCCTGCTGGGCGTGGCCGTCCTGCACGAACGGCTCACCGCCGTCTCCTGGGCGGGGCTGGCCCTGCTCGGCGCGGGCCTGGTCGTGGTGGCACTTCCCGCGCGGACCGGCGCCCCGGAGGCGGGGCCGCGGGCCGGCGCCCGCGGCGAGCGGGCACAATCGTCGACGTGAAGCTGCGCCCGGTCTCCACGGTCGACGCCCTCGCCGCCGCCCTGCGCCGGCGCGTGCTCTCCGGTGAGATCCCCCCAGGCACCGCGCTGCCCGAGCAGGAGCTCGGGACGCTCTACGGCGTGGCGCGCCCGACCGTCCGCGAGGCCCTGGCACTGCTCGTCCACGAGGGCCTGCTGCGGCGCGAGCGCAACCGCAGCGCCTACGTCCCGGAGGTGACCAGCACCGACCTGGACGACCTGATGTACGTCCGCCGGCCGCTGGAGGACCTCATGGCGGTCAGGCTGGCCGGCCGGCGGGTACCCCGCGCGGACTCCGCGCTCACCCGGATGGCCGCCCTGGAGCGGGACGCCCCGTGGGCCGACGTCGTGGCCGAGCACATGACGCTGCACGAGGAACTGATCGTCGCCGTGGGCAGCCCCCGGCTGGAGCGCCTCTACGGGGTCCTGGCAGCCGAGACCCGGCTCGGCCTGGTGCGGCTGCGCACCGTCTACCCCGACCGGGCGACGCTGGTCGCCGAGCACCGGCACCTGCTGGACGCCATCGCGCGGGGCCCGGCGGAGGCCGCCCGGGCGGCCGTGGCCGCCCATCTGGACCACACTTGGGGCGATGAATGACGGTCCGCGCGCGCGGTGAAATGGCGCTGATGAGCGGCTTCCCTTGCATGGAGTGCTCGTAAGTCGTCACAATCGCGCCCATGCACGGCAACTCTGTGCCGGATACCTATGTCTACGTCACCGAAGAGGGCGTCACACGTCACTACGCCGATGGCAGCGTGGAAGCCCTCGCGTGGGAGGACGTCGTCGAGGTCCGGGTCGGCGGGGTCACGGAATCCGACATCCTGATCGTCCTGCTCGACCGCGACGGGCAAGGATGCGTGGTGCCGCGCTCGGCGACCGACGCCACCTTCCTGGCGCGGCTGCGCTATCTGCCGGACTTCGACCTCGAGCGGCTGAGCGAGGCGTTCACGGCCGCCACGCCGACCTACGTGGTCGTGTGGCGCAGCCCCGACCCGCCCGCCCCGCTGCCCGATCTCGAATACGACTGAACCGGTACCAAGGGGTGCCGGGTCGTCCGCGTGGCCCCGGCGGACGGCCGCGCGGTGGTGCGGGCCGTCCGGTTCACGGGCCGGCCTCCGGCGGCCGGCTTCCGTGCCGGCCCGCGCCCGACCTGAAGCGGCCGACGTTCTCGGCGACCGCTCCGCGCAGCGAGAGCAGGCCGTGGCGGTACTCGTTGCGCAGGGCCTCCTCCTCGGCCAGCCCCTCCTGCTCCAGGGCGGAGAGCCGGTCCTGCCGCATGCATTCCTGGGGGTGCCCGGCGAGCTGGAGCGCCAGCTCCTCGGCGTGCGCCCGCGCCGTCCCTGGCGGGACCACCCGGTCGGCCAGGCCGATGCGCAGGGCCTCCGCGGCGTCCACCGGGCGTCCGGTGAGGATCATGTCCATCGCCCGGCCCGCCCCGACCAGCCGCGGCAGCCGCACGGTGCCGCCGTCGACCAGGGGAACGCCCCAGCGGCGGCAGTACACCCCGAAGGTCGCATCCTCGGCGGCCACCCGCAGGTCGCACCAGATCGCCAGCTCCAGCCCGCCGGCCACCGCGTACCCCTCGACGGCCGCGACCACCGGCTTGGACAGGCGCATGCGCGTCGGGCCCATCGGGCCGTCCCCGTCCGGCTCGACGCGGTTGCCGCGCTCGGTGCCGATCGCGTGCAGGTCGGCGCCGGAGCAGAAGGTGCCCCCCTCGCCCCACAGCACCGCGACGGCCGCGTCGGAGGCCTCGAAGGCGCGGAAGGCGTCGGCGAGCGCGGCGGCGGCCGGCCCGTCCACCGCGTTGCGGACCTGCGGGCGCGACAGGACGACGGTCGTGACCGGGCCGGACCGCTCCAGGCGAATACCAGACATGTGCCGAATCTAGCGAGGCCGGGGCCGCCTACACGGTTTTGGACCGTTCCGTCAAGCGACCTCGGTCCGGAGTTTGAGGCCGATTGTGGCCATTGCACTGCTATTTCGCGCCGATGTAACGATCTTTAGTATGTGAACGGGTACCCGCGCTCGTGATGTTTGAGCCACGTGTCAACCAAAGGGACGCAATGGCCGTCTGGTATCTGCACGGTCCGGCAGCAGCCACGGTCCGGCGTGAGCAGGGTAGGGGTGGGCATGAGGGTGGGGCTGGAGGAGCGTGACGCCGCGCTCCTTGAAGTAGGCCCGCTGACGGCGTCCAGTATCTGGACGCGCTCCTATATGCGGGCTCTACTGGCGGGCGATCTGGCGTGTGCCTTGATCGCCTGTGAGGCGGTCATGGGATTCAGGCTCTGGGTGGGCGCCTTCATCCCGTGGTCGGAGTTGTTGTTCGGTTTCGGCCTCGCGCTGGTGGCCTGGCCCGGCGCCATGGTGCTGGCCGGGGTGTACCGCGAGAAGAGTCACGGCGAGGGCAGCGAGGAGTTCCGCGCGGTCTTCGAGGGCGGGGTGGGGCTCACGGCGGCCGTGGCGATCGCCGCGTACGCCACCCAGACGATGATCGCCCGTAGCTATGTCATGGCGATGCTGCCGCTGGCGACGGCGCTCACGCTGGTGTTCCGCTACCGCATGCGCAAGCGGCTGCACCGCCGGCGCGCCGAAGGCGAGTACCTCCGGCGCGTCGTCGCCGTCGGGCACAGGACGGCCGTGCTCGACCTGGTCATGCAGTTCCGGCGCCAGCCGTACCACGGCATGCGCGTCGTCGCGGCGTGCCTGCCGCCGGGGCAGTACCCCGGCAACGGGCTCGACGTCGACGGCGTCCCGGTCTATGGCGACTTCGCCGACGTCGCCATCGTGGCCGACAAGGTGTCCGCGGACGCGGTCGCCGTGCTGGCCTGCCCCGAGCTGGACGGCGCCGCGCTGCGCCGGCTGGCCTGGAGCATCGAGAGCAAGGGCACCGAGCTGTTCGTCGCCCCCGCCCTCATGGACGTCGCCGGCCCGCGCACGAGCATCCGGCCGGTCGCCGGCATGCCCCTGCTGCACGTCGAGCACCCCGAGTTCGACGGGACGCGCCAGATCGTCAAGAGCCTGTTCGACCGGCTGCTGGCGACGGCGGCGCTGACCGTCCTGGCGCTGCCCATGCTGGTGATCGCGCTTCTCGTGCGCACGACCAGCCCGGGGCCCGCCCTGTTCAGGCAGACCCGGGTGGGTCGTGCCGGGCGGGAGTTCCAGGTCTTCAAGTTCCGCACCATGGTGCGGGACGCCGAGAAGCTCAAGCTGGAGCTCCTGGATGACAACGAGTTTGACGGCGTGTTGTTCAAGATGCGGAACGATCCAAGGATCACCCGCGTCGGCGGCTTCCTGCGCCGGTACTCGCTGGACGAGCTGCCGCAACTGCTGAACGTCCTGCGCGGCGAGATGTCGCTCGTCGGCCCGCGCCCGCCGCTTCCCGACGAGGTCGCCCAGTACGGCACCGACGTGCGCCGGCGCCTGGTCGTCAAGCCGGGCATGACGGGCCTGTGGCAGGTCAGCGGCCGGTCCGACCTGTCCTGGGAGGAGTCGGTCCGCCTCGACCTGCGCTACGTCGAGAACTGGTCGCTCATCCTGGACCTGCAGATCCTGTGGAAGACCTGGTCGGCCGTCACCCGCGGCGGAGGGGCGTACTAGTGAAGGCGCTCGTGCTCGCCGGCGGGTCAGGCACCCGCCTCCGGCCGATCACCCACACCTCGGCCAAGCAGCTCGTGCCGGTGGCCAACAAGCCCGTGCTGTTCTACGGGCTGGAAGCCATCGCCGCGGCGGGCATCCGCGAGGTCGGCATGGTGGTCGGCGACACCCACAAGGAGATCGAGGCCGCCGTCGGCGACGGGTCGGCCTTCGGCCTGGAGGTCACCTACCTGCGCCAGCAGGCCCCCCTCGGCCTCGCCCACGCGGTGCTCATCGCCCGCGATTACCTGGGCGAGGAGGACTTCGTCATGTACCTCGGCGACAACTTCATCGTCGGCGGCATCGAGCCCCTGGTGCGGCGGTTCGCCGGAGAGCGGCCCGACGCCCAGATCATGCTGACCCGCGTGCCCGACCCCCGGCAGTTCGGCGTCGCCCAGCTCGACGCCGACGGCCGGGTGGTCGGCCTGGAGGAGAAGCCCGACGACCCCAAGAGCGACCTGGCCCTGGTCGGCGTCTATCTGTTCAGTCCCGCGGTGCACGAGGCCGTCGCGGCGCTCAAGCCGTCCTGGCGCGGCGAGCTGGAGATCACCGAGGCGATCCAGTGGCTCATCGACGCCGGCCGCCCGGTCGCCTCCACCGTGATCTCCGGCTACTGGAAGGACACCGGCAACGTCGCCGACATGCTGGAGGTCAACCGGCTCGTGCTGGAGGAGCTGGACCGGCGGCTGGACGGCGAGGTCGACGACGACAGCGAGCTCATCGGGCGGGTCGTGGTCGAGGCGGGAGCGCGGGTCACCCGTTCCCGCGTCGTCGGACCGGTGATCATCGGGGCCGGCGCGGTCGTGCGCGACTCCTACGTCGGGCCGTTCACCTCCGTGGCGGAGAACTGCCGGCTCGTGGACAGCGAAATCGAGTACTCGATCGTGCTGAGGCGCGCGTCCATTCAGGGGGTGCGCCGCATCGAGGCGTCCCTGATCGGGCACGACGTCGAGGTCACGCCCGCTCCCAACACGCCCAGAGCCCATCGGCTGGTGCTCGGAGATCACAGCAAGGTGCAGATCAGCTCATGAGGGTTCTGGTAACCGGCGGGGCCGGTTTCATCGGGTCGCACTATGTCCGCACGCTGCTCGGCGGCGGCTACCCCGCGTTCGCGGGAGCGCAGGTCACCGTGCTCGACCTGCTCACCTACGCGGGCAACCTCGCCAACCTCGCCCCCGTCGAGGGAGGCTACGCCTTCGTGCGCGGCGACGTCTGCGACGCCGGGTTGCTCGCCGAGGTCGTCCCCGGTCACGACGTGGTGGTCAACTTCGCCGCCGAGTCGCACGTCGACCGGTCCATCGAGGGGCCGGGCGCGTTCGTGCGCACCAACGTCCTCGGCACCCAGACGCTGCTCCAGGCGTGCCTCGACGCCGGGGTGCCCAAGGTCGTCCAGGTGTCCACCGACGAGGTGTACGGCTCGATCGACGAGGGCTCCTGGGCGGAGGACGCCCCGCTGGCGCCGCGCTCGCCGTACTCCGCGGCCAAGGCCGGCGGCGACCTGATGGCCCGCGCCTACGCCGTCACCCACGGGCTGCCGGTGTCGATCACGCGCTGCGGCAACAACTACGGGCCCTACCAGTTCCCCGAGAAGGTCGTCCCGCTCTTCGTCACAAACCTGCTCGAAGGCCGCAAGGTCCCGCTCTACGGGGACGGCGGCAACGTGCGCGACTGGGTGCACGTGGACGACCACTGCCGCGGCATCCAGCTCGTCGCCGAGCGGGGGGAGCCGGGCCAGGTCTACCACATCGCGGGCACGGCGGAGCTGAGCAACCTCGAGCTCACCCGGCGCATCCTCGCCGAGCTGGACGCCGACTGGAGCTCGGTCGAGCCCGTCCCCGACCGCAAGGGCCACGACCGCCGCTACTCCCTGGACGACGCCAGGCTGCGCGGCATGGGGTACGCCCCGCGCACCGGCTTCGACGAGGGCATCGCCGCCACGGTCGGCTGGTACGCCGACAACCCGTCCTGGTGGAAGCCACTGAAGGGCGCTCGGTGAAGCGGCTGCTGGTCACCGGCGCCAAGGGCATGCTCGGCGGCGCCGTGGTGGCCGAGGCCGAACGCGCCTCCGAGGCGCCCGACGTGCTGGCCTGCGGACGCGACCTCCTCGACCTGCGCTACCCCGACGGCGTGCGGCAACTGCTGCGCGAGGAGCGCCCGGACGTCGTGGTCAACTGCGCCGGCTGGACCGCCGTGGACGACGCCGAGACGCACGAGATCGACGCGCTCGTCGTCAACGGCAGCGGCGTGCGCGCCCTCGCCCTCGGCTGCGAAGAGATCGGCGCCCGGCTGCTGCACATCTCCACCGACTACGTCTTCGACGGGACGGCCCGCACGCCCTACCCGGAGGACGCGCCGACCCGGCCGATCAACGCCTACGGGCGGGGCAAGCTGGCCGGCGAGGCCGTCGTCCTCGGCCTGCTGCCGCGGGCGGGTTACGTCGTGCGCACCGGATGGCTGTACGGCGCGGGCGGGCGCAACTTCGTCCAGACGATGATCGCCCTGGAGCGGTCGCGGGACACCGTCAACGTGGTCGACGACCAGCGCGGGCAGCCGACGTGGACCGGCGACCTGGCCGCGCGCCTGCTGTCTCTGGCCCGCTCCGACGCCCCGCCCGGCGTCTACCACGGCACCAGCGGCGGCCAGACGACCTGGTTCGAGCTGGCCCGCGAGGTCTTCACCCTGCTCGGAGCCGACCCGTCCCGGGTGCGGCCCGTCTCCAGCGCGGCCTTCCCCTCGCCGACCGCCCGTCCCGCCTACAGCGTGCTGGGCCACGACCGCTGGGCCGTCGCCGGCATGCGGCCCCTGCGCCACTGGCGCGAGGCGCTGCACGACGCCTGGCCCTCGCTGGTCGGAGGCCCGGTCTGATGTACCTGTCGGAGACCCGCCGGTCGGACGCCTCCAAGGCCGCCGCGGGCGCGCCCACCCGCGCGGGTGGCGCTGACGGCGCCTCTACCCGTGCGGACGGCACGGACGGCACGGACGGCGCTGGCGGCGCGGACGGCACCGCTGCCCGTGCGGACGGCGCGAGAGCTTCCGGTGCGGGCGCCGGTGGGGCCGGGGCCGCAGGGACGGGCGCGGGCGGTCCGCGGGCGGTCGGCATGCTCGCCGGGAACGTGGTCGCGCTGGGCACGGTCAGCCTGTTCACCGACATCTCCTCGGAGATGGTCACCGCCGTCCTGCCGCTCTACCTCATCTACCAGCTCGCGCTCAGCCCGATGCAGTTCGGCCTGCTGGACGGCGTCTACACCGGCGCGACGGCCGTGCTGCGGCTGGCCGGCGGGCACGTCGCCGACCGTTTCCGCCGCCGCAAGCTCGTCGCGGGCGCGGGATACGCGCTGTCGGCGGTGTGCAAGCTCGGCTACCTGTTGGCCGGGCGGTCCGTGCCGCTGATCGGCCTGGTCATCGGGCTGGACCGCGCGGGCAAGGGCCTGCGCACGGCGCCCAGGGACGCGATGATCTCGCTGAGCGTCCCGCCCGAGGCGCAGGGCCGCGCCTTCGGCCTGCACCGCGCCATGGACACCGCCGGCGCGCTCATCGGCCCGCTCGCCGCCTTCGGGGTGGTGGCCGCCGTCGGCGCCACCTCCGGCTACGACGCGGTCTTCGTGGTCAGCGGCTGCGTCGCCGCGATCGGCGTGCTGGTCCTGGCCCTTTTCGTCCGCGAGCCGGGCGCATTCGTCCGCGAGCCGGGCGCCGCGGGGATGTCCGGCCCCGCGACGCCCGGCTCCGCGGCATCTCCGGGGACGGTCACCGAGCCGCACGTGGACGTTCCGACCGGCGCGGTGGCCGCGACGGGATCGGAGACGGCGCGGCCGGACGCCCCCCAGGCGGACCAGGCGCTCCCGAAGGGGCAGGCTGTCCCGGCGGAGCAGGCGGCGCGCGGGCGGCGGCGGGGAGTGTCGTTGCGCGGGGCCGCCGAGCTGGTGCGCGAGCGGCCGTTCCGCCGGGTGCTGGTGGCCATGACGCCCCTGTCACTCGCGACGATCAGCGACTCCTTCCTCTACCTGCTGCTCCAGCGCAGGCTGGACATCGACGCCGGATGGCTGCCGCTGCTGCCGGTCGGGGTCGCCGCCGCGTACCTGCTGGCGGCGGTGCCGTTTGGGCGGCTCGCCGACCGCGCCGGCCGCTCCACGGTCGTGATCGGCGGCTATGTGGCCCTGCTGGCCTGCTACGTGCTCCTGCTGCTCCCGCCCGGCCCGGCCGTCCTGGTCGCGGTGCTGGTGCTGCGCGGGCTGTCGTACGCGGCGACCGACGGCGTGGTCAGCGCGCTGGCCGGGCCGCTGCTGCCGGAGGAGCGGCGGGCCACCGGCCTGGCCGTCGTCCAGACCGCCCAGGCGCTCGGCGCGATGGCCGCCTCGTGGGCCTTCGGCCTGTTGTGGACCGCCCAGGGACCGCGGGCCGCGGTCGTGGCGATGGCGGCGGGCCTCGGCCTGGCCCTGGCCGTCGCCGTCCCGATGCTCAGGAAGGCGCGCGGATGAACCTGTCTGTGATCATCGTGACCTATCGCAGCGCCGGCTACGTCGCCCGCTGCCTCGCGGCCGTGGAGCGCGCGATCAAGGCGCTCGACGCCGAGGTCATCGTCGTGGACAACAACTCTCCCGACGACACCGTGGAGGTCGCCAGGGCCGCCGCTCCGTGGGCGACCATCCTGGACCGCAAGGAGAACGGCGGCTTCGCCGAGGGCTGCGTCGCCGGGGCGCGGGCCGCGCGCGGCGCCCACGTCGTCTTCGTCAACCCCGACGCCGAGGTCCAGCCGGACACCTTCACCGCCCTGCTCGACTGCGCGGCCCGCAACCCCAGGGCCGGCATCGTCGGCGGGCGCTGCGTCACCGAGACCGGCGAGAACGACCCGCGCTCGTGGTGGGGCCGCCCGACGCCCTGGTCGGTGTTCTGCTTCGCCACCGGCCTCTCCACCGTCTTCCCGGGCCGTGCCCTGTTCGACCCGGAGTCGCCGACGGTGTGGAGCGGCGAGCGGCACGTGCCCATCGTCACCGGCGCGATGATGCTGGTCGACCGGCGGGTGTGGGACGAGGTGGGCGGGTTCGACACCCGCATCTTCATGTACGGCGAGGACGCCGACCTGTGCCTGCGGGCCAGGGGCGCCGGATACCGGCCCATGGTCACCGACCGGGCCGTGTTCGTGCACCCGGGCGGCATGTCGTCCTCCAGCCTCGGCAAGCTGGTGTTGCTGTTCACCGGCAAGGCCACCGTGGTCCGCCGGCACTTCCCGCGCGGGCTGCGCCGGGCGGGGGTGTCCATGCTGCTGTTCGGGGTCTGGCTGCGGGCGGCGCTGAGCCGCGGGGTGGCCCCGCCGGACATGCGGCGGCAGGGACGTCCCACCGCGCAGCGCGGCGACTGGGCCGAGTTGTGGACGGTCCGGAACCGGTGGCGCGGCGGCTGGGATTCCGCTAAATCGTGAAATGTCATTATCAATGGGAATTTGTCGTGCCCGTTGGGTTTCGCTGGGCCGTTAATCAATTCCCTTCGTTAATTCGAGTCAGAGATGTGGGGTGAGTGATGACTCGCCATGAGGGCCGCCTCGGCGCGCTCGCCGCGGTCGACGCGCCCGCGGCCGAGCTCGCCGACCGCATGGTCGGCCTGTCGGTCCGCGGGCTTCCTCCGGGCTACGCCGACGGCATGTTCGTTTTCACCAGGCGCGGCAGGCGCGGGGATGACGGACGCTGGACGGCGGTGCCCGAGGGACGCAGCGTGCGCTACAGCGCGATCGTCGCCCTTGGCGCCGCCGCGCTTCCCGAGGACCGGCAGCGGGACGCCCTCGCCGGCGACACCGTCCACGACCTGGTCGGCAACCTGCTCAAGGAGCTGCCCGCCGTCGCCAACCTCGGCGACGCCGCCCTCATCGCGTGGGCGGCGGCCGAGAGCGGCCACCCCGACCTCGACGCGGGCCTGCGCCGGCTCGCCGAGCTGGAGGGCGCCGTGCGCCCCGGCGACCCGGTCCACACCGTGGAGGTCTCCTGGGCGCTGGCCGCCCTGGTCGCCGCCCACCGCGTCGCCGGCTCCGGCGACGGCCTTTCCGGGCGGCTGGACCACGCCCGCGAGCGGCTGCTCACCGGCCTGCGCGGCGACCGCCTCTACCGGCACGTCCTCGGCCCCGCCTCCTGGTACCGCGCCCACGTCGGATGCTTCGCCGACCAGGTGTACCCCCTGCAGGCCCTCGCGCGCCTGCACGCGCACACCGGGGACGGCGACGCGCTCAAGGCCGCCGAGCAGATCGCCGCGGGCATCTGCGCCGCCCAGGGGCCGGAGGGCCAATGGTGGTGGCACTACGACGCCCGCACCGGCGGGGTGGTCGAGGGCTACCCCGTCTACAGCGTCCACCAGCTCTCCATGGCCCCGATGGCGCTGCTCGACCTGGCCGACGCCGGAGGCACCTCCTACCTGAAGGAGATCGCGCTCGGGCTGCACTGGATGACGTCCCGGCCCGAGATCGACGACGAGCTGATCATCGAGGAGCTCGACCTGACGTGGCGCAAGGCCGCCCGGGACGACCCCAAGAAGATCGTGCGCGGCGTGCGCGCGGTGGCGACCGCGATCAACCAGGGTTCGCGCATCGGCGTGCTCGACCGCATCTACCCGCCGCTCGCCGTCGACCGCGAGTGCCGCCCCTACGAACTGGGATGGCTGCTGTACGCGTGGCTGTTCTCGCTGCCCCGCGACACGCCGGGGAAGCAGGGGTGAGCGCCGCGCCGCCGCGCCGGGCCCTGCTCGGGCTCTCCCTGGACGCCCTCACCATGGAGCAGACCGTCGCCCGGTGCGTCCAGGCCGTCGAGAACCGCGAGAACCTCACGATCGGGGTCGTCAACGCGGCCAAGGCCGTCAACATGAGCCACGACCCCGCGCTGCGCGACTCGGTGACCTCCTGCGACCTCGTCGTCGCCGACGGCCAGGCCGTCGTGTGGGCCTCCCGGCTGCTCGGCCACCCCCTCCCCGAGCGGGTGGCCGGCATCGACCTGTTCACCGCCCTGATGGAGGAGGGCGCCCGGCGCTCCTACCGGGCCTACTTCCTCGGCGCCCGTCCCGAGGTGCTCGAACGGGTGGTCGCGGAGGTGCGCCGCCGCTACCCCGGCCTCACGGTCGCCGGGGCCCGCGACGGCTACTTCACCGACGAGGAGGCGCCCGAAGTGGCCGCGCGCATCGGCGAGGCCAAGCCCGACCTGCTGTTCCTCGGCATGACCTCCCCGAAGAAGGAGATCTTCCTCGCGCGCTTCGCCGACGACATCCGCGCCGGCGTCAACCACGGCGTGGGCGGGTCCTTCGACGTCCTCGCCGGCAAGGTGCGCCGCGCCCCCGTCCTGTGGCAGCGCCTCGGCGCCGAGTGGCTCTACCGCTTCCTGCAGGAACCCCTCCGCCTCGGCCCCCGCTACCTGTCCACCAACACCCGCTTCGCCTGGATGGTGGCAAAGGAGTACCTCCACGCCCGCAACCACCCATGACCACCGCCCACCCTGACCACCCCCGCCCATCCCAGAAGCGCGCACAGCCCGTCCCGGAAATGGTGCCTTCGGCGCTGTTATTCCAGGCGGCGGTCCCTGCCCGGCCTGCTCGCCGTCGCGCAGGTGTCCCTCCCCGCCCGGCCTGCTCAGCGTCGCCAGGTGTCCCTCGTCGTCGACGGCAGGCTCTCCTTCGCACGGTCCTCCACCGGCGGGGCGAGGTGGTTCTGTTCCTCCAGGTGGCTGGGTTTTCCGGCGCCGGGGCGGTGGGAAGGTGGTCGGCGAAGTCGGCGCCGTCGTATGGCGATTTTCGCGCTCGGCGGTCGGCCGGCTGTTGGGCGGGTGCGCTTCGCCCTCAGCGCGCGGGTGGTCTCGTTCCACCGGCTTGCTGTGCTCTTCGGCGCCGGGGCGGTGGGAAGGTGGACGGTGAGGTCGGCGCCGTTGTGCGGCGGGCGGCCTGGTGGACGCCGGTGAGCGCTTCGTCAGGTTCTGCTGCTCTCGTCGCGCAGCCACGTCGTGTAGTCCTTGGCCCGTACGGCGCGGCGGGCCCGGGCGCGCGCGACGAGCGTGACGGCCAGGAACACCCCGAGATGAGGCACGAGCCACGGCGCGCGGCCGGCGATGGCCAGCAGGTCGCGAAGGCCCGTGCGGGCCTCCTGGCCGGACGTGGGGCCCTGCTGGATCTCCGCCACCACGGTGACGGCCCGTACCCGGCGCCGCAGCAGGTCGCCGAGCGTGCGCGGCGGGTGGATGACCGCGTGCGCGTGCCGCACCACGCGCCGTTCGGCCGGCTCGAAGGCGAGCGAGGCCGCCAGGTCGTCGCCCATGACGGGCGGCAGGTCCATGAGGCGGCGGTTGCCCTCCTCCGACACCGCGATGACGCCCCGGCCGAACAGCCCCTCGCGGACGGCCGGCAGGCGGCTCCAGACGGCGTAGTAGGCCCGCACGGGCCACGGCCGGTCACCCAGCACCAGCGCCCGCTCGGGAGCCGCCGCGAGCGCCTTTGGAGCGGTCCCACGCGACGGCGCGGCGACGCCCCGGACATCATCCGAACCACCGTCCGCGTCGCCTTCCCGCGCGTCAGGCACACCGCGGACCCCGCCGTCCCGCACCTGCTCCGCGCTGCCGGGCGTCCCTGTTTTGTGGGCGTCGTCCGCGCTGCCGTGCGCCATGCCGTCCCGTGCTTCTGCCGTGCCGTCGAGCAGGGCGTCGCGGAGGGCGCGGAGGTCGGCGGTGCCCATCTCGATGTCGGCGTCCACGTACACGCGGGGATGCACGGCCGCGGCCTCGTCGCCGAGGCGCAGCGCCTCTCGCTTGGACGGCACCGGCGTCTCGACCACGCGAACCCCGAAACCGCGCGCCACGGACGCGGTGTCGTCGTCGCACCCGTTGGCCACGACCACCACGTCGAACTCGTCCTTGGACGCCTCCGCCAGAAGGCGGGAAAGCAGCCGGCCGATGACCCGCGCCTCGTTGTGGGCGGGGATGATGACGCTCGCGCTTGGCATAGTTCCGAAGTATCCACCCCTAACGGGAGTCTCCGATGACCGAACCGCGAATAGCGGCCACCGCCGATGTCGATCCGAGCGCCACGATCGGCACCGGGACCGTGATCTGGCACCTCGCCCAGGTGCGCGAGCACGCCGCGCTAGGGGAGGGGTGCATCCTGGGCCGCGGCGCGTACGTCGGGCCGGGCGTCCGCATCGGCGACCGGGTCAAGCTGCAGAACTACTCGCTGGTGTACGAGCCGGCGGTGCTGGAGGACGGGGTGTTCGTCGGCCCGGCCGCCGTGCTCACCAACGACGTCTACCCGCGCTCGACCGACATCGACGGCACGCTGAAGCGCGACGGCGACTGGAGCGCGGAGGGCGTGGTCGTGCGCCGGGGCGCCTCGGTCGGCGCGCGCGCGGTGATCCTTGCCGGGCGCACCGTCGGCCGGTACGCGCTGGTCGCCGCCGGCGCCGTGGTGATCAGGGACGTCCCGGACTTCGCGCTCGTGGCCGGCACCCCGGCCCGCCGCGTCGGCTGGGTCGGCCGGGCCGGCGTCACCCTGCGCGAGGAGTCCCCGGGCCGCTGGCGGTGCCCCCGCACCGGCGAGACCTACATCGAGGCCGACGGCCTGCTCACCGGCCCGGAGTTCCCCGCGCCCCCGGCCCCCGAGCGCGAGGACCCATCTCACACGGCGCCCGGCGACCCGTCCGAGACGGTGCTCGGCAACTCGTCCCAGGCAGCGCCCGGCGACCCGTCCCAGGTGGCGTCCGGGGAGCCGTTCGAGACGGTGCCCGGCGGCCCCTTTCAGGCGGCGTCCGCGGACCCGTCTGAGGCGGCGCCCGGTGGGACGTCGTGAAGGTCGGGAGCCTGTCGGGGCGGGCGCGGGTCGCGATCCTGGTGGTGGCGGTCCTGCTGGCCGGCGCGGTCGGCACCGTCTACGTGCTGCGGGCCAGGTCGCAGGCGGCCCGTCCCGCGCCGGCCGCGGCGCCGGCCGCCCGTCCCGCGCCCAGTGCCACCGCGCTGGACGCGGGCGACCTGCTGGCGGTGCGCGCGGGCCCCGCGGCCGACAGCGGCCAGGTCTTCGCGATCGAGCGGGGCGACGGCGGCGAGCAGCGTCCCACCGGCCTGCACTGCAAGCGCTTCTACGCGGCGGCCGGCACGGCGCTGTGCCTGCGCGTCAGCACCGGCCTGGTGACCCGGTCGGAGGCCATCGTGCTCGACCGCGGACTACGCGAGCTGCGCAAGGTGCCGCTGTCCGGCATCCCGAGCCGGGCGCGGGTGTCGGCGAGCGGGCGCATGGCGGCCTGGACGTTCTTCGTGGCGGGCGACTCCTACCTGAGCGTCGGCTTCTCCACCCGCGCCGGCATCCTGGACACCCGCACGGGCACGCTCGTCAAGAGCCTGGAGGACTTCACGCTCGTCAAGGACGGCCGCGTGCACAGCGCGGCCGACCTGAACTACTGGGGTGTGACGTTCGCGGCCGACGACAACCGCTTCTACGCGACGGTGTCGAGCGCGGGCAAGACCTACCTGGTGCAGGGCGACTTCGCCGCGCGCCGCATGCGGGTGCTGCGGGAGAACGCCGAGTGCCCCTCGCTCTCCCCGGACGGCACCCGCGTGGCGTACAAGAAGCGCGTCGGCGACGCGACCGACCCGTGGCGGCTGTACACGCTGGACCTGCGCTCGGGCCGGGAGACGGCGCTCGCGGAGACGGCGAACGTGGACGACCAGGCGGCCTGGCTCGACGACCGCACCGTCATGTACGGCCGGCTGCGCGGCGACAGCTCCGACGTCTGGCAGGTCCCGGCCGACGGATCGGGCACGTCCCGGCTCCTGCTCAAGGACGCTTACTCGCCCGCCGCCATGTGACCCGTCCCCCGGTCAGGGGGTGACGGGCTCGCGGGTGTCCTCCCAGGTGTTGCGCTTGAACTCGTTGCCCTTGCCCTTGGCGTTGAAGTACGTCACCGGCCCCCAGTAGCCACCCTTGGGGAACAGGCGGCGGGTGAAGACGTTGCCGACGATGCGGATGCCGGTGGCCTTGCCGAACTTGCCCTCGCCGCCGTAGATGGCGTACCCGCCGCCGCCCAGCAGGTTGTGCTCGATGAGCACGTCGTGCGCCCGGCTGAAGTCCTGATAGATCGAGATGGCCGAGGTCTGCGAGATCTGGTTGAGGATGGTGTTGTGGCGGATCGTCAGGGTCAGCCCCTTCTGCGGTGACCCGTTGACCTGCGGGCCGGTCACGTGGTCGCCGGGGTACTCCTTGAAGTCGTGCATGTAGGAGTCCTCGATCAGCCCGTGGTCGGTGCCCACGGAGTTGGACACGGTGTGGATGTTCGCCCGCCGGACGGTGATGTCGCCGCCCTGGTTGAGCACGCCCCACTGCGCCTTGACGACCCCGTTCCCCGAGATCTCGCAGTCTTCGATCACCGCGCCGGACGCCCCCGCCGCCTGGATGACCGACCAGTCGCCCTCGCCGACCACCCGCACGTTCCGCACGGTCACGTTGGCGGCCTTGATGTTGAGCTTGCCGTGCACCTCCAGGTTCTCCACCACGGCGCCGGGCTTGAGCACCGTGACCTCGCCCACCTTCTTCAGCGGCGTGCCCGGACGCACGCCGGTGGTCGCCGCCGAGGGGAAGCCGTCGCCGGCGGGCGACGGGCGCGTGCCGGGTGAAGCCGGGGTGCCGGGCTGGCGGGTCTGCCCCGGGACCGGCTCGCGCCCGTCGTCGGCCGAGCCGCTGCCGCAGCCCGCGGCGGCCGTGCCGGTGAGCGCGAGCGAGACGGCGAGCAGGGTCAACCGGCGCGACAGCGGAGAGAACACCGAGGAACTCCAGGTGGTAGGTCTGCGGAACGCTCCACAACGGGTTCGCCGGAAGCGCGCTGTGCTGTTTCCGATCAGATCTGGATGGTCGTGCTCGCCCCGACGCGCGGCGGTCGCGAGCGCCTCGGCGGGAGCGGCGCGACCGGCGGCGGCCCGGGCCGGTGCCGGTCGGCGCTCCTGTCACGCGTGGCGAACAGGACGGCCACCGACGAAAGGAGCGTGAGCAGCACGATGCCGGCCATGGCGCGGCTTCTCTGCAGGGACTGCCGCTCGGGCCCCATGATGTCGCCGATCGGCTGCCACTTGATCATCACCTTGCCGCTGGCCCCCGCGGACGTCTGCAGGCGCTGGAGCTTCTGGGTGAGCAGCTTGAGCGCCAGGTTCAGCGTGTCGATCGACTGCTTGGGGTCGTCCGACAGGGCTTGCAGGCTCGCGTACGGCTGGCCGTACACGGGAAGCTCCTCGTTGCCCCAGTGGGCCACCTCGTAATGGAAGGCCGCCGTGCCCCCCATGGCACGCAGGCGCTCCTTGGTGCTCGGGTTGTCGAAGAACCGCGCCGTGGCGAGCGCCATGTAGATGTGATTGTCGGTGAAGTGGTCGTACACCTCTCCCTGGAAGTGGGAGGTCTTGGTGATGAACGCGACCGTTACCGAACTCTGGTAAAGAGGTGACCGATAACGGACCCACATCACCGCGCAGGCGGCGACCAGGAAGATCAGCGCCAGGCAGCAGCACCGCGCAACCACTCGCCTTCGCACCGACACATCGTGGCACAGGCGTACGGAGTTTGGGACGGGCCTGGTAAAGAAAGCATTCAGAGGAAACACTTGAAGGCGAATGACAACGCGCCGAGGTGTTCGGGCGTCCTATCTTCGGCGGCTCGGCGGGGTGGGAATGACAGACATGGCCGGCCGGCAGGGGTGAAGGGACACTATGGACCTGCTTGATTCGCTGCGCGCGCTGCTGCGGCGATGGCCCGTGACGGTCGCGTTGCTGGCGGTGACCATCATCGCGACGGTCGGGGCGCTGATGGCCATCCCCTGGCAGTACGAGTCCAAGGCCACCGTGGTCTTCCTGTCGTCCAGGAAGGGGTCGCAGCCGGTCGGCGGCAACCCCTGGCTCGCGTTCGACGCCTCGCTGACGATCACCGCCGAGGTGATCTCGCGGGGCATGAGCGACGAGCGCACTCTGCAGATGCTCAAGGACGAGGGGAAGACGGCCGAGTTCACCGTGGGGCTCGCCCAGGACTCGCGGGGCCCGCTGCTCGACATCACGGCCACCGGCCCCGACCCGAAGGTCGCCCAGGCGACGATGGAGACGCTCGCCACTCTGAGCCAGCAGCGCCTGACCGAGATGCAGCAGAAGTCCGCCATCCTCCCGGACGCCACCATCCGGGCCGAGCTGGTCACCTCCAGCGACAAGGCCGAACTGACCCCCGAGAAGAAGATCCGCCTCCTGGTGATCATCTTCGCGGGCGGCATGCTCGTGACCATCGGCGTCCCGCTGTTCCTCGAGTCGCTCGCGCAGAAGCGCCGCCGGCTCGCCCAGCCCGACCACGGGGGCACCAGAGTGGGCCAGCCGCCCGCCGGGCCCTCCCATCCCCAGCGCGTCCCGCGCTCCGCCGGCGGCGGCGCCTCGCCGCGGCCGGCGGGCGGCGCCCCCCGCGGCCGGCCGTCCGCCCGGTCGCCGCGGCCCTTCGACCCGCCCGAGCCGACGCTCTACGACCGGCGCATCGCCTCTTCACCGTCCTCCCCCTCGTCCTCCTCGGCGCCGTCCAAGCACACGCCCCCGCCCGAGCCGCGCGACCCGTGGGCCGGGCAGCAGGAGATCGAGGAGGGCTACACCGCCCCCATGCCGACGGTCAAGCCGCAGGACGACCTGTACGTGTGGGCCGACGACAAGGAGCGCCCGCGCCGCGGCTCGGGCTCCGGTGCGAGCGGTTCGCCGGGCAACGGCTCGCGGCCGGGCGCGGCGTCGCGGTCCTCCTCCGGCGCCGAGTCCTCATCCTCGGCAGCGCGCAAGAGGCCCGGCTCCCACTCGCGTTCCACTCCCGACGACGCCGACGACGAGCCGTACGTCGTGTTCGACCCGACCAGGCCGGGGCGGTGACCAGCACCTCCGAGGCCGCCGCACCCGTCCACCATCCCGCGGGCAGGCCGGTACGCAGGACCAGGCTGCAGAAGACCCGCGTCGACCCGGTGACGATCATCACCTTCTTCTTGATCGTCCTGTTCGTGATGCCGGCCCGCTACGTGGTCGGCCCGCTGGGCGGCGCGGGCTCGCCGTCCTCCATGGTGGCCGTGCTGCTGCTGGTGTGGTACCTGCTGTCCACGCTGTCGCCGCGCTGGACGCCCATCCGGGGCAGGCAGCCGCTGCGCCCGGTCATCGTCTTCATGGCGCTGTCGGTGCTGGCGAGTTATGTCGCCGCGGCGACCCGGCCGCTGTCGGGCGACGAGGTGAACGCCGCCGACCTCGGCCTGGTGCTGGTCGCCGGGTGGGCGGGCATCGCCCTGGTCACCGCCGACGGCATCAGCACCATGGACCGCCTGGAGACCCTGCGCCACCGCATCGTGATGGGGGCGTCGTTCCCGGCGTTCGTCGCGATGATCCAGTTCTTCACCGGCATCGAGGTCACCCAGTACCTCGCCCTGCCCGGCCTGGTGGAGAAGGGGTCGGCCGTGCTGTTCGAGCGCGAGGGCTTCTTCCGTCCTGCCGGCACCGCCACCCACCCGATCGAACTGGGCGTGGTGCTGGCCGCCGTCCTGCCGCTCGCGCTGCATGGAGCGATCTACTGCCGCATCCCCGAACAACGGCGCAAGCGGTGGATGATGGTGGCCCTCATCGCGGGGGCGCTGCCGATGAGCGTCTCCCGCTCGGCGATCCTCGGCCTGTTCGTCGTCATGGTGGTGCTGCTGCCCACCTGGCCGTCGGAGTGGCGGCTGCGCGCGATCCTCATCTTCGGCGCCGCCGCCATCGTGATGCGCGTGCTCATCCCGGGGCTCATCGGCACCGTCCTGAACCTCGTCTCGGTCATCGGGTCGGACGAGAACTCCACCACGCGCACCGGCGACTACGACGCGGTGGTGGAGGCGGTGACCCAGCGCCCCCTGTTCGGCCAGGGGTTCGCCACCTACCTGCCGCGCATCTACCGCGTGATCGACAACCAGTACCTGATGTCGTCGCTGGAGACCGGCCTCGTCGGGCTGGCCGCGCTGGTCATCTTCCTGCTCACCGGCTGGATCCTCGCCCGGCAGGCCCGCAAGGCCGCCGCCGACCCCGAGACCCGCCACCTCGCCCAGTGCTTCGCGGCCTCCGTCGCCGTCGCCATCTTCGGGTTCGGCACCTTCGACGCCTTCAGCTTCCCGATGATCACGAACGTCATGTTCCTCCTCGTCGGCTGCTGCGGCGCCCTCTGGCGCCTCCAGACCCAGACCCCCCATCCCCACCTCCGCCGCGACCCCGACGCGTAGAGCGGTCACCGGGCGGGCGGCCGGGTCGATCTGCTGACGACGCTCACGGCGTTCGGCCACGACGACCGCCGCGAGGATCTGCCGCTCATCGTGACCGGCGCGGGGCCGTCACGCGAGCGACGGCCCCGCTCGCGTCACCCCGTTCGACGCATCGCGGCGATGTGATGATCGGGAGATTCAAGAACCTCCCGGAGGCGTGCCGCGAAGGCCTTCGGGCGGAAGACGCCGCCATTGTGGCCGCCTGGGAACTCCTCGCACGGGAGGCCGAGCGCCTCCGCGAGCAAGCAGGCGCAGCGGTACGGCATGATCGGCCCCGAGTTCTCGCCCACGGCGAGGACGATCCGGGTGCCGGCCGATCTGAGCGCGTCCAGGGCGAGGCGGTGCCTGCGCACCGCAGGGGCGTCGTGGGTCAGGAAGAACGTCAGATTGGCCACTCTTTCTCGCACCGGAGACCTGAGCGGGGCGTCCTCCTCGCGGTCGGCTGGATCGATGCCCGCCACGACCAGGAACTTCTGGAGCGCCGCCAGTGCCCCTTCCTTCTCGAACGTCCGCTCCACCTCCCGTTGTCCTTGATCGGCCTCGGCGCGCTCGGCGTCCGACAGGACCTGGGTGGCGGGCGGCTCGTGGGCGACCAGAAGGCGCACCTGCTCGGGGTGGCGCGCGACCAGTTCCAGGGCGATCAACGCGCCGATGCTGCTGCCGTAGACGAGGGCGGGTTCGGCGGTGAGCGCGGCCAGCAGGTGGTGTGCGTCGTCGGCGTGCGTGGTGATCGTCGGCGGCCGCGAGGGGTCGTCGAGGGTGCTGCCGGACAGGCCGCGACGGTCGTAGGTGAGGACCGTGTAGCGGTCGGTGAGCCTGTCGGCGAGGCCCTGGCTCGCGTCGGCGTCGCCGTCGCCTCCGGCGATCAGCAGCAGCAGCGGGCCGGTGCCGTGAAGCCGGTACCTCAGCGTGGCTCCCGGCACCTCGAGAAACGCATCACTTTCTAGATGTATCATAATACAGATGTATCACGCATGTGGTGCATCATGGAAGGCATGAACGGGCTCGAGTTGCTGCTCCTAGGACACAAACTGATCGAGATCGGTGCGGAGGCGATCCCCAGGTCCGGCTTTCACACGTTGACGACCAGCGCCCGCACGATCCTCGTCACCGTCTTCGAGCGCCCGGGAAGCTCGATCAAGGACATCACCGAGCGCACCGGGTTCCCGCAGAGCCTGGTGTCGGCGACGGTGGCCAGGTTCCGCGACGACGGGGTGATGGTGACCGAGCCCGACCCCGCCGACCGGCGCCGCACGCTGGTGAGCCCGGCGCCGGGCAGGCGGGAGATGGGGCGGCGGATCGCGAGCATGGCGACCGTCGATGAGGCGCTGGCGGCGCGCCTGGGCATCCCACACGACGAGGTGGCGGACATCGTCGCGCAGCTTGAATCGCTGGCCCGGCGGCTCTCCGGCGCCAGACCATGACCTCGCGATGGTGGGGGTCAGTTCTCGGGGCGGGGGTAGAGGGCGGCGAGGCCGTGGGCGGTTCGGGCGATTCTGCGGCGCAGCTCGGGCGGGTCGAGCACGATGACCTCCGCGCCGAGTCTGAGGAACTCGCCGTGGGCGTGGGTGAGGGACTCGATGGGGACGGTGGCGGTGACCCAGCCGCGGTCGTCGGGCGGGCCGGCCGTGTCCGCCACGGCGGCGGTCACGGCGGAGCTCATCACCTCGGCGAGCCGCTCCCGTCCGGCCGGTGAGAGCCGGATGACGGCGTGGCCCTGGACGAGCCGCGTGCGGAAGTCGGCGAGGTGGTCGCGCCAGTAGCCGCCGAGGTCGAAGCCGGCCGGGCGGGTGAAGGTCTCCTTCGACACCCGCAGGCGCAGGATCTGGCTGACCCGGTAGGTGCGCAGCGTGCCGTCGCACCGGGCGACCAGGTACCACTTGCCGGCCTTGAGCACCAGCCCGTACGGCTCGAGCGTCCGCTCGACCTCCGTGGGCTCGGCCCAGCGGTGGTAGAGCACGGTGACGACCCGCCTGTTCCACACGGCGTCCGCGACCTGCGGGAGGTGGGGCACCTGGTCGCCGTCGTAGTACCAGCCGGGCGCGTCGAACAGCAGGTGCTCGCGCAGGCGGCGCGCGCTGGAGCGCAGGTCGGCGGGCAGCGCGGCCTCGATCTTGCGCTCCGCGGCGGCGGCCAGCGCGCCGAGGCCGAGTTCGGCGGCCGGTCCGGGCAGGCCGGCCAGGAACAGCGCCTCGGCCTCCTGGCCGGTCAGCCCGGTCAGGCGGGTGCGGAAGCCGTCCAGCAGCCGGTAGCCGCCCTTGTGCCCGGCCTCGCCGTACAGGGGGATGCCGGCGGTGTGCAGGGACTCCACGTCGCGGTAGATGGTGCGGACGCTGACCTCCAGCTCCTGCGCCAGTTCCTGGGCGGTCAGGCGGCCGCGCGACTGGAGCAGCAGCAGGACGGACAGAAGCCGGGAAGCTCGCATATCTGCTGACAATACGTGTCAGTGGAGGGGGCATACCGTGCGGCCATGCCGTTCATCGAGAAGCACATGCGGCCGCTCGCCCCCATCACGGTCGGCGGCCGTCCGTACAAGCGATATCACGTCGACCGGGCCGACCGGCCGATCGAGCCGGAGGTGGAGAAGGCCGCCTACGAGTTCCTGCCCACCCTGGTGCCCGCGCCCGCTTCCGACGCGCCGGCCGGCTGGATCGTCCTCCACAGGGGCGGGGACACCGGCGCCTACCTGTGCGTCTACACCTGGGTGTGGGACAACGTGGTCGACGCGCGGACCGCCGCCGCGGGCCAGCCGGCCGTGGACTGTCCCGACGAGGATCCCACGCACTTCGTGTCCGAGGACCGGCCCTGGGTCGGCTGTGTGTGGGAGCTGCCCGCTCTGGAGCACGAGCGGTCCTCGTGGGTGCGGCACATGTTCGTCAACGACACCCCCGATCTCGACGGCTACCTCGCCGACACGCGCCCGGAAGGCATGGTGGGACTGTGAACGACTTCGACTTCTACGTCGGAACCTGGGAGGTCGCCAACCGGCGGCTGCTGAAGCGCAACGCCGGGTGCACCGAGTGGGAGGAGTTCTCCGGCGTCTCGGTGGCGCACGGCTTCTGGGGCGGGGCCGGGAACTTCGACGAGATCACCTTCCCGGACAAGGACTTCAACGGCGTGACGGTCCGCGTCCGCAACCCCGCGACCGGCGAGTGGTCGCTGTACTGGGGCAACAGCACGCGCGGCCTGGACCCGGTCCCGGTCGTCGGCCGGTTCGTGGACGGGATCGGTGCGTTCTACGCCGACGACACCGACGACGGGCAGCCGATCAGGGTGCGGTACACCTGGTCGGACATCACGCCCACGACGTGCCGGTGGGAGCAGGCGTTCTCCTACGACGACGAACGCACGTGGGAGACCAACTGGATCATGGAGTCGACCAAGGTGTCCTGACCACGCGCCGCGGGAGCCGGTGAGCCGGCCCGGCTCCCGCGCCCGCCCGGCGGGCCCCGGGGCGCTCAGGGAAACGCCATCTTCTTCTGGTAGTTGAATAAGGGACCAGAAAGAGGAGGCAAGTCTGATGAGCGACGCGATATGGGCCGGCACGGTGGGCTTCACGGGACACGAGCAGGCCGAACTGGAGGCCTACCTCGCCCGGCCGCTCGGTGACCGGCCCCGGGGCGGGGTGGTCGTGATCCACCACATGCCCGGCTACGACGAGGGCACGAAGGAGATCGTCCGCAGGTTCGCCGCCGGCGGATACGCGGCGGTGTGCCCGAATTTGTACTCACGGGAGGGCGCCGGCGTCAGCCCTGACGACCAGGCCGCCGCCGCGCGGGCCAAGGGCGGCGTGCCGGACGAGCAGCTCGTCGGCGACGTCGCCGGGGCCGCGGCGTACCTCAACTCCCTCGACCACGCCAACGGCAAGATCGGCGTGATCGGGTACTGCTCGGGCGGCCGCCAGTCGTTCCTGGCCGCCTGCTCCCTCCAGATCGACGCCGCCGTCGACTGCTACGGCGCGTTCGTGGCCGCCGACCCGCCCGCGGACTTCCCGCTCAAGGCGCGCTCGCTGCTGTCCAGGGCCGCCGACCTCTCGTGCCCGCTGCTGGGGTTGTTCGGCGAGCAGGACTCCTACCCCGCGCCCTCCGAGGTCGGTGTGATCGAGACCGAGCTGGACAAGCTCGGCAAGGAGCACGAGTTCCACATCTTCCCCGACGCCGGGCACGGGTTCTTCTCCACCGACCGTGCCGCCTACCGCCCCGTCGCCGCGGTCGAGGGCTGGAAGAAGATCTTCGCCTTCTACGGCCGCCACCTCGCCGCCTGACAGGAGTCCGCCATGTGCACCTACCTCACCGAGAACTTCGAGCTCGACGGCGCGGGCAAGGGCGCCACCGGCTGGTTCACCGTCAGCCAGGGCGCGGTCTACGTCGACCACCCCTACCACGCCACCCACGAGCACACCGTGAACATCGACTTCACCAACCCCTCGGAGGGCCCGTCGGCTCGGGTGGCCGTCGAGCTCACCGAGGAGTCGGCGCTGGCCCTGGTGGAGGCCATCCACAAGACCCTGGCCGCCGCCCCGCCCGGCCTCGCCTCCACGAAGCGATAGAACCGACCTCCGCCGAGCACTGGAACCCACCTGCGCCGGAGCGCTGGAATCGGTCCTCGCCGGGCTCTGGAATCGACCGCCGCCGGGCTCCGGAGCCCGGCCCCGTGGGGCTCTGGAGCCCGCGGTGATCCCTCGAAGGCGCCGGCCGACGGCCGCGCCTGCCCGTCGGCCGTCGCGCTGATCAGGGGTGCTCTCGACGAGGACGCCGTCGTTCTCCTAGATGATCTCGAGGTTGGCCATCATCCCCATGTCCTCGTGCTCGGCGTTGTGGCAGTGGAACAGGTAGCGGCCGCGGTAGCCGTCGAAACGGGTGATGATCTCCACCGCTTCGCCCGGCCGTAGGGAGACGGTGTCCTTCAGGCCCGCGTCGTGTGGCAGCGGCGCGCGGCCGCCGCGCGACAGCACCCGGAAGCCGACCAGATGCAAGTGGACGGGATGGTGGACGTCGGCGACCAGCCGCCACACTTCGACGTCGCCGAGACGGACGGTGACATCGGTGCGGGCGGGGTCGAACGGCAGGCCGCCGATCAGCCATCCGTGATCGCCGTCCATCCGCCCGGTGCGGAAGGAGAAGTCGCGCACCCTGACGGCGTCCGACCGTCGCCAGGCCGGCAGATCGTCCGAGAGGGTGCGGGGGATGCGACTGTCGTCGGTGGCTTGGCGTGCGACCTGGAAGGCCATCACGTCGCGGGTGCGGCCCACGCCGAGCCGGTTGAGGAGTCGGACGCGGCCGCCGGCCGGGACACCGGAGAAGTCGATGATCACGTCGTAGCGTTCGGCGGGTGCGATCGGCAGCAGTCGGTGGGTGACCGGTGCTGCGAGCAGTCCCTGGTCGGCGCCGATCTGGACGAGGTCGAGCCTGCGACCGTCATCGGCGACCGCTTCGAGTTCGTAGTGCCGGGCGTTGGAGGCGTTGAGGACGCGTAGCCGGTGGCGGGCCGTGTCCACCTCGTGTACGGGCCACGGGGCGCCGTTCACCAGGATCACGTCGCCGAGGACGCCCGCGAGATAGGCTTCGCGCACGCCCGGCCGCTCCCGCAGGGTGGGGTCGAGGGCGGGATAGGCGAGGCCGCCGTCGGCGCCGAACGCACGGTCGGTGATCATGAGAGGCAGCTCGCGGCGCCCCGCGGGCAGGCCGAGATCGTCTTCCGCGTCGTCGCGGACGATGTGCAGACCGGCCAGGCCCCGCCAGATCGCGGGGGCGGTGAAGTCCATCCGGTGGTCGTGGTACCACAGCAGCGTCGGCCGCTGGTCCAGCGGGAAGTCGTGGTCCCGCGTCAGATGGGTCACCACGGCCCGCGGATCGTCCATGCCGTGCCCGGAGCCATGCCCGGCGGGCATGGCGGCGTCGTGCCGGCCTTCGGGCAGGACGAGGTCGGTCGGGTACCCATCGGAGGCCGCCGGCGTGTGTCCGCCGTGCAGGTGCATGACAGTGGGCACGGGCAGTTCGTTGCGGTGCGTCACGGTGATGGGCCGGCCGCGGCGCGACTCGATCGTCGGCCCGGGGAAGGCGCCCTCATACGTCCACAGCGGCGTCTTGACGCCGGGCAGGATCTCCGCACTCGCTTCGCGCTGGGTGATCTCGTAGCGGTCGGCGCCACCCGAGGTGCTGACCGGCGCCAGCACGGCGGGGAGCGGCAGTGGCACCTGGAACGCGGGCGGCAGCGGCACAGCGCTGCGCAACTCGGCACCGGTGATCGACGGGCGGCGGGCCAGCGCGGCCGCGGTCGACAGCCCGGTGACCGCCACCAGCCCGAGCGCCCCGCCGATGCTCAGCGCCCGGCGTCTGGACAGGCCCTGGGCACGGCCGGACCGGTCCTCGTCGTGCTCACGCATCGCGGGCCTCCCCCCGCGCACGCGGACACCGCGGGAGGGGCAGGCGCCAGACCGCGATGAACTGCACGACGAGCGCGGCGACGATCATCACCCCCAGCGGGATGTGCAGCCATAACGCGCCGTCCACGCCGGCGAAGTACTGCACCGTCTCGGCCGCTACCACCGCCACCGTGGGCAGGAACGGCCAGGCCTGACGCAGCCGGACCCATACGATGATCGCCACGATCACCTGCAGGTAACCGATGGAGGTGACCACGTCGGCGCCGACCGCGTGTAGGCGCAGGCTGTCGAAGTCACCGGTCAGATACACCCCGGCGAACACCGGCTGGCCGGCGACCGCCGCCACGTGCGCGGTGACAACGGCCCGGAGAGTCCACCCGGCCGGCATTGTCCGGGGCGCGGCAGCGGACCCCAGGCTGCTGGTGACCATGAGGGATCCTCCTCACTGTGATCTCCCTATATGAACGAACCCCGACGCTATGGCCTGGTGGTTATCCTGTCCAAGATTAATATTGCTATGGTGTTATGACCGTGGACGCATGATGGACCTCGAGTTCGTGCTGAGCGGTTCGTGTCAGCGCTTCTCCTGGGGTTCGCCGACGCCCCAGTCCCAGTTGGTGATCGTGGTGCGCATCAGTCGGGCGGCGGTGGACAGGTGGCTGCCGGCCCCCCAGTAGAGGGTGACCGTACGACGGCAGTCGGGGCTGTCGACGCCGATCCACGCGGCGGGCGGATGTGCGGCGCTGCCACCGGCCAGGCGGCGGGCGACGGAGGGGACCAGACCAATGCCGAGTCCCGCGACGATCAGGTCCGCGATGGCGCTGTGCTCGTCGGTCTCGCAGACGATCTTCGGGGTGAGGTCTCGTGCGGCGAAGAGCCGATCGAGCAGTCCGCGTAGCCAGTGCCCTTTGCGGGCGGTGATGAAGGGCTGGTCGGCGAGTTCGTCGATGCTCACGGACGTACGGCCCGCCAGCGGGTGATCGAGTGGCGTGCCCACCCCGACCGCCTCGTCGAACAGCCGCACGGACTCAAGGCCGTCGGCATGGATCGGCTGCGAGGCGACACACAGATCAACTTCTTGGGCCCGCAGGTGGCGGGCCATGTCATCGGCTGGTGACCAGTGGAGCTCGATCTCGATGGCGGGATGGGCTCGCTTGTAGGCCGCCAGTGGCCCGGTCAGCGTGAGAAAGGTCTCCGACGCCAGCCTCACGGTGCCCAAGCCCTCGCCGGCGGCCTCGGCGACGGCGCGTCGTCCCGCGTCGAGCTCTCCGAGGGCGCGTTCGACGTGATCGCGGAAGAGCCTGCCCGTGTCGTTCAGCCGGAGTCGGCCGCTGCGATCGAACAGCGGTATGCCCAGTTCGCTCTCCAGCCGGGCGATCGTACGGCTCAGCGACGGCTGGGCGATGTGAAGCTCGTCGGCTGCCCGGCTGAGGTGCTCCAGCCGCGCCACCACCAGGAACTGCTTGAGCGAGTTCAGTTCCATCTTGCCTCCGTATGCATAACGCCATAACAATATTGATCTTAGTCAAGATAACTTGTAAGCCATAGAGTCGCGTGTGCCAGAAGGCAGGATTCCCCCCCCGAAAGAAAGGTGCGGGTAGCGATGTCTACGCAACGCGAGGTAGACGAAGCCGAGATTCGCCGGCAGGTCCACAAGATCGTCGAGGGGCTCCGAGCCAAGGATCTCGAGGGCCTGAAGCGGCCTTACGCCAAGGACGTCGTGTCCTTCGACGTCGAGCCGCCGCTCCAGCATGTGGGGCTGGAGGCGAAACTCAAGAACTGGGCAAACGTGTTCCTGGTCTTCGAGAGTGTGACTTACGAGGTTCGCGACCTGACGCTCGCCGTGGGCGATGACGTGGCGTTCGGGCACGCCTTCGCTCGCCTCAGCGGCACGCTGAAGGACGGGGCGGCGACGAGCGGCATGTGGGTCAGGGTCACGTACGGCTTCCGGAAGATCGACGGTGACTGGCTGATCGCACACGACCAGGTCTCGGTGCCGATCGACATCCAGAGTGGCAGAGCAGTGCTCGACCTCGAGCCGTCATCGTGACCACGGGCGGGCCGGTCCAGGTCGTCGCACGCCAGGTCGAGGTGGAGGCGGTTCCTGACCGTCTTGGGCTCGGGAACGAGCACGAAGAAGAAGCGCGGCCCGCCTCCCGGGCCCGGCTCCATCAGCACCGTCGGGTCATCATCCGGGGACATGATCCCAGGTTCCTCAGCCGTTCCAGCTCGGCCTCGTGGGGCCGTTCGGCGTGATCGTAGGATGGGCGGCCATGAGCGTTCGCGAGCTTCGCCTGGTCGTCACCGCCGAGGACTACGAGGAGGCGCTGCGGTTCTACCGCGACGTGCTGGGCCTGCCCGAGCTCGCCGACTTCTCCTCGCCGGACGGCAGGGTGCGGCTGCTGGACGCGGGACGGGCGACCCTGGAGATCATCGACTCCCGGCAGGCGGAGTTCATCGACCGCGTGGAGGTCGGGCGCCGGGTCGCCGGGCCGATCAGGGTCGCCTTCGAGGTGGCGGACTCCGCCGGCACCGCCGCCGAGCTCGCCGGCGCCGGAGCGGAGGTCATCGCACCGCCCACGCGTACGCCGTGGAACTCGCTGAACGCCCGGCTGCGGGCCCCCGCCGGGCTGCAGCTCACCTTGTTCGAGGAGCTCGGCGACTGATCGCCACCGGGCCGGGCGCCGCGAGCTCGCCTGTTCGCCACCGGCCGGGCGCCGCGAGCTCGCCTGATCGCCCGGCCGGGCGTCACAGTTGCCGCAGGACCTTGTCCAGGGCCTCGGCGACGTGCTCCTGCTGGTCGGCGGTCAGGTGGGGGTGCATGGGCAGCGACAGGATCTCGCCGGCGGCCTTCTCGGCGATCGGGAAGTCGCCCGGGCCGTGGCCGAGATCACTGAAGGCGGGCTGCAGGTGCACGGGCACCGGGTAGTGGATCTGGGCCTGCACCCCTGCCTCCTGGAGCCCGGCGAGCACCCGGTCGCGCTCGGGCACGCGGATCACGTACAGGTGCCACACGTGCACGTTGCCCGGGGCGGCGCGCGGCACCCGCACGCCGTCGATGCCGGACAGCAGGTCCGCGTACCGGTCGGCGGCGGCGCGGCGCAGCTCGTTCCACCGGGCCAGGCGCGCGAGCTTGGCCCGCAGCACGACCGCCTGGAGGGTGTCCAGGCGCGAGTTGAAGCCGAGCGTCTCGTGCCGGTACTTCACCTCGCTGCCGTGGTTGGCGAGCAGGCGGACCGCGCGGGCCGTCTCGGCCGAGGAGGCCAGCACCGCCCCGGCCTCGCCGTACGCGCCGAGGTTCTTGCCCGCGTAGAAGCTGGTCGCGGCCAGGCCGACCGGGGGACGCCCGGCCTGCTCGGAGCCCTGTGACTGCGCGGCGTCCTCCACCACCGCGAGCCCGTGGCGCGCGGCCAGCTCGTGGACGGCCGCCATCGGCGCCTGCTGGCCGTACAGATGGACCGGCAGCACCGCCGCCGTGCCGGTCCCGGCGGCCGTGGCGGCCGACGCCGGGTCCAGCAGCAGGAACTCCTCGTCGCAGTCGGTCAGCACCGGCCGCAGGCCGGCCCGGACGACGGCCTCGGCCGTGGCGACGAAGGTGTTGGCGGGCAGCACGGCCCCGGCGCCGGGCGGCAGGTCACTCGCGCGGAGCGCCAGCTCGACGGCGTCGGTGCCGTTGCCCACGCCCACGCAGTGCGGCACGCCGGAGAAGGCGGCGTACTCCTGCTCGAACGCCGCGACGTCCGGGCCCTGCACGAACGCCGTGGTCGCGAGCACCCGGTCGAAACCCTGGCGCACCTCCTCGGCCACCTCGGCGTGGGCCGCGCGCAGATCGACGAACGGGATCATGTCAGTGCTCCAGGAGAGGGAAAGGGAGGGACGGGGACGGTGGAGGGGCGCAGGAAACGGGCCGGCACGCCGGCCCAGACCTCGCGGGCGGGGACGTCGCGGGTCACGACCGACCCCATGCCGACCAGGGCGTAGGGCCCGATCGTCAAGGTCTCCCGGACCAGCGCGCCCGAGCCGACGTAGGCGCCGATGCCGACGCGGACGGCGCCGGCCAGCCGCGCCCCGGCGGCGAGCGTGGCGAAGTCCTCCACCACGTCGTCGTGCGTCAAGGTCACGTGCGGCATCACGCTGACGTGCGCTCCCAGCGTGACGGCGGCGGTAAGCACGGTCTGCGCCAGCACGACCGACCCCGGGCCGATGGTGGAGGTGCGGGACACGCTCGCCGCCGGATGGACGAGCGTGGCGTACCGGGCGGGCGGCAGGCCGAGACGGGCGACGATGCGGGCCCGGCTGGTGTGGTCGCGGGGGCTTCCGGTGCAGACCACGACCTGGGCGTCCTCCCGCTTCACCGCCAGGTCGGAGCCGCCGAGCACCGGCACCCCGTCCACGACGGCGCCGTGCTTGGCCGGGTCGTCGTCCAGGTGCCCGAGCAGCTCCCACGTCGGGGAGACGTCGTTGACGGCGTGGACGAGCTGCGCGGTCTCGCGGGCGAACCCTCCGGCGCCCACGATCAGCAGCGGCGTCACGCGGCCTCCCCGGAACGCGCCGCCGGCAGGGAAGGGAGTGTCATGCGGTCTCCTTGGTCGCGATACGGGCTCACGCGGCCCGCCTGAGGTCGGCGAGCACCCGGCGCCTGCGGTAGCCGTACAGGCCGACGACGAGCACGCCCGCCGTGCCGGCCGCCGCGAGGACGCCGAGATCGGGGACGATGACCCGCCCGGCGCCCACGGCGAAGGCGCCGACGGCGAGCGCCGCCAGCACCGCGGGCCACAGGCTGCGCGCCAGGTCCGCCGGCCGGACGCCGGCCCGGCCGAGCATCCACAGGTAGGCGGGCAGCACCACCAGGCCGGCCACCGCGACCAGCGCGACGGCGGCCCCGCGCAGCCCGCCCTGGGTGACGCCGAGCCACATCGCGGGCACCAGCACGGCCACCCACAGCCCCTGGACGGCGAGCACGGCGCGCGAGCGTTCCAGGACGACGAGGTAGTCGTAGACCAGCTCGAAGAAGATCCGCAGCCCGGCGAGCACGCCGAGCCCGGCGAGCGCGACGGCGGCCGGTCCCCACTGGTCCCCGTACACGAACCGGATGATCGCGGGAGCCGCGCCGCTCAGCAGCAGGCACATGGGCAGCGTCAGCCCGACCAGCAGGGCGGCGACCGTGACGAACGAGCGGCTCAGCGTGGGCCGGTCGTGCTGGAGCCGGGCGAACGCGGCGGGCGCGACCGCGCGCACCGGCTGGGAGAACACCGCGACCGGCCACCCGGACAGGTTGACCGCGAGCACGTAGAAGCCGAGCGCGGTGGAGCCGAGCACGTGGCCGACGACGATCTGGTCGGCGTAGCCCACCGCGAAGACCAGCAGGGACGCACCGGCCAGCGGCAGTCCGAACCGGACGAGCCGGCGGGCCACCTCACGGTCGAAGCCGAACCGCAGCCGCTGGGGCGCGAAGGAGACCAGCAGAGCGCCGCCCGCGAGCGAGCCGCAGACCCGGCCGACGGCCAGGCTCATCGCCCCCCAGCCGAGCAGGGCGAGCGCGAGGGAGATCAGCGCGCCGAGCCAGTTGTCCACCTGGTCGGCGATCATTTTGCGTCCCTGCATGAACTCGCGCTGCATCAGGGCCGCCGAGGTGGACACCAGCCCGTTGGTGACGACGCTGAGGGCCAGCACCCGCACCGGGCCGGTGGCGGCCGGGTTGCCCATCACCGCGGCGAACGCGGGCGCCGCCGCGACGAACGCGCCGCAGACCAGCACGCTGAACCCGGCCGACATGGTCGCCACGGTCGGGACGATGGACCGCGGGTCGCCCGGCCAGCGGACGATGGCGAGGCTCACGCCGAGCTCGTTGATGCTCAGCATGGCGAGCAAAGCGACCAGCGCGACCGCGAACGTGCCGAACTCGGCCGGCCCGAGCACCCGGGCCAGCGTGATGCCGATGGCCAGCGTCCCGAGCCGCGCCGCGATCGTGCTGAGCAGGCTCCAGCCCAGCGCCCTGCCCGCCCGGCTGCCGAGCGACGGCGCGTCGACCTCCGGGGCGGTCACGGCCTGCTCCGGGCGACGGCGTTGAAGTCGTCGCGGGCCTCGGTGCCGCGCAGGCGGGCGTAGCGGCGGCGCAGCTTGTGGCCCAGCACGCCGGCGGCGGTGCCGACGGCGTCCAGCGCGGCCGGGCGCTCGGTGACCGCCTGCTCGTAGATCTCCACCTGGACGCGCGCCGCGCGCTCCAGGCTGAAGCGTTCCACGACCAGGCGCCTGCCGTACTCGCCCAGCTCGTGCCGCAGGCCGGGGCCGGCGTGCAGGCGGCGCAGGATGGCCTCCAGGCGGGGCGCGCCCTCCTCGCGGCCCGCGCCGAGGCCGTACCACCCCTGGCCGAGGAAGGTCTTCTCGCTCTCGGGGGTGAGCAGCTCGAAGAACCCCAGCTCGCCCTGCACGATGAGCGGCTTGGCGAAGGCCAGCGAGCGCAGCGCCGAGCCGCCCATGGCCAGGCACACCTCCGCCGCCGCGTACGCGCGGCGGGGGTCGAGGAGCTGGCCGGTCAGGACGACGGCGCGGCGGCCGGCGGCGGCGTTGGCGGCGGCGGCGCGCTCCTCCACCTCGCCCCTGGCGGGTCCGTCGCCGACGATGACGAGCCGCAGGTCCAGCTCGGCGGCGAGTCGGCCGACGACGTCGATCGCGGTGAGCAGGCCCTCGAGTTTCAGCTCGGCGACCAGGCGCCCCACGACCACGATGTCCAGCGGCCCCTCCGGCAGGTCGAAGGCGCGGCGGAACTCCGCCGCCGGATGCCCGGGGGCGTTGGCGTGCACGTCGACCGGCGGCTCGATGAGGTGGACGTGGCGGCGTCCGGGCGCGGCCCGCTCCTGGATCTCCCGGGTGCCGACCACCAGCGGCAGCGAGGGCGGCAGGAACGGGGCGACCGACATCGACATGATCGTGCACACCGCCGCGGAGGGGCCGCGCAGGCTCGCGTAGAACGCCTCGACGCCCGGCGGCCACTCGTAGCCGTGGATCACGTCGATGCCGCGCCGCACGGCCAGGTCGCGCAGCATCCGCGCGGTCGCGGGGGAGGGCCTGCGCCGCCCGGGGTCCAGCGGCAGGTGCGGCAGGCCCGCGTCGGCGAGGTGGGCGACCAGCGGGCCGGGTTCGCCGATCACGCTGACCTCGTGGCCCAGCCGCTGGACGGCGGCGGCGAGCTCGACGGCGTTGAGCTGGCTGCCGCCGACCTCCATGGCGTGCGGGTACACCAGAATGCGCACGGTCAGGTCTCCATGGGGTGGGAGGTCACCGGGTCGGTCTCCTCGAAGGTGGCGGTACGCGGGACGCCCCGGGGGAGGCCCCTGGACGGAGATCCGCCGGAGGGGCTCCCCGTGGGGGCGAGAGGTCAGGTTCGCGCGGCGGCGTGCAGGGCCTCGACGACCTGGTCCTGCTCGGCCTCGGTCATGGCGTGGAACAGCGGGAGGATCAGCGAGTTGGCGGTGAGCCACTCGGTGTGCGGCAGCTCGGCGGCAGGGACGTCCGCGTAGGCGGGTTCCAGGTGGGCGGCCATGATGCCGCGCCGGGCGGAGACGCCCCGTTCGGCGAGGAAGCCCAGCAGGTCGTTCCTGCTCATCGGGAAGCCGACCGGCAGGGCGATCCAGAACGACTGGTAGTTGGTGCGGCCGTGGTCGGTGTCGCCGGCGGTGGTGAGGCCGGGGATGCCGGCCAGCAGCTCCTGGTAGCGGCCCGCCAGCGCCCGCCGGCGCGCGACGAGCTCGGGGAGCCTGCGCAGCTGCACCAGGCCGACCGCCGCCTGCAGGTCGGTCATCCGGTAGTTGAAGCCGACCTCGGTGTACTCCTCAGGCGCGGTGGAGCCGCTGGCGTGCCGGTCGGCCGCGCTGACGCTCATGCCGTGCTCGCGCAGCCGCCGCGCGCGGGCGGACCACTCGGGGTCGTCGGTGGTCAGCATCCCGCCCTCGCCGGTGGTGAGCAGCTTGCGGGGGTGGAAGGACCAGGCGGCGACGCTCGCGCCGGCGCCGACCGGCCGGTCGCGGTAGAACGACCCGGCGGCGCAGGCGGCGTCCTCGATGAGTGCGAGCCCTTCGTGCACCAGGCGGATGTCGTCGACGTCGGCCGGCACGCCGCCCTGGTGCACGATGATCACCGCGCGGGTGCGGGGGGTGCGGGCGGCGTCGATGGTCTTGGCGGTGAGGTTGCCGGTCGCCGGGTCGATGTCGGCGAACACCGGAGTGGCCCCGACGTACCGCACGACGTTGGCCGTCGCGATGAACGACAGCGAGGGGACGACCACCTCGTCCCCGGGGCCGACGCCCGCGAGCACCAGGGCCAGGTGCAGCGCGGTGGTGCACGAGGAGGCCGCCACCCCGTGCCCGGCCTCGACGCTCGCGGCGAACGCGCGCTCGAACTCGGCCACCCTCGGCCCCTGCGCGACCCAGCCGGAGGCGATGACCTCGCCGACGGCGGCTTGCTCCTCCGGGCCGAACCACGGCCGCATCACCGGGATCATCGCCCGGCCACCTCCCTGATCTCAAGGCCGAGAAGATCCGCCAGCAGGCGGACCCTCTGGTTCCAGTCGTGCCGTGCCGCGAACGCCCGCCGCGCCTCGGCGAGCGCGGGCGTGCGGGGGGTGCCGAGCTCGGCCGTCACGGCGGCGGCGAAGTCCGCCGGGGTCCGCGCGACCGCGATCAGCGGCCCGGCCGAGAGCCAGGCGGTGGCGGGCAGGTCGGTCGAGACCGCGGCCCGGCCGGCCGCCAGGTACTCCAGCGTCTTCAGCGGGAAGCTCGCCCGGTTGAAGGCGCTGTCGGCGTAGGGCGTGAGGCCGACGTCCATGACCCGCAGGTAGGACGGCAGCTCCTCGTACGGCTTGCGTCCCACCCAGTGCACGTTGGGGCGGGCGAGCAGCCGCGGCCACCGCTCGGGCTCGTAGTCGCCGGACCGGGGACCGACCAGCACCAGCGGCGCCCCGGTGGCCGCGACGGCCTCCAGCAGGGCGATGTCGATGCGGGCGTTGATGTGGCCGACGAACCCGGCGGCCGGCGTCGCGGCCAGCTCGGCCGGCAGGTCCGCGGGCAGAGCGGCCTGGTCGATGTCCCGGTAGGCCGACACGTCGCACCCGTTCGGCACCAGTGCCGCCGTGCGCCCCTCCCGGCCGAGCCGTTCCACCAGGTCGGGAGAGACGACGGCGACCGCGTCCGCCCGCGAGGTCATCCGCCGCTCGGCCGCCGACAGCCGGGCGGCCGACATCCGGATCAGCGAGGCGCCCGCCACCAGGTCGTCGGTGAGGTACCGCACCGTGCGCGCTCGCGGCGCGAGGTCCAGCAGGTCGGTCGTCCCGGCCACGACCACCGCCGTCACGGCGCCGCCCACCCTGCGGGCGGCGGCGCGCACGGCACGGCGGGCCATCGTCGCGGTGACCCGTTCGACGCCCCTGCGGTAGGCCGCGGGCGGCGCGACCGGGCTGAGCCGCCACAGGCCGGCGTGGACGCTCCGCAGCACATGCCCGGCCTGCCCGGTCTCGGGGTCGCGCAGCCCGGAACGGACCGGCCGCGGCGGGTCGACGTACAGCACGTCGGTGAACGCGCTCAGCCGGTCGGCCATGTGCCGGTCGGTGCCGCTCACCCCGTCGTACCGGGTGCCCGCGCCGTAGACCAGCAGGTCGCTCACCGGGCCTTCTCGGCGCGCCACCAGGCGACCAGCCGGCGCAGGCCCTCTTCGAGGTCCACCTCGGCCTTCCAGCCGAGCCGCTCGGCCGCCGCGCCGACGTCGGCCAGGCGCCGGGTGACGCCGTTGACGGCGCGGGCCGGGCCGAACTCCAGCCCGAGGTCGCTCGCGTCCATGACGGCCATCAGCGCCTCGGCGAGCCCGCGCAGGCTGGTCTCGGTGGCGCTGGCGATGTTGAAGACCTCGTCGGTGACCTCGCCCGACGCGGCGAGCAGGTTGGCGCGGGCGATGTCCTCGGTGTAGACGAAGTCCATGGTGGCCAGGCCGTCGCCGAGGATCAGCGGCGGCCGGCCGGCCTCGATGCGCTCCATCCAGCGGATCAGCACCTCGGTGTAGAGCCCGTGGATGTCCATGCGGGGGCCGTACACGTTGAAGTACCGCAGGGCCACGTAGTCCAGGCCGCGCATCGCGTGGAAGCTGCGCAGCAGCCCCTCGTTGAAGGTCTTGGCCGCGCCGTACAGGGTGTCGTTGGCGTAGGGGTGGTGGTCCTCGCGGGTCGGGAACTCGGTGGCCAGGCCGTACACCGAGGCCGAGGAGGAGGCGACGACCTTGCGCACGCCGGCGTCGGCGGCGGCCTCGACGACCTCGTAGGTGCCGTCCACCAGCACCTGCAGGGCCAGGCGCGGCTCCTCGGCGCACTGGGTGATGCGGATGGCGGCCAGGTGGAACACCACGTCCATGCCCTCGGTGAGCGAGCGCACGAGCGCGGTGTCGCGGATGTCCCCCTCGACGACGCGCAGCCGGCGGGAGTCTCCGGCCGCGGCCTCGGCGGCGGCCAGGTTGGCGCGGCGCCCGCGGACGAAGTTGTCCAGCACGACCACCTCGCTGGCGCCGGCGGCGAGGAGCTGGTCCACGACGGTCGAGCCGATCGTGCCCGCGCCCCCGGTCACCAGGCAGCGGCTGTTCTCAAGTGCCGAGATCATCGAGTGGTTCCCCCAAGGTCGATTCGTCTGCCGTCATTTTGGATGCTCCGCCCCGCCGCTTCCAGGAGTGCGAGCACGCGCAGTCCCGACCTGCCGTCGGTGAGCGGGGCCCGGCCCTCGGCGATGGACGCCGCGAACTCCGCCATCACCCCGCGCAGCGCCTCGCGCTCGGGCAGGGCGGGTACGACGACGTCACCGGTGCGATAGGAGATCAGGGCCGCCCGGCGCTCGTCCTCGCCCGCCGCGGCCAGGTCCACCCCCCGGTCGTACACCGACAGGCGCTGGGCGGGGTTGACGTCGTCCCACACGATGGTGCGGCGCGACCCGCCGATCACGGTCGTGCGGATCTTGGTGGGGCTGAGCCAGTTGACGTGGACGTGGGCGATGGCCCCCGACGACAGCCACAGGGTCAGGTACGCGAGGCACGGCCGGCCCGCCCCGATCGGGTCGGAGGTGTGCGCCGCCACGGCGACCGGGGCCACGCCCTCGGGGAGCACGAAGTCCAGGATGGACAGGTCGTGCGGCGCCAGGTCCCACAGCACGTCCACGTCCGGTTGCACCAGGCCGAGGTTGATGCGCACCGAGTCGACGAACTGCACCTCGCCCAGCTCGCCGGAGGAGACCAGGTCGCGGATGCGGCGCACCACGGGCGTGTAGCAGAAGGTGTGGTCGAGCATGAGCACCCGCCCCCGCTCCTCGGCCAGGGCCACCAGTTCGGCGCCCTCCTCGTAGGTCGGCGTCAGGGGCTTTTCGACCAGGACGTGCTTGCCGGCCTCCAGGGCGGCGCGCACCAGGTCGAAGTGCGTGCGCGCCGGGGTGGCGATGGCCACGGCCCGCACGTCCGGGTCCTTGAGCACCTGCTCGACCGAGGAGGTGGGCCGCACGGTGGTGTAGCGGCCGAGCACCGCCCTGGCGCGGTCCTCGTCCAGGTCGCACAGCCACTCAAGGCGCAGCTCCGGGGTCGCCATCGCGTTGCGCACCAGGTTGGGGCCCCAGTAGCCCGCACCGATCACGGCAAGGCCGATCGACGTCAAGGCGGCTCTCCTGTCCTGTAGGTCGGGGATCGGGTGGTGTGTCGGTCTTCGGTGACGCGGGTCGTGCGGGCCGGGTGCGGTCCGGTCGCCGGCGGGGTCCCGCCGCGATCGAACCGCACCCGGATGACGGGACTAGCTCGACGGGGTGAACAGCACGTCCACCCAGTAGTTGGCCCCGTTGAAGCTGGCCGACGGGAACCCCGAGTCGGTCCCGTACCGGTAGACGCCGTTGCCGCCCGCGGGTCCGCCGTTGGCCGCCGCGGTCAGCGGGGAGTTGGCGTACGGCCCGGCGTTGAAGTACGCGCCGTCGCCCGCGTAGTGCCCGTTCGGCGCGTGGTAGCTGGCGACGTACACCTGCCCGGCCACGACGTCCACCGGGGTGGCGAACTGGAGGGTCTGCCAGCCCGAGGCCGACTCGTTGACGAAGGCGCCGGTGGCCAGCGGGGTGCCGGTGGCGCTCCACAGGTTGCCGACGTGGGCGCCGGTGTTGCCGGCCCCCTTGTAGAAGCGGACGCCGGTGACCTGGCCGTTCATCTCGGCGGTGAACTTCACCCCGACCTCGACGGCGTCCGCGTCGGCGTTCGACGGGTTGGCCGGGACGGCGTTGCTCGCCCAGATCGAGCACGGGCAGCTCGCCGGGCCGCCGGTGGTGAACGACCACGACGTCGTGGTCATGGAGTTGTCGGCGTCGTCGAGGGCGCCGCTCACCGTGACCGTGTACGTCGTGCTCTGCGCCAGCGGGGAGTCGGGGGTGAAGGTGAGCAGCGTGCGCGCCTCGTTCAGCGACCGCGTGCCGGCGACCGCCTGGTTGGCGGCGTTCTTCACCGTGATCGTGGCGGTGTTCTCCTTGATCGCCTCGCTGAACGTCGCGGTCACCGCCGTGCCGGTGGCCACGCCCGTGCCGCCGTGGTCGGGAGACTTGAGCGTGATGTAGGGCGCGGTGGTGTCGGCGAGCCGGGTGAAGATGACGTCCACCCAGTAGTTGGTCGCCCCCCACGACTGGTCGGGGTAGGACCGCGTGCCGTACTTGTAGACGCCGTTGCCGCCGCTGGTGCCGCTCGCGAGCGCGCGCAGCGGAATCGCGGTCACCGCCGAGGCCAGCCCGTTGCCCGTCCCCGAGTAGTGGCCGTTCGGCGCGTGGTAGGAGGCGACGTAGGTGGTGTCCTTGGTCACCGGCCACGGCGTGCCGAAGTACACCTCCTGCCAGCCCTGCGTCGACTCGTCGGTGAAGGTCGCCGTGGTCAGCTCCGCGCCGGTCGAGGACCACAGGGTGCCGGTGTGGGTGCCGGTGTTGCCCGCGCCCTTGTAGAACCGGATGCCCTCGATGAAGCCGTCGGTCGCCGGCTGGAACTTCACGCCCACCTCGACCGAGCCGGTGTCGTTGACGCTCGGGGTGTCGGGCACGGTGACGTCCGGCCAGATGGTGCACGGGCACAGCCCGGCCGTCCAGGTCTTCGCCGTGGTGAAGGCGAAGGTGTACGGCTGGGTCATGGTGTTGTTCGCGTCGTCCTTGGCGCCGGACACCGCGACCGTGAACCGCTCGCCGGGCGCCAGCGGCGCCGACGGCACGAAGGTGAGCGACTTGCGCGAGGAGTCCAGCGACACGGTGCCGGCGACGGTCGCCTGCGTGGCGTCCTTCACCGTGAACGTCGCGGTGCCCGCCTGCACCGGCTCGCCGAAGGTGACCTTCGGCTGCACGCCGGTCGGCACGCTGGACGAGCCGGGCACCGGCACGGCCGAGGTGACCGCCGGCGGGTAGACGTCGTTGACGGTGAACACGACGTCCACGTAGTAGTTGCCGCCGTTGAAGGTCTGGTTGGGGAAGCCCGCCCCCGCCCGGTAGACGCCGTTGCCCGCCGTGCCGGTGGCGGCCGGCGCGGTCAGCGGCGCGTTGGTCAGCGGCTGGTAGCGGAAGAAGTTCGCGTCGGCGGCGTAGTGGCCGTTCGGCGCGTAGTACGAGGCCACGTACTCGGTGCCGGCGGTGACGAACACCGGCGAGGCGAAGTTGAGCTTCTGCCAGCCGGTCGAGGTCTCGCCGGAGAAGGTGCCGGTGGCCAGCGGGTTGCCCGCGGTGTCCCACAGGGTGCCGGTGTGGGTGCCGGTGTTGCCGGAGCCCTTGTAGAACTTCACGCCGGTCAGGTAGCCGTTCACCGCCGGCTTGAGGCGCACGCCGAGCTCCAGCGCGCTGCCGTCGTTCTCGGCCGGGTTCGCGGGCTGGGTGGAGGAGGTGAACAGGCTGCACGGGCAGTCGACGGTGACGTTGCGGGAGGCCTGCGCGCCGATGTTGCCGCTGTCGTCGGCGGCGCGCGCCTTGATGGTCGTCGCGCCGACTCCGGTGACCTTCCACGTGTAGGTCCACGTGCCGCGCCCGGTGGCCGGGTGCCAGGTGGCGCCGCCGTCGGTGGAGACCTCCACGGCGCCGACCTGGCCGCCGACGTCGGAGGCGGTGCCGCTGACGGTGACGGTCGAGCCGTTGTTCACCGTCACCCCGGCGGCCGGGGCGCTGATGGCGGCCGACGGCGCGGTGGTGTCGGTGGACTTGACCGCGGTGCTCAGCCCGGAGGTGAGCGACTTGGGCTGCACCCCCATGTCGGCGAACAGGTTGACCGTCGCCTGCTTGATGTTGAGGTTGCTGTAGTCGTTGTCGTCGTAGCTGTCGTGCTCGCCGTCCAGGCCCCACGACCACTGCACCGTCCCGGCGCCGAACACCAGGGCGCCGCTCGGGGCGCGGTAGAACGTGATGCGGTGGGTGGCGCTCTTCTGCGCGACGTTGGTGCCGTAGTCGATGAGCACCTGCTCGGCGGTCGCGGTCGTGCTCGACATGGGCACCAGGCCGGCGGGCCGCGAGCCGTTGTCGAGGTCCTCGTCCCACTCGTACCCGACGACGCCCGGGATGTTCATCGAGCCGGTGATCTGGCCGCCGACCCCGGTGCCGCGCCAGAAGCGCATCTTGCCGTCGGCCATCGGCACGGTCAGCGGGATACCCTCGCAGCCGTTGTCGGAGGTCGTGCAGTTGACGGTGAACAGCGTGCCGGTCAGCGCGTTCTCGGGCCTGCCGCCGTCGGCCGGCGGGCTGAACCGCGGGTCGCGCCAGGTGCCCGTCCAGACGTTCGCCGTCGGGTCGATCTTGGCGTTGGCGTGGGTCTCCTTGTAGGAGACCAGCGTGCGGTAGGAGTTCTCCCAGCGGGTCTTCCAGTAGACCTCGTTGCCGCTGAAGAAGGCGAGGTTCACGCCGTTGTCACGGGCGTTCTCGAAGGCCGCGCGCTCCTCGCCCGACCAGTACTCGTCGTGGCCCACCGACAGCACCGACTTGTGGGTGAGCAGCGTGGCGGGACTGCGCGCGGCGTCCAGCGACGACATGTACGACACGTTGTAGCCGTTGGCCTCCAGCCAGCGCACCATCGGGTACTCGTTGGCGAAGACGTAGTCGCGGCCCCAGGGCGTGGACTCACGCGTGTTGAACGGGCGGTTGTAGCTGACCTTGACCGCCCGGCCCGGCGCGATGACGCTGTCGCCCCGGTAGAGGCTGTTGAGCACCTTGTTCGGGTTGTCCTCGGTGGCGGTGATGTCGCCCCAGGAGTTGTAGGCCTGCCAGGTGCTGTCGGAGGTGCGGAACAGCACGTCGGAGGTGCTCGCGTCGTCTCGGACCACGAAGACGATGTGGGTGTCGTCGTTGGTGTCGGTACGGATCACGTGGGCGAAGTAGATGCCCGAGACGGACGTGGTGGGAACGGTCCAGCTCGCCGCCGTGCCCCAGCCACAGGCGACCTCGCCGGTGGTGGTGTTCTCCGGGCAGTGCGGCTGGTTGCGGGAGACCGAGGTGGTGGCGGGCACGGTGATGACCTTGCGCGCGCCTTTGCCCTGGTAGTACCCCATGCGGTAGATGTCCACCTGCAGGTTCAGCGCGGTGGACCGGATCTTGAAGTTGATGGTCTGGCCGACGTTGACGCTCATCTGGTCGCCGTAGCCCTCGACCGTCCCGTGCGGATTGGTGTCCCACTCCGACCGGTCGCTGCCTGTGATCTCGTTCTCACAGGTGATCTTGTTGCCGCCCGCGTCGCAGGGACCTATCGCCTGCGCCGGCGCGGCGGGGGTCGACAGGAGTGCGGCGAGAGTCAACGCCGCTGCTGCGAAAGCCGACCTGTGTCGGCGCGCGGCACTGCGCGATTTCATGAAGCTCCCACGTGATTTCGAAAAGGGTCGCTTGCCCCGGTGGTGCTCACGCTGTGGAGCGTGGTCCCGACGAGAACGACGTCCGGGCGTGTGGACCGGTTTACGCGGTGCCGCCAACCGCGGTCACATGCGTCACATCCGTAACACGAGGGCACTGACGCGCGTGCCGCGCCGCCCCCGCCGGGGTCAGCGGGCCTGGACCGCGATGACCGACTTGACCAGACCGCCGAGCCGCTCGAACCGGATCTGGGAGGAGGGGAAGTAGTGCCGCATCTCGGTGATGCTGAGCAGCTCGACCTCCATCACGATGTTGCGCGCCGCCTCGCGGTCGGAGGTGGGCGTGTGCACCAGCGGCCAGCGGCGCAGCAGGGACGTGCGCACGGCGATGGGGAGGTACTGGAAGCCGGGGAACAGGAAGTGCGGCTCCACGGGGAAGTAGCGGTAGGGGGTCTGCACCCAGTGGCGTCCGGCGAGGCGGTGCACGGAGTCGGCGAACATCTGGCGGCGGAGGTGCCCGCCGACGTGCTCGATGACGGCGTTGGAGAACACCAGGTCGTACTTGGTGTCCAGGATGGCGGCCGGCAGCTCGCAGGCGTCGGCCACGTCGGCCCTCAGCCAGCCGGGAAGCTCCGCCGGGGGCTTCTCGAGGTTCACGACGTGCACGTGGGCCGGACGCACCGGCGCGCGCAGCCAGGCGCTGGCCGTGCCGCCGAGGTCGATGACCGACATTTCCGACAGGTCGGGGAAGCTCTGCGCGAACCAGTTCCATCGACGGGCCCGCGCCTTGGCGCCGAGCGAGTCGGGGGCGTCGACGAAACGGCTGCGCAGCGCGTTCAGGCGGCTCATGGTCTCTCCTTGGCGAGGAGTGCGATGGGGGGTGTGGAGCTGGCTGCCATTGGCTCCGCTGGTTGGGCACGTTCCAACGGAACCGCCCAACTATCGCACGACCCGGTCCGGACGCAGCACGCGCCGCCGTCATTCGATAGCGCACTGAGATCGGAGCTGTCACGCTTGGCCTCGTGGAACGATTGAAGATCGAAGACACCTACCTGCTGACCCCCGCCGTCCACGAGGACGACAGAGGGGCCTTCCTCGAGTGGTACCGCGCGGACCGGCTGTCGGACCTCGCCGGCCATGACCTGAGGCTGGCGCAGGCCAACTGCTCGGTCTCCCGGCGCGGCGTGCTGCGCGGCGTGCACTTCGCGGACGTGCCGCCGGGGCAGGCCAAGTACGTCACGTGCGTCAGCGGCAGCGTCCTGGACGTGACCGTGGACATCCGGGTCGGCTCGCCCACCTTCGGCATGTGGCAGGCCGTGGAGCTCGACGACCGCACCCGGCGCGGCGTCTACATCGGCGAGGGGGTGGGGCACGCCTTCATGGCGCTGAGCGACCGGGCGACCGTCGTCTACATGTGCTCCGAGCCCTACAACCCCGCCGGGGAGCACGGCCTGCACCCGCTGGACCCCGACCTCGGCATCGAGTGGCCCGCCGATGTCGAGCCGCTGCTGTCGCCCAAGGACGCCACCGCGCCCACGCTGGCCGAGGCGCGCGACAAGGGGATGCTGCCGCTGTACGAGGACTGCCTCGCGCACTACGCCGGCCTGCGCGCGGCCCGCGGGGCCGGAGCCGGAGTGGCGCACACGCAGTGATCATGAGGTGACGGGCGGTTTTGGGTGTGATGAATCCGGCGATTGTGGCATCGAAATCCCGGTTCTCATGCTGATTTAGCGCTATTGCCGGGATAAAAGGCGGGATCTGGTTGTCTCGTCGTTTCCCAACCGCAACAATGGCCTCGACTTGAACATGATCGGAGTCCGGCGTCCGCGAGCGCCGGAGGTGGAGGCTCGGGCCAGTGAGCGATTCCCGGCACGCGGACGGACGGCGCCCCCGGCGCCGCGCGGCGTCCGCCGAGACGAGATCGACCGGGTCACGCCGTTTCCCCGTCACGGGATGGGTGACCCTGCTGGCCGGGGCGGCGGTGCTCGGGGCCACCGTGACCGTGGTGGTCGTCAACCGTGAGACCACCGCGCCGCCGGTCGCCGCCACCCCCGTCGCGGCGGAGGTGACGCTGGAGACCAGCCTGTGGAAGTCGCGCAAGGTGAAGGCCGCCGTCCAGGACGAGCACACCCCGCTCGAACTCGGCACCCGCTTCAAGGCCGCCCGCGACGGCGAGGTCGCCGGCATGCGGTTCTACAAGCCGGCCGCCGAGCGCGGCACGCACCGCGGCAGCCTGTGGGGCTCCGACAGGAAGCTGCTGGCCAAGGTGAGCTTCACCGGCGAGACCAAGAGCGGCTGGCAGCAGGCGATGTTCGACCGGCCCGTGCCGATCGTCGCGGGCCGCGTCTACACGGTGTCGTACCACACGACCAACGGCGGGTACGTCGCCTCGCCCGGCGTGTTCGACGAGCCGGTCGTCTCGGGGCCGCTGACCGCGCAGGCCGGGGTGTTCGCCCCCTCCGCCAAGGCGGCCTTCCCCTCGCGCGTGCACCACAGGCGGGTGAGCTACTGGGTCGACGTCATCTTCCGGCACCGGGAGCGCCACTACCCGCGGCCCTCCGACTCCCCGGCGCCGGGCGACCCGAGCGTCTCGCCGACCTCCTCGCCCGAGGGCTCGGCGAGCCCGACCGTCAGCGAGGGGCCGACCGGCGGGGTCACCACCACTCCCACGGCCGACGGGTCCCCGAGCCCCTCGTCCAGCCCGACGCGCAGCCACACCTCCGACGCCTCGGAGTCGCCGACCGCGAGCGGCACGCCGAAGCCGTCCGGCAGCCCGACGCCCAAGGTCTCCCCGAGCGCCACCCCGAGGCCGTCGCTGAGCCCGGACCCGACCAGGCAGCCCACCAGAGAGCCGTCCGCCACCCCCAAGCCGACCCAGACCACCACCCCGCCGCCCGCCGGCGGCTTCCCCGGGGCCGGTGACACCGGCGTGCCGTCCGGCGTGAGCCTCAAGGACAGCAAGTCGATCACGGTCACCAAGGACGGCACGGTGATCGACGGCATGGAGGTCAAGGGCGAGATCAACGTCGAGGCCGACGACGTGACGATCCGCAACACCCGGGTCGCCGCGGCGCCCGGCGACTGGGGCATCATCCAGCGCAACGGGCACAGCGGGCTCACCGTCGAGGACACCGAGGTGTTCGGCGACGGCAAGCAGCGCACCCAGTTCGGCATCCTCAACCAGGGCGGCGACCTGACCGTGCGCCGGGTGGACATCCACACCATCAGCAACGGCATCCTGACCGAGCAGGGCCTGATCGAGGACTCCTACATCCACGATCCGAAGTACTACTCCGGCGACCACACCGACATGATCATGTGCACCAGCGGGCCGCCGTCCGGGGCCAAGCTGGTGATCCGCGGCAACACGGTGGTCAACACGCTGGAGCAGACCGGCGCGGTCGCGCTCTTCCAGGACTTCGGCGTGGTCCGCAACGTGACCGTCGAGGGCAACTTCCTGGCCGGCGGCGGCTACACCGTCTACGGCGGCGCCGGCAGCAAGGGCACCTCGTCCAACATCAAGGTCGTCGGCAACGTCTTCAGCAAGGACGTGTGGGCCAAGGGCGGCTACAACGGCCCGGTGGCCTACTGGGACAAGGACGGCGCCGGCAACGAGTGGAAGAACAACGTCTGGGAGGACGGCAAGACCGTCCCCGAGGGCGGCTGACCCGGCCCCCGGGCCCGTCTCCGGCGAGACGGGCCCGTCCCGCGTAAGGCGATCCCGCGTAAGGCGATCCCGCACAAGGCGCCCGTCCCGTGAACGCCGGAGGCCCTCCACGCGAGAGCGTGGAGGGCCTCCTTGGTCATGCTCGGGGTCATGCGCCCCTGGTCAGCCGACGCGCCAGGTGTCGCCGCCGCGCAGCAGGTCGCTCAGCCGGCCGGCGCCCTGGTCGGACACGGCCTCGTGCAGCTGCCTGCTCATCAGCGTGTCGTACGCCGGGCGGTCGACCGAGCGGAAGATGCCGATCGGCACGTGCTCGAACGCCGGCTCGTCCAGCCGGGACAGCGCGAAGGCGACCGAGGGGTCGGGGTCGTGCGCGTCGTGCACCACGATCTCATCCTCGGGCACGCCGGCCCGGTCGACGACCGCGAGGCGCCCGTCCGGGCCGCGGCGCACGGCCTTGGAGCCCGAGACGATCGGCTGCCCGTGCTCCAGGCGCAGCGTGATGTCGTCGCGCACCTCGGGGTCCTTGAGCGCCTCGAACGCGTTGTCGTTGAAGATGTTGCAGTTCTGGTAGATCTCGACCAGGCTCGTGCCGCGGTGCGCCGCCGCCTCGCGCAGCACCGAGGTGAGGTGCTTGCGGTCGGAGTCCAGGGTGCGCGCCACGAAGCTGGCCTCCGCGCCGAGGGCGAGCGAGATCGGGTTGAACGGCTTGTCCAGCGAGCCCATCGGGGTCGACTTGGTGATCTTGCCGACCTCGGAGGTCGGCGAGTACTGCCCCTTGGTCAACCCGTAGATGCGGTTGTTGAACAGCAGGATGTTCAGGTTGACGTTGCGGCGCAGCGCGTGGATCAGGTGGTTGCCGCCGATCGACAGCGCGTCGCCGTCCCCGGTGATCACCCAGACCGACAGGTCGGGGCGGGAGGCGGCCAGACCGGTCGCGATCGCCGGCGCCCGGCCGTGGATCGAGTGGAACCCGTAGGTGTTCAGGTAGTACGGGAAGCGGGAGGAGCAGCCGATGCCCGAGACGAACACGATGTTCTCGCGCTTGAGCCCGAGCTCGGGCAGGAAGCCCTGGACGGCCGAGAGGATGGCGTAGTCACCGCAGCCCGGGCACCAGCGCACCTCCTGGTCGCTCTTGAAGTCCTTCAGGGTCTGCTTCTCGGTGGCCCGGGGGATGAGGGTGAGCCCGGTGCCACGGCCGATCGGCTCGGCGGTGTGCCCGTTCGTCGCGATGTCACTCACTGTCGATCACGTCCTGGATCACTCCGGCCAGCTCCTCGGCCTTGAAGGGAAGACCGCGCACGCGGTTGTAACTGATGATGTCGATCAGGAACCGCGCCCGCAGCAACAGGGCGAGCTGGCCGAGGTTGATCTCGGGCAGCAGCACCTTGTCGTAGGAGCGCAGCACCTCGCCGGTGTTGGCGGGGAGCGGGTTCAGGTGACGGAAGTGCGCCTGCGCGATCTTCCCGCCGGACGCGCGGGCCCGCCGCACGGCCGCGGCGATCGGCCCGTAGGTCGAGCCCCAGCCGATGACCAGCACGCGGGCGTCGCCGTCGGGGTCGTCCACCTCGAGCGGCGGGATGTCCTGCGCGATGCCGTCGATCTTGCCCTGGCGCAGCCGGACCATCAGGTCGTGGTTGTGCGGGTCGTAGGAGATGTCGCCGGTGCCGTCGGCCTTCTCGATGCCGCCGATGCGGTGCTCCAGGCCGGGGGTGCCGGGCACGGCCCAGGGACGCGCCAGCGTCTGCGGGTCGCGCTTGAACGGCAGGTAGGTCTCGCCGTCCTCGCCGTTCGGCTCCACGGTGAACTCCACCGAAAGGTCGGGCAGCTCCTCCACCTCGGGCAGCCGCCACGGCTCGGAGCCGTTGGCGAGGTAGCCGTCGGACAGCAGCATGACCGGCGTGCGGTACTTCACGGCGATGCGCGCCGCCTCCAGCGCCGCGTCGAAGCAGTCGGACGGGGTGGCGGGCGCCACGATCGGCACCGGCGACTCGCCGTTGCGGCCGTACATCGCCATGAGCAGGTCGGTCTGCTCGGTCTTGGTCGGCATGCCCGTCGAGGGGCCGGCCCGCTGGACGTCCACCACGATCAGCGGCAGCTCGGTGGTGACGGCCAGGCCCACGGTCTCGGCCTTCAGCGCCACGCCCGGGCCGGAGGTCGTCGTGACGCCGAGCGCGCCGCCGAACGCGGCGCCGAGCGCCGCGCCGACGCCGGCGATCTCGTCCTCCGCCTGGAAGGTGCGGATGCCGAACCGCTTGTGCTTGGACAGCTCGTGCAGGATGTCGGAGGCCGGCGTGATCGGGTACGACCCGAGGAACAGCGGCAGCTTCGACTGCACCGAGGCCGCGATCAGGCCGTAGGCCAGCGCCTGGTTGCCCGAGATGTTGCGGTACAGGCCCGGGGCCAGCGTGGCCGGCTTGATCTCGTAGGACACCGAGAACGACTCGGTGGTCTCGCCGAAGTTCCACCCCGCCTGGAAGGCCGCGATGTTGGCCTTGGCGATGTCGGGCTTCTTGGCGAACTTGCGCTCCAGGAACTTGATCGTCCCCTCGGTGGGCCGGTGGTACAGCCACGACAGCAGGCCGAGGGCGAACATGTTCTTGGCCCGCTCGGCGTCCTTCTTGGAGATGTCGAAGCCCTCGAGCGCCTTGACGGTCAGCGAGGTCAGCGGCACGGCGTGTACGCGCCACTCGCCGAGCGAGCCGTTGTCCACCGGGCTCTCGGCGTAGCCGACCTTCTGCAGGTTGCGCTTGGTGAACTCGTCGGTGTTGACGATGAGGTCGGCGCCGCGGGGCAGGTCGCCGATGTTGGCCTTGAGCGCCGCGGGGTTCATGGCGACCAGGACGTTGGGGGCGTCGCCGGGCGTCAGGATGTCGTGGTCGGCGAAGTGGAGCTGGAAGCTCGACACGCCGGGGAGGGTGCCTGCGGGGGCGCGGATCTCGGCGGGGAAGTTGGGCAGGGTGGAAAGGTCGTTTCCGAACTGCGCGGTCTCCGCCGTGAAACGATCACCGGTCAGCTGCATGCCGTCGCCGGAGTCGCCCGCGAAGCGAATGATCACGCGGTCGAGTTGCTGAACCTGCTTGGTCACAGCTCGGTCCTCCTCGACGCGCCTGGGCGCCGTCGCTCGTGGCACGTATTCATTTCCATGCTAGATCCCTTGGGGCTGCGCGGGCTTCTTTACGCATGCGCGTCGATCAGGGGTGTGACCGTGATCCCCTGGTGACGGCAACGATCTTTCGGGCGTGCCGGAGCAGGTCTGACATCGGGGGCGATGGCAGGCGCCCGGCACCGTGGGCCGGGTGGCTCAGATCGACACGGGGGCGGTGACCACCGCGGGGGGCGTGGTCACGACCGGAGGCGGTTCCTCGTACACAGCCCCGCGGCAAGCCTGCAAAGATCAACGTGCAAGCGGGAGTAGAGCACGTATCCGGTCACGCTCACCAACTATATGTCCCTTCACCCGATGACTCCGAGTGCCTCGCCTCATGGAGTGATTCCAGAGGCGGTGCCGTCGGTGTCCGGGACGGTCGCGGGGGGCTCCTGGCGCCGCGTCCGCGCACGTCGCGGCGGTGGGTCGGCGCCGGCGTACACCTGCCCCGGTCCCATATGGCGCGAGCCGTACAGCTCGGGTACGGTCACGAAGGCGTACCCCTTCTCCGCCAGCCCCGTCAGCACCAGTGGCAGCGCCCGTGCGGTGGCCGCGCCGGCCTCGTGCATGAGGATGATCGAACCGGGCCTGGCGCCGTCGACCGCCCGCCGTGCGACGGCCCGCGGGTCGGGGTCCCTGGCGTCGGCGGTGTCCACGCTCCATCCGACGATTGAAAGGTTCAGCGCGCGCGCCGCGGCGGCCACCTTGGCGTCGGTGTGGCCGTACGGCGCCCGCATCAGGCGGGGCGCGCGGCCGGTGGCGACGCCGGCCGCGATCTGCGTGCGGTCCAGTTCGTCGGAGATCCGGTGGACGTCCATCGTGGTCAGGTCGCGGTGCGTCCAGGAATGGTTGGCGATCAGGTCCCCGGCGGCGGCGATCCGGCGCAGCAGGTCGGGCCGCGCCTCGGCGTTCGGGCCAAGGGCGAAGAAGGTGGCGCGCGCGCCGTAGCGGGCCAGGATGGACAGTAGCGGGCCGGTCCGCGGGCCGGGGCCGTCGTCGAAGGTCAGCGCCACGCACTTGGTGACCGAGCAGTCGGACCCGCCGCCGGCGCCGCTGGCGCCTCCTCCTCCGCCGTTGCCGGCGTCGTCGTCCCCGGGGGAGGGCGAGTACTCCGGCGGGGGTGAGGCGGCCAGGGTCGGCGGCGTGGCCGCGTCCACCGCCTTCATGACGCGGCGCCCGAGGTCCGAGAGCAGGGCGGCGGCCTCGTGCCCGGGCACGGCGACCGCGATGCGCCCCATCCGCGCCGGGGCCACCCGGCCGTCGTCGAACTCGGCCACCAGGTCGCCGTGCGGGTTGAAGTTGAGCGAGTCGAACAGCGTGCGGTCGGGCCGGACCGCGCCCGCGGTGATCCCCGGGCCGAACGTGCCGAGGCGGGCGCGGACGACCGTGGCGAGCGTGTCCAGCGCCTTGGCGTCCTTGACCAGGTCGGCCGAGTCGTGGACGCGCCCGTCCGCGCCGTCGTACCAGTAGGTGGCCAGCGAGGTGCGCCAGGTCCCGCCGGTGAAGGTCCCGGTGCGCAGGCGCACGCCGAACACCCCGCCGGAGGCCGCCGTCACCTGCCAGCCGATGTTGAGCTCGGACGGCCCGGCCGTGCCCCGGCGGGCGCCGGGGGTCGCGGCGAACCGGCGGACGGCCGCCGCGGTCACCTGCCGGAGCCGCTCGCCGAGGGCGGGGGCCGAGTCCGGCGCGGGGTACCCGGCGAAGACGCGGCGGCCCGCCGAGTCGTCGGAGGTGGTGTGGACGGCCAGTCCGGGGATGGAGGCGGGGTCGACGAAGTTGATCGTCGTGGGCTGCGCGGGCAGGGTGGCGGGCAGGTCGGGCGAGGAAAGGGGCATTGCCATCCCGCATCCGGCGGTGATCGCGATGACGGCCGCGACACCTCCGGCAAGGGGCAAACGGGACATGACTGCCACACTAGGCACCCTTAGATACCCATTTACTGGGATTTTAGGTGATGAGAGACTGGGTTTTGACCGCGACGGGTAGTGGACGGGTGACGGACGGCTATTTCCTGTCCGGTGCTGGAGGTCTCGCGACGTCAGGCCGTGGGCACGCGCTCCGCGGGCGGGCGAAGGAGGAGGCGGAGTGGGCGGATATTTCGGCTCTTATGCCGTTGTGGCGCTGCTGATGGCGATCGGCGTCGCCGTGTTCGCCGGCGGCCTTCTGGTCAACCGGCTGCTGCGGCCCGACCGTCCCACGCCCGACAAGCTCACGACCTACGAATGCGGCGTGGACCCCGTGGGCGAGGGCTGGGCGCAGTCACAGGTCCGGTACTACGTCTTCACCTACCTCTACGTCGTGTTCGCGGTGGACGCCGTCTTCCTGTTCCCGTGGGCGACGGTCTTCGCCGCACCCGGGTTCGGCATGGCCACGCTGGTCGAGATGTTCGTCTTCCTGGCCTTCATCGGCATCGGCATCCTGTACGCCTGGCGCAAGCGCGTGCTCGCCTGGACCTGACGGGCCGCGCCCTCGCCCGCGACGGCGGGACGCTCCCGTCCGCAGGTGGGGGGGCACTCGCACGGAGGTGCCGGAAAGGAGACAATGCCCTCATGGCAGCCAGCGATCTCCCGATGCCGACCGTCGGGCCGGTGTCCCGGCTCGCCCCGAAACCGATGCGCTTCATCCTCAACTGGGGCAGGCGCTACTCCCTGTGGGTGTTCAACTTCGGGCTGGCCTGCTGCGCGATCGAGTTCATCGCCACCTCGATGAGCCGCCACGACTTCATCAGGTTCGGCGTGATCCCCTTCGCCAACGGGCCCAGGCAGGCCGACCTAATGATCGTCTCGGGCACCGTCTCGGACAAGATGGCTTCGGCCGTCCGGCGTCTCTACGAGCAGATGCCCGACCCCAAGTACGTGATCTCCTTCGGCGCCTGCTCCAACTCCGGCGGCCCCTACTGGGACTCCTACTGCGTGACCAAGGGCGTCGACCAGATCATCCCGGTCGACGTCTACGTCCCCGGCTGCCCGCCCCGCCCGGAGGCCCTGCTGCACGGCATCATGCGCCTCCAGGAGAAGATCGCCGCCGAGTCCCTCGGCGACCGCTACGCCGCCGCCCCCGAGCAGGGCGGCACGGCGTGAGGGCGGCCATCGAGGAGCGCTACGGCGACCGCGCCGAGCTCTCCGACGCCTTCGGGCAGCTCACCGTGGACGTCGCCCCCGGCGACTGGGTCGACCTGCTCACCTTCGCCCGCGACGGCCTCGGGTGCGCGTTCTTCGACTGGCTGACCGGCGTGGAGGAACCGCCGGACGCCTTCTCGGTCGTCGCCCACCTGTTCGACCCCGTCGAGCACGCCCACCTGCTCGCCAGGACCCGCGTGCCGCGCGCCGACCCGCGGCTGCCCAGCGTCACCGGCGTGTACCGAGGCGCCGACTGGCACGAGCGCGAGACCTTCGAGATGTTCGGGGTGGTCTTCGAGGGACACCCCAACCTGGTGCCGCTGCTGCTGCCCGACGGCTTCGAGGGGCACCCGCTGCGCAAGGACTTCATCCTCGCCGCCCGCGTCGCCAAGCCGTGGCCGGGCGCCAAGGAGCCCGGCGAGTCCGGCGCGGGCTCGCCGAGCCGCCGCAAGACCCTGCCGCCCGGCGTCCCCGCCGACTGGGGACCGAACGCCTCCGCGCCCCCGCCGGTGCGGGGCCCGCGCGCCGTCCGTGAAACGCCGCCCCGGCGGCCCCCGGCGGGGCCTGAACGCACGGAACGGCCCGGGCCCGAAGCGGGCCCGGCCGCCGGCTCGCAGGGACGGGAGGACGGCGATGGCTGAGGTGCTGGACGTCGCGCTGCGCCTCGCGGTGATCGTCATCGCCTTCCTGACGCTGCCGCTGATCGTCGGCCAGACCGAGCACAAGGCCATGGCCCACATGCAGTCGCGCCTCGGCCCCATGTACGCGGGCGGCTTCCACGGCTGGGCGCAGCTCATCGCCGACGGGGTGAAGTTCGCCCAGAAGGAGGACGTCATCCCGGCGGCGGCCGACCGGTGGGTGTTCTCCATCGCCCCGGCGGTGGCGCTGGTGCCCTACCTGGTGGTGATGGCCGTCATCCCCGTCGGCCCCGGCCTGTTCGGCGCCGACCTGGACGTCGGGGTGTTCTTCGTGCTCGCCGTGATGGGCGTCGGCGTGCTCGGCTCGATCATGGCGGGGTGGTCGTCGGCCAACAAGTACTCCGCGCTCGGCGGCATGCGGGCGGCGGCCCAGCTCATGTCCTACGAGCTGCCGCTGGTGCTCGCGGCCTCCTCGGCGGCGATGGCGGCGGGCACGCTGTCGCTGCCCGGCATCGTGGAGGCGTGGCGCTGGTGGTGGCTGCCGTGGCAGCTCATCGGCGCGGTGGTGTTCTTCGTGGCCGGCCTCGCCGAGCTGCGCAGGCCCCCGTTCGACATGCCGATCGCCGACTCGGAGATCATCATGGGTCCGATGACCGAGTACACCGGCATCCGCTTCGCGTTGTTCCTGCTGTCGGAGTACGTCGGCATCGTGGTGTTGTCGGCGTTGACGGCCGTGCTGTTCCTCGGCGGCTGGCAGGGGCCGCTGCTGCCCGGCCCGGTCTGGACGCTGATCAAGATCTTCGCGCTGGCGTTCGTGGTGATCTGGGTGCGCGTCAGTTTCCCCCGCTTCCGCGCCGACCAGCTCCAGAAGCTCGCCTGGATCGGCCTGGTCCCCCTCGCCCTGCTCCAACTGGCCCTCACCGGTGTGGTGAAGGTCCTTTTCCTCAGTTGAACGCCCCCGCCGCCGCGCTGCTCCGCCCGCCCTGAGTTGAACGCCCGCGCCGGCACACTGCTCCGCCCGTCCTGGGTTGGACGTCCGCGCTGCCTCTCGCCGGCGCACTGCTCCGCCCGTCCTGGGTTGAACGCCCGCGCCGCCGCGCTGCTCCGCCCGTCCTGGGTTGGACGTCCGCGCTGCCTCTCGCCGGCGCACTGCTCCGCCCGTCCTGGGTTGAACGCCCCCGCCGCCGCGCTGCTCCGCCCGCCCTGAGTTGAACGCCCGCGCCGGCGCACTGCCCGCCCGTCCTGGGTTGGACGCCCGTGCCGCCGTTCGCCGGCGCACTGCTCCGCCCGCCCTGGGTGGGGCTTTCTCCCGGCGCCGGGGCGGCGGGAGGGTGGACGGCGAATCCGGCGCCGCCGTGCGGCGGGCGACCCGGGCGACCCGGGTGAAGGTGTCCGGTGGCTGCTAGCGGCCGAAGACGGTGCCGCCGTTGATGTGCAGGATCTGGCCGGTGACGTATCCGGCCTCCGGAGAGGCGAGGTACCTGATGGCGGCCGCCACCTCGGCGGGCGTGCCCGGCTTGCCGACCAGGGTCTGGTCGACGCGCGACCGGACGAACTCCGGCGTCGCGCGGTCGCCGAAGAACTCGGTGTCGGCGATGTACCCGGGGGCGACCGCGTTCACGGTGATCCCCTCGGCCCCGAGGCGCTGCGCCAGCTCGTAGGTGTAGGCGTGCAGGGACGCCTTGGCGCCGCCGTAGGACCCCGGGCCGCGGACGGCGGCGATCGAGGACAGGTGGACGACGCGCCCGCCCGGCCGCCGCAGGTACGGCAGCAGGCCCTCGGTGAGCAGGACGGCCGTCAGCACGTTGGCCTCGAAGTTGCGGCGGTAGCCCTCGGCGATGCCGGCCAGCGTGCCGTCGTCGGAGGCGGCGACGTTCCCGCCCGCGTTGGTGACCACCACGTCGACCGGGCCCTGCATGGCGATCGCCTCGGCGGCCTCCTGCGCCTGCGCCGGATCGGACAGGTCGGTGGCCCGCCAGCTCACCAGGTCGGCGTCGTAGGCGGTGTTCAGCCTGGCCGCCGCCTCCTTCAGCACCTCGCCGCGCCGGCCCAGGATGACCACCTGGGCTCCCTCCGCGGCGAAGGCGTCCGCCGTGGCCAGGCCGATGCCGGTGCCTCCTCCGGAGACCACCACACGTCGCTGTTCCATCTCGTCCCTCTTTTGTGGCGTTCGTGGCGCTATTAGATCGTTCATTCCGCTCCGCGAGGTTCCGGGAGTCGCCGCCTCAATAGTCCTTCAAGGAGATGGCGTTCGCGGCCTTGTGGATCGGCTCCAGGATCTTAGCGATGACGCGGTCCTTGCCCGGCATGTACGGCATGATGCGCAGCATCGTCATCTGGAAGCGGATCAGCCCCCTGCTGCCGAGCACCATGTGCTTGACGTTCTGCGGCCCGAGCTTCTGGTTCTCCTCCACGAAGTGCCGCATCTCCTTCTCGTAGAGGTCGAACGCGGCCCCGTGGTCGCCGCCCGCGGCGGCCAGCTCGCCCGCCAGGACGTACGCGCCGACGAGGGCCAGGCTGGTGCCCTGGCCGGAGGCCGGGGAGGCGCAGTATCCGGCGTCGCCGAGCAGGACCACGCGGCCCTTCGACCAGCGGTCCATGCGCACCTGGCTGACCGAGTCGAAGTAGAAGTCCGGCGCGGAGCTCATCGCCGCGAGCAGCCGGGGCACCTCCCAGGTGTCGGTGGCGTAGGCGGCGGCCAGGAGGCTCTGCTGGCGCTCGCGGTCGCGGCGGTCGTACTCGAGCGGGCCGGAGGCGAACAGGAACATGGCCTTGGCGCCGGTGTCCTTGGCGGTGCTGTACATCAGCGCGGTGCGGCCGGGGGAGACGTAGGTGACCTCCTCGCGGTCGAGGTCGAGGTGGTTGCCGACGCTGAAGATCGAGACGTGGTAGCCCAGGTCGTGGACGTAGTCCTCCTCGGGGCCGAAGACCAGGCGGCGGGTGACCGAGCGCAGGCCGTCGGCGCCCACCACCAGGTCGAACTCGCGGGTCGCACCGCTGTCGAAGGTGACGCGCATCCCGCCCGCGGTGTCGGCGACGGCGGCGATCGAGCTGTCGAACAGGTACTCGACGTCGTCCTTGGTCAGGTCGTACAGGATGCGGTTGAGGTCGCCGCGCAGGAGCTCGGCGTCCTCGCCGGTCCGGCCGCCGAAGTCGTCGCCCTCCATGCTCGCCACCCGCCGCCCCGCGGCGTTCACGAACGACCCCTGCCGGACGTCGGTGCGCTCGCGGCGGATCTGGTCGAGCACGCCCATGCGCCGGACGACCTCCACCGCGGCGCCGCGGATGTCGACCTTGTAGCCGCCGTCCCGCAGTGCGGGGGCCCGCTCGACGACGGTGGGCGCGAAGCCGTGGCGGCGCAGCCAGTAGGCCAGCGCGGTGCCGGCGACGCCCGCGCCGGAGATCAGGACGGTGCGGTTCTTCATGGGGGGCTCCATCGGCTCGGCCGTTCCCGCTCGGCGCGGGCCTCGGCGTTCGTCCGCCGGTCCCTCAGCGGGCCCGGCGTGTTGTTCCGCTCGGACAGTACATCTGTATCAGTCAACTGTGCAATACATTCGTACGAGACATCTGTATGAGACGCGTGTAGACTCCGAGCCATGGGCAATCGAGAAGACCTGCTGGCGGGCGCCAAGCGCTGCCTGTACGAGAAGGGGTACGCGCGCACGACGGCGCGCGACATCGCGGCCGCGTCGGGAGTGGTGAGCCTCGCGGCGATCGGCTACCACTACGGGTCGAAGGAGGCGCTGCTCAACGCGGCCCTGCTCCAGGCGCTCGAAGAGTGGGGCGAAGATCTCGGCCGCATCCTGTCGGCGCAGGTGGACCCGGCCGCGACCCCGCGGCAGCGGTTCGAGGCGGCCTGGACGGCCGTGGTCAGGTCCTTCGAGGAGAACCGGCCGCTGTGGGCCGTCCAGTTCGAGCTGGTCGCCCACATGGACAAGACCCCGGAGCTGCGCCAGGCGTTCGCCGAGTCCGGGCGGCAGGCGCGCCTCGGTCTGGCGGAGCTGATCGGCGACCTCGGCGTGGGCGCGGACGAGCACACCGCAGAGAAGATCGGCGCGCTCTACCAGGTCATGCTCAGCGGCCTGGCGGCGCAGTGGCTGGTGGACCCGCGGGCGGTCCCGACGGGAAGCGACCTGGTCGAGGTGCTCCAGCTCCTCGCCGGCGGCCTGCACCCCGCCACGGGCACGACCGGCTGAGCCCGTCGTGCCCCGGGCACGGAGTCATGCCGCGCTGCGCGCGCCGCCGCCGGATCCGCAAGGGTGTCGCGCCCGATCAGACGCAGGTCGGCAGAGGGCCGCCGTGGAAGGCGATGGCGTCGCCGAACGCCAGTAGTAGGTCCAGCTCGCCGCCTCCGGCCGCGTCCAGGTAGGCGCGGTGCAGGTTGAGCACCAGGCGCTCGGAGTCCGCCCACCCGGCGAACTCGCCGAGGTCGCACCGCTTGGCGGCCTCCAGCGGCGTCAGCCCGTCTCTGCGCCCGCGCTCGGCGGTGTCCAGCACCAGGCGGTAGTACCGTTCGTGGGCCGCCAGCACCTCCGGCAGCGCCCGCGCGTCCACCAGCGGGCCGTGCCCGGGGACGACATGGTCCGGCCGGAAGGCCGCCATCCAGTCCAGCGACCGCAGCGCCCCCTCGACCGACCCCATGAACACCAGCGGCGTCAGTCCGTGGAAGACCAGGTCCCCGGAGAACAGCACCCGCTCCTCCGGCAGCCAGGCGACCACGTCGCCGGTGGTGTGCGCGGGGTATCCGGGGTGGCGCAGCTCCACCCGGCGCTCGCCGGTGAACACCGTCAGCTCCGAGCGCAGCGTGATGGACGGCAACCGGCGCCTCACGCCGCCCCAGTCGGGCACCGGCGCCCAGACCGGCGGGCACCCGTCGATGATCGGGTCCACCCGGAGCCCTTCGCGCATCGCCTCGTGCCCCACGATGACGGTGGAATCGGGCAGCAGGCTGTTGCCGTAGGCGTGGTCGCCGTGCTGGTGGGTGTTGACGGCGACGCGCACCGGGGCGTCGCCGGTGGCCCCGCGCACGGCCTCCAGCAGGCGGCGGGTACGCCGCTCGGTGGCGCAGGTGTCGATCAGGACCACGCCATCGTCGCCCGTCACCACTCCGGCGTTGTTCAGCCACCACGTCCCGTCCGGCTGGACCCAGGCCAGCACGCCGGGGACGACCTCGTGCAGGGCGGCGGCGTCGGGCGTCGCATCAACGGGCTGCTGGGAGATGACCCTCACACCTCTTCCGGTAGGCGGAACACGACGAACAGCGCGAACGGCAATCTACCTCCTGCACCGGCGTCGTCCCTCAGCCGGCCCTCCGCAGGTCACTGCACGATCGCGAGCATCACGTCCGAGGCGCTGGGACGGTTCTCCGGCCGCTTGTCCAGGCAGGTGCCGACCACCCGGGCGAGCGCCTCCGGCAGCGCGGACAGGTCGGGCTGCTTGGTGAAGATGCGGTGGAACACCGCCGCGATGTTGTCCTCGCCGAAGGCCGGACGGCCGGTCGCGGCGAACACCATCGTGGCGGCCCAGCTGAAGATGTCCGACTCCGGCCCGACGCGCTCGCCCGAGACCTGCTCCGGCGACATGTACGCCGGGGTGCCCAGCACCCCGCTACCGGTGGCGGTGGCGTTGTCCAGCACGCGGGCGATGCCGAAGTCGACCACGCGCGGGCCGTCCGCGCCGATCAGGACGTTGCTCGGCTTGAAGTCGCGGTGCACGATGCCGGCCCGGTGGATCGCGGCGAGCGCGCCGGCCGTCCCCAGCGCCAGGCGCACCAGGCCGTCGTGGCCGCGCGGGCCGCGGTCGCGGACCAGTTGCTCGAGCGACGCGCCCTCGACGTACTCGCTGACGATGAACAGCCGCTCGTCGGCGACGTCGGCGTCGATGACCCGGGCCGTCGAGAACGGCGCCACGCGGCGGGCCGCCTCCACCTCGCGCAGGAAACGCTGCTGCGCGCCGTTCTCGGCGGCCAGCCGGGCGTGCAGGATCTTGATGGCCACCCGGGTGCCGTCGGGCGTCTCGCCCAGGTACACCGAGCCCTGGCCGCCCTGCCCGAGGCTGCCGATCAGGCGGTAACGGCCGATGCGGTCGGGCTCACCGGCGGGCAGCGGGCCGGGCGCCTGGGTGGGGATCGTCGAGACGTCCCGCGAGCCGGACGGGCCGGGGGCCGTGACCCGGGCCGCCACGGGCGCGTTCACGGCCGAGGGGAGTACGGAGGACGGGGTGTCCTGAGGCCGCCCGTCCAGCGGATACCGCCCCTGGTCCTGCGGCGCCAGGTTCTGCGGCGCTCGGTCCTGCGACCCCCAGTCCTGCGACCCCCGGTCGTGCGTTCCCTGGTTCTGTGGCGTCCGGTCCGCCGGTCCCTGGTGTTGCTGCGTCAGGAAGCGCGTCCGGTCCTGCGGCGGCCGCTGCGGCTGGTCCTGCGGCCGCTGGTGCTGCGACCACGGGGGGCGGGAGTCCTGGCCCGGATGACGCGGGGGGACGGCGCCGGGGTGGTAGGGGGGCTCGGGCGGCCGCTGGGCGTGGGGCCGGCTCTGGGCGTGGTTCTGGCCGGGACGCTGGTGGGGGGCGTGGTTCTGCTGCGGGTAGGGCCCGGAGGCGGGGCGCTGCGGGTAGGGCCCCTGCGCGTACGCGGGGTGGTGGTCCCGGCGCGGCGGCGGGTAGGGCGCGGCGGCGGCGACCCCGGGCGCGAACACCGTGGTGCGGATGGCCAGTGAGTGGATGGGCCCGCCGATCCAGTTCGTGAACAGCCCGACGACGATGAGCAGGCCCGCCCAGTCGGGGTAGTTGTCGACGCTGTCATAGGCGACGATGAGCACGAACATCACGAAGAGGCTGAGGAAGTACAGCATCGCCGCCACCGCGATCATCGGGGCGCGCTTGCGGTAGGCCGCGTACGCGATGGTGAAGGGCGTCGCGAATCCGCAGGTGAACACCGGAGCCAGAGCCCATACGAAGCTGATCGCGGTGGTGGACTGCGAGGGCCTGCCTGGGTGCATATCGCGAAGATTACGGGGATAGACGGGCTTGTGCAGGTTTTTGCCGGTCAGGGCAGGTAGATGGTCATCTCCAGGAGTTCGGCGGTGAGACGGGGCGGCAGGTCGACGGCGATGGACATGTCCTCGGCCGAGATGAACCCGCCGACGTTCGCCCGCACCTCGGCCACCCGCTCGGCGAGCTCGGGCGTCATGCCCGGCAGGCCGGCGATCACGTTCACGGGCGCGTGGTTGACGTCGACCAGCCCGCCGTCGTCGTACTGCCGGGGCAGGTCGGGACGCCCGATGCGCAGCTCACGGGCCAGCGACGGGTCGCGCTCCACCAGCTCGCGGGCCTGCTGGCGCAGTTCGCGGCGGTGCTGGGCGAAGGCCACGGCATGGTCGTTGGGGGTCTCCGTGCGCTCGAAGACCTTCCTGCGGATGATCAGCGAGTGGATCGTGCCGCCGAGCCAGCTGCCGGTCGAGCCGATGACCGCGAGGGCCTCCGCGAAGTCGGAGCCGTTGTCCGCCAGCCCGACCACGACGGCGACCATGCCGATGGCGTAGATCGCCGCGGACAGCGCCAGCATCGTGCTGCGCAGCTTCGCCGCCGCGTAGGCCATGGTGAACGGCGTGGCGGCGCCGCAGGTCAGCAGCGGCGCGAGGGCCCACAGGACGCTCGCGGCGCCGTTGCCCGACGGCGCCGGCGGCGGGACGCGGGGCGGGAACGGCGGCTGGTAGGGGTGGCCGTGCGGGCCGGCGGGCCCCGGAGCGCCGTACGGGCCGGGGGGCGCCGGGCGGGAGTAGGGGGCCAGCCCGTGCTGGTCGAGATGAGGCGGAAAGAACGGGTCTGCGGCCGGCCGGGGGTTCGGCGGGGCGTACGGGGGACGTCCTTGCTCGGGCCGGGGACGCCGACCCTGCGCGGGCCCCTGCCCTTGCGCGGGCCCCTGCCTCTGCGCGGGCCCCTGTCTCTGCGTGGGCTCTTGCCTCTGCGTGGGGTCTTGCGCGGGGCGCGGCCGGCCCTGGCCGGGCCACGGCTGCCCCTGCTCCTGGTGCGCCCGTCCCTGCTCGTGGTGCGGCCGTCCCTGTTCCTGGTGCGGCCGTCCCTGCTCCGGCAACGGCCGCGCCGCCTGGCGGGGCCGGGGGGCCGTGGGGCCGTTCGGGTCCAGCTGGTGGGGACGTGGCACCGTCGGCCCATTCTGATCACCAGGCTGGGGGGAAGAGCCTCCCGGTGGCCCCGATCCTGGGCCCCCGTGGCCGTTGGTGGGGTGCATACCGCGAACAATACGGCCTCCGGTAGGCTCCCGCATCGGCCACAAGGACCACATGCCCAGGCCGATTAGTCCCCCAAAATCGTGATGATTGTGGAAAACCCGGAGATGGCCGGGGCTCGTGCATTCACGGGGACGCCTATGTGCGCCATGATGTTGAACCGTGGCTCGTATACCAGGAGAAGGGCTGGCGAAGGGTCTGGCCGTCACCTTCCGCCACATGTTGAACAGGGCGGACACGCGGCAGTACCCGGAGGTGCAGCCTGATCTGCCCGCCCGCAGCCGCGGGGTCATCGCCCTGGTCGAGGAGAACTGCACGGTCTGCATGCTGTGCGCCAGGGAGTGCCCCGACTGGTGCATCTACATCGACTCCCACAAGGAGACCGCGCCGGCCCCCGAGGGGGGACGCCCGCGAGCCCACAACGTGCTCGACCGCTTCGCGATCGACTTCTCCCTGTGCATGTACTGCGGCATCTGCATCGAGGTGTGCCCGTTCGACGCCCTGTTCTGGTCGCCCGAGTTCGAGTACGCGGAGTACGACATCCGCAACCTCCTCCACGAGAAGGACAGGCTCGGCGAGTGGGCGCAGACGGTGCCGATCCCGCCCGCGCACGAGCCGAACGCCGAGCCTCCCAAAGAGATCGCCGCCGCCGAACGCGCCGCCTCCCGTCCCGCCCCCAACCGTCCCGGCGCCGCCTCCGGCCCCGCCCCCGACCGTCCCGGCACCGCCTCCGGCCCCGCGCAGCCCTCGGCCGGTGCCGCCGCCCCGTCCGAGACCTCTTCCGGCTCCCCGTCCGCGGCCCCGTCCAGCCCCGCTGCCGCCGCATCCGGGGTTCGGCCCGCGGCTGCCTCCGAGGCTCAGCCCGGGGCCGCGGCCGGACCGGGGGCCACGGCGAGCGGGGCGTCGCCGGGACGTACGGCGCACGCCGCCGTCCGCGCGATCAGGCCCCCGGGCGCGCTCCCCAAGAAGCCCGCCGCCCCACCCCCCGCAGCCGCACCGCCTGCAGCCCCGCCCGCCGCACCCTCACCCCCTGCGGCCCCACCCCCCTCCGCCCGGGAAGAGGCCGCGGAGCCCTCGAGTCCGGAGACCGGCTCCGAGCCCGCACCGCGGACCGGCCAAGAGCCGGGACGCAGACCGGAGGCGGCGCCGCACACAAGGGAGCGCCCGGAGGACTCCGAGGCGCGACCAGAACCAGGGCCGTTCGACGGGCGGCCGAAGCCGGAGCCGTCCGAGGCGCGACCAGAGCCCGGGCCGTCCGAAGGGCGACCGGAGCCAGGGGCGTCCGAGGCGCGACCGGAGCCAGGGGCGTCCGAGGTGCGACCGGAGCCAGGGGCGTCCGAGGTGCGACCGGAGCCAGGGCCGTCCGAAGGGCGGCCGGAGACGGGGACGGTGGGGGAGTCGTGAGCTTCGCGCCGCCCGGCCTGTGGCCCCCCACGGGGCAGGAGATCGTCTTCCTTCTGCTCGGCGTGGTGGCGGCCGGGGCGGCGCTGCTCGTGGTCACCACGCGCCAGATCGTGCACGCCGCCCTGTGGCTGGTCGTCTCCTTCGGCGCGCTCGCCGGGTGCTACCTGGTGCTCACCGCCGAGTTCGTGGCCTGGGTGCAGGTGCTCATCTACGTCGGCGCGGTCGTCGTGCTGCTCCTGTTCGGCGTCATGCTGACCCGCGCGCCGATCGGCCCGTCCACCGACCTGGACTCGGGGAACAAGACGGTGGCCGCGGTGGTCGCCGTGGCGACGGCCGCCGTCCTGGTCACCACCGTGATCGACGGGTTCCGCACCGCCTACGCCCCGCTGGAGCCGGGCGAGGGCGCCGCGAAGCCACTGGGGGCGAGCATCTTCCGTACCTGGGTGCTGCCCTTCGAGGCGCTCTCCGTGCTGCTGCTGGCGGCGCTGATCGGCGCGATCGTGCTCTCCCGTACCGACATCGGCGGAAAGGACTGACGTGCACGTCGTCTATCCCGTCGTGCTCGCCGCGCTGTTGTTCTCGATCGGCGTGTACGGTGTGCTGGCCCGGCGCAACACGATCCTCGTGCTCATGTCGGTGGAGCTGATGCTCAACGCCGTCAACCTCAACCTCGTGGCCTTCGACGTCTGGCTCAAGGACGCCCTGCACGGCGGGCAGGTGCTGACCCTGTTCGTCATCGTGATCGCCGCGGCGGAGCTGGGCGTCGGGCTGGCGATCGTCCTGGCGGTGTTCCGCAACCGGCGCACCATCGAGATCGACCGCCTCCGCGACCTGGCCGATCCGGATCCGGACCCGGACCCGGCCGCCGGCTCACAGGACCGCCCGCACGACGCCGAGACCATCCCGGCCCGAGGCGGTGCGGCATGAGCGCCGGTGCGGTGCGGGCCGACCGGTGGTCACATCCGAGCCCGAGGCGGTGCGGCATGAGGGCCGCGGACGCCGGAGTCGTGGGCGGTGGCGCATGAACGCTCTGCCCGGGCTCGCGGCGGTGGCGGTGGCGCTGCCCTTCCTCGGTGCGGTGGCCGGTCTGCTGGGCACCCGCCTGCCCCGCCGCGGCCGGCCGCCCGGGACGGTCGATCGGGCGGTGTACCGGAGGGCGGCGTGGTTCGCCGTCGCCCCCACGGCGCTCGCCACCGTGCTCGCCGTCTGGGTGCTGGTGACCTACCTCGGCGACCTGCCGTCCGGCTTCACGACCTACGTCCCGATGCACGAGGGTCCCCGGCAGCCCGCCGGCGCCATCGAGAGCACCCTGTCGGTGGTCGGCACCGGGGCCGTCCCGATCACCATCGGCCTGCGCGTCGACGAACTGGCCGCCGTCATCGCGGTGCTGGTGGGGTGCGTGGCGCTCGCCGTGCAGATCTACTCGACCGGGTACATGCGCGACGAACGTCGCTACCCCTCCTACAGCGCGTTCATCAGCCTGTTCACCAGCGCCATGCTACTGGTCGTCTACGCCGCCGACCTGCTGGTGCTCTATGTGGGCTGGGAGGTCATGGGTCTGTGCTCCTACCTGCTCATCGGCCACTGGTGGGAGGACCGCGCCAACTCGCGGGCGGCGGTCAAGGCGTTCCTGGTGACCCGGATCGGCGACGTCGGCTTCCTGTTCGGCGTGTTCACCCTGGGCCTGGCGGCGGGGAGCTTCCGCGTCTCCACGGTGCTGGACCGGGTGCCTCACATGTCCACCGGCACGCTGGTCGCGGCGACGCTGCTCCTGCTGCTCGGCGTGGCCGGCAAGAGCGCCCAGGTGCCGCTGCACACCTGGCTGCCGGACGCGATGGCGGGCCCCACGCCGATCAGCGCGCTCATCCACGCCGCCACGATGGTCGCGGCCGGCATCTTCGTCGTGGCCCGGCTGTACCCGGCGTTCCTGGGCGCCCGTCCGTCGCTGGACCTGCTCGCCGTGATGGCCGCCCTCGGCATGCTCGGCGCGGCGCTGGCCGCCCTGGCCCAGGACGACCTGAAACGGGTGCTCGCCTACTCGACGATCAGCCAGCTCGCGTACATGGCGGGCGCCCTGGCCGCCGGGTCCGACCAGGCCGCGATCTTCCACCTGGTCACCCACGGCGCCTTCAAGGCGCTGCTGTTCCTGTGCGCGGGAGCGGTGATCCACGCCGTCGGCTCCAACCTGATGAGCGACATGGGCGGGCTGCGACGGTCCATGACCGTCACGTTCCCGGCCATGACCATCGGCTTCGCCGCCCTCATGGGGTTGCCCCCCGCCAGCGGGTTCTTCAGCAAGGACGCCGTGCTCGCCGCCATCGAGCACGCGGCCACCGGAGCCGCGCCGCTGACCGACGCCGCCGCGTGGCTGCTGTACGCCTGCGCCCTGGTGACCGTGGCGGTGACCGGGGCGTACGCGACCCGCGCGTGGCTCCGCACGTTCTTCGGGGCGAGCCGCGTGCGCCACGTCCCGCTGCCGGAGCCCGAGCCGGGCGTGGCCCACGTCTGGGACGGGCGTGAGGCTCCGGCGTCGATGCTGTGGCCGATCGGCGTCCTCGTCGTCCCGGCTCTGCTGCTCGGGTTCGCCGGCGCCGGCCTGGTCGAGTGGTCCTCGGCGGTGATCAGCCTGCTCGTGGCGCTGCTCGGCGCGGGCGTCGTGTACGCGTCCTGGCGCGCCGACCCGGCGGCCGACCCGGCCCGCGTGCTCGGGCCGCTGCGGACGCCGTGCGAGCGGGCCTTCTACGTGGACGCGGTGTACCACCGGCTGTTCGTCGCCCCCGTCCTGTGGCTGGCGAGAGCCGTCGCCCGGGCCGACGACACGGTCGTGGACGGGGCCGTCCAAGGGTCGGGAAGGCTCGCGGTCGGCGTCTCGGGCCTGCTGCGGCGCGGCCAGACGGGCAACGCGCAGCTGTACCTGACGGGCGTCCTCGCCGGCGTCCTGATCATCGTCATCGGAGCGGTGGTGCTGGGATGAGCGCGGTCGGCGTCAGTGTGGTGGTGTCGCGATGAGCGCGGTCGTCGTCAGAGCCGAGGGCGGTCGCCCCCGGGGCGGTGGTGTCGTGGTGAGCGCCGTCGTCGTCAGGGCCGAGGGCGGTCGCCGCCGGGGCGGTGGTGTCGTGATGAGCGTGGTCTTCGCCGGGGCGGTGGTGTCGTGATGAGCGCGGTCGTCGTCGGGCTGCTCGCCGTTCCCCTGGCGGGGGCGCTGCTCCTGGTGCTGTTCCCCGGCCCCGGGCGGTGGCCCTGGTACGGGGCCGTGGTGTCCGGGGTGACGCTGGTGCTCGCCCTGGTGCCCCTGGCCCGGTTCGACCACGCGCGGGCCGCGCGGCCGCAGTTCGAGATCGACGCCGCGTGGATCCCGGGCCTGGACCTGCGCTTCCACCTCGGCATCGACGGCATCTCGCTTCCCCTGGTCGTGCTCACCGCGCTGCTGACCTTCCTGTGCTTCGTGTACCTGGTGCGCCATCGGCCGGAAGAGGGCCGCGTCCGGTCCCTCGTGATCACGCTGCTGGTGCTCGAAGTCGGGATGATCGGAACATTCCTCGCGCTCGACCTGCTGCTGTTCTTCCTGTTCTTCGAAGTCGTGCTCGTCCCGATGTACTTCGTCATCGCCGTGTGGGGCGGCGGGGAACGCCGGGCGGCGGCGGTGAAGTTCATCCTCTACACGCTGCTCGGCTCGGCCGTCCTGCTCCTCGGCCTGCTGCTGGTCTGGGCGCACACCGGCACGCTGGACATGGCACTTCTCGCCCGGCGGCACGGCGCCGGGATGTCCCACGGCGTGCAGGTCCTCGCCTTCCTCGCCATCGGCCTCGGCCTGGCCGTCAAGGCGCCGATGTGGCCGCTGCACACCTGGCTGCCCGCCGCGCACACCGAGGCCCCGACCGTCGGCTCGGTGCTGCTCGCCGGCGTGCTGCTGAAGATGGGCACCTACGGGTTCGCCCGCATCGCCATCCCCATCGTGCCGGAGGGGGCCGCCGCGCTCGCCCCGTGGCTCGGCGCGTTCGCGGTCGCCGGCATCGTGTACGGCTCGCTGGCCTGCCTGGCCCAGCGCGACCTCAAACGCATGATCGCCTACTCCTCCGTCGGGCACATGGGGTTCGTGCTGCTCGGGCTGGCGACGCTGACCCCCGTCGGGATGAACGCGGCTCTGTTCGGCAACATCGCCCACGGTCTGATCACCGGCCTGCTGTTCTTCGTCGCGGGCGGGATCAAGGAGCGGTACGGGACGGCCGACATGTCGCGGCTCGGCGGCGGCATGCTGGCCCGGATGCCCTACGTCGCCTCGCTGCTCACCTTCGCCTGCGTGGCCTCCCTTGGGCTGCCCGGTCTGGCCGGGTTCTGGGGCGAGATGCTCGCGCTGCTCGGCGCCTTCCAGCCGGCGCAGGGACTCTCCCGGCCGCTGTTCCTGGTCTTCATGGCCGTCGGCGGCCTCGGCACCGTCCTCACCGCGGCGTACTTCCTGCGCATGCTCTCCCGCGTCACCCACGGCCGGCCGCCCGACGCCGGGCCGGTGCCGGGAGAGCCCCTGGCGGAGGCGCCACCCGGCGAACCCGCGTCCTTCGGCGAACCCGTGGTCTTCGGTGAACCCTCGGTCTCCGGCGAACCTGCTGCGTCCGAGGAAACCCCGGGCGGCGTCCTCGAGGAGACCTGGGGCGAGGTCCCCGCAGGAGCTCCGGGCGGCGCGCCTGCGCAGGTGCAGGGCGCCGCGCCCTCGGAGGTTTCGGGCGGTGTTCCGGTGGCGGTGGCGGGCGGCGTGCCCGCGCCTCGCGGGCCGATGCCGGATGTGAGCGCGTACGAGCTGGCGGCGTGGACGCCCCTGGTGGTCCTCACCGTGGCGCTCGGGCTGTGGCCCAAGGCGCTGCTCGCCGTCACCGACCCGGCGGTTCAGGCGTTCCTGGGGGCACGATGATCCAGTCCATCAACTACGCGGCCATCGCGCCGCCGCTGATCCTCGCGGTGGTGGCCGGGGCGGTGTTGCTGCTCGACGCGTTCCTGCCCCGCGGCGGGCGCACGACCACGGCGCTCGGTTTCCTCACGCTGGCCGGCGTCCTCGCCGCGCTCGCCGTGGTCGCCGCGCAGGCCCTGCGAGGCGGGCGCCTGGCGACCTTCTGCGTCCCCGCGGGCCTGAACGGAGGCGCAGGCGGCGCAGGAGGCACACCAGGCACAGGAGGCGCGGCCGGCGCAGGAAGCGCAGGCGGTGCCGCCTCCTCCTGCTCCTTCGTGGTCGACGGCGTCACCCTCGTCTTCGGCGCCGTCGTGCTCTGCGCCGCCGTCGTGGTCGTCCTGCTGTCCATGGCGCAGCTCGCCGACCGGACGATCCCGCCCGGCGAGTGGTACTTCCTGCTGCTGTGCACCCTCACCGGCGCGGTCACCCTGCCGGCGTCCCGCGACCTCATCATGCTGGTGGTCTCGCTGGAGCTGGTCTCACTGCCGGTCTTCGCGCTCGCCGCGCTCAAGCGGTACGACGCGCGGGGCTCGGAGGCCGCGCTCAAGCTGTTCCTGGTCTCGGTGATCTCGACGGCCGTGATGCTCTTCGGCGTCTCGCTGCTGTACGGCGTGACCGGGTCGGTCCACCTCGACCGCATCGCCGCCCGGCTCCCCGTCTCGGCCTCCGCCTTCCCCCGCATGTACGTCGACTTCGTCGCGTCGGGCGGGGCGGCGGCGGACGGGCCCGGCCAGGTGCCCGCCGGCGTGCTCACCGTGGGTGTCGTGCTGGTGCTCGCCGGGTTCGCGTTCAAGGTCGCGGCGGTGCCGTTCCACTTCTGGGCCGGGGATGTCTACCAGGGTGCCCCGGTGCCCGTGGCGGCGCTGCTGTCGGTCATCTCCAAGTCCGCCGGGTTCGCCGGGTTGATCCTCGTCCTGACCACGGCGCTGGCCGGCCAGGCGGGGATGTGGCGACCGCTCGTGGCGGTGCTGGCCGCGCTCACCATGACCGCAGGCAACCTGCTGGCCCTGCGGCAGCGCCACGCCGTGCGGCTGCTGGCATGGTCGTCGGTCGCCCAGTCCGGGTACATCCTCGCCCCGCTGGGCGTGGCGGGCAGGGCGGCCGTGTCCGCGTCCATCGCCTACCTGGCGATCTACGCGGCCATGAACATCGGCGCGTTCGCCGTGGTCATGGCGGTCAGCAGGAGGGCGGAGCGCAACGAGCTGGACGACTACCGCGGCCTGGCCTTCCGCGCCCCGGTGCCGGCGCTCGCGCTGGCCTTCTTCCTCATCTGCCTGGCCGGGCTGCCCCCGGGACTTGCGGGCATGTTCGCCAAGATCGTGGTGTTCCGCGAGATCGTCCAGGGCGGCGCGGGCTGGCTGGCCGTCGTCATGGCCGTCAACACCGTGATCGGGCTCTACTACTACATCGGCTGGACCGCCCGGCTGTTCGCCCCCGTCCCTGCCACCCGCCCGGTCACCGGCCCCGCCACCGGCCAGGTCACCGTGCCTGCCACCGGCCCGGACGAGGGTGACCTCGTCGACCGGCTCGCCGGGCGTGCCCCCTCCCCGGCGGTCACGGTCGCGATCGCGCTCGGGCTGGCGGCCTCCGTGGCCTTCTCGATCGCCCCGCAACTGGTCCTCTCCGTGGCCGGCTGACCCCGCCGCCCGACCCCCTCCTCCGCCCGCCCCGCCGTCCGGACCCCTCCCGCGCACCCCACCGTCCGGACTCCTTCTCCGCCCGCCCCATTGTCCGAACGACTCCTCCGCCCGCTCCGCCGTCCGGACCCCTCCCGCGCACGTCCCACCGGGTTGGTCCCTTGTCCTGGCGTGCCGACGACGGTCTTTTCCCAGCGTGCTGACATCGCGCGCCCGCCTGCCCCGGTCGCGGGGCTGGGAACGTTGGGGCAGGCCGCGAACGTTGCCAGTAGTGAGCGCAGCGTTCCGAGAGGGGGAAGCGTGCACAACAACGGCCTGCGTACCGCAGTGCTCATGGGCGCCTTGTCGGCTCTGATCCTGATCGCGGGGTCATGGCTGGGAGGCGGCCGGGGCGTGCAGGTCGCCGTGCTCGTCGCCCTGGCCGCCAACGCGGTCGCCTACTTCTTCTCCGACCGCATCGCCCTGTCGGCCATGCGGGCCCGCCCGGTCGGCGAGGTCGAGCAGCCTGGCCTGTACCGCATCGTCCGCGAGCTGTCGACCGACGCCCGCCAGCCGATGCCGCGCCTGTACCTGTCGCCCACCGTGCACCCCAACGCCTTCGCCACCGGCAGGAACCCGCGCAACGCGTCCATCTGCCTCACCTACGGCATCGTGCGATTGCTGGACGAGCGGGAGCTACGGGGCGTGATCGCCCACGAGCTCTCCCATGTGTACAACCGCGACATCCTGATCTCCTCGGTGGCCGCGGCGCTGGCCACGATCATCACCTACTGCAGCTATCTCGCGGTCTTCTTCGGCGGCTCCGCGGACGACGACGAGGGGCCGGGGTTCATCGGCGCGCTGCTGATGATGTTCCTCGGCCCGGTCGCCGCCGGGATGATCCAGATGGCGATCTCCCGGTCCCGCGAGTTCCAGGCCGACGAGTCGGGCGCCCTGCTCACCGGCGACCCGCTCGGGCTGGCCTCGGCGCTGCGCAAGATCGAGATGGGCGCGCGCGACCTGCCCCTCCCCGAGGAGAGCCGGCTGACCTCCGCCTCCCACCTCATGATCGCCAACCCGTTCCGCGGGGCAGGGGTGGGCAGGCTGTTCTCCACCCACCCCTCCACGGCCGCCCGGGTGGCCCGCCTCGAACGCATGGCGGGCTACCGCCGCTGACCAACGGGAGGACCGTCCCGGCCTGCCTCACCAACGAACTGCGTGCGATCGTCCTCGGCACGCGCCAGACCTGTCCGATCGCCAGGTCCCGGACCACGAACGCCTGGGCCCCTTCGCTGTAGTACGCGACGCGCCGCCGTCCCGGCTGACTTGAGCGGAGCGGCGACGTTCGTCTCGTTCTCCGAGGTCGGCTCGGAGTGGTTCTGCGGGAAGGGCGAGGAGCCTGATCGGGACGGGGGGTCTAGGAGCGGTCGTGCGCGGGGTCGGTCTCCTCGGCCTTGAGGGCGGGCAGGCCGTCGATGCTCTCCCGGTTGTGCTTGGCGCGGTACGCGCGTCTCTGCCGCACGTCTTTGCGCTCTCCCCACTCGTCGAGCAGGGTGCGGTCCTCGTCGAAGGACATGTGCGGCACGGCGAAGCCGCAGGAGTCGGCGATGCGGTCGCATTCCACGACGATGACCGACCGCACGCCCGGGTGCGGCCCGAAGCGCCCGAGCAGCCGGGCGAACTCCGGGTCGCCGCTGGTGAGGACGCGGCCCCGGCCGGACAGGCGCACGATGTTCGGGGCGCCGGAGAACGCGGCGAACATGATGGTGATGCGCCCGTTCTCGCGGAGGTGCGCGATGGTCTCGACGCCGCTGCCGTCGAGGTCGAGGTAGGCGACGGTGGTGTCGTCCAGCACGGTGAAAGTGTCGGCGTACCCCTTGGGAGACACATTGACGTGCCCGCCCCTCTCGGGCGCGGTGGCGACGAAGTAGACCGGCTGCTCGGAGATGAACGTGCGCAGCCGGTCGTTCAACGCGTCGTAGACCTTGGCCATTTAGCCCTCCTAAGACCCGATATATCGGACTTTATAGGAGGGGGCATCGGTCATTCCCCGGGGAGATCGGTCATTCTCCGGGAAGCCACCAGGTGTAGATCTTGCCGCGTACCCTGAATGAGTCGATCTTCTTCAGCGCGCCGTCGGACGGGTCGACCCTGCTGGCCGTCACCCGCGTCAGCGTGCCGTCGTCGCTGGAGCGCAGCCGCCAGAGCGTCAGCTTGCCGGACTCGTCCCAGTCGAGCCGGTAGGGGCTCTCGGAGGAGGGAACGTTCAGGTCGACGGCCGGTGAGACCGCGTCCGTGGACAGGTCGTACAGCCGCAGGCGCGGCCTGCCGGACGTCGGGACGATCACGACCCCCACCGTGACGCCGTCGTCGGCGAGCGCGATGGGCGAGTTGTTCGACACGACCTGCGGCACCTCCCGGCTCTCGCCGGCCTGGCCGTCGGTGTCGTACACCGTGAACTCGGTGGTGTTGTCCGCGGTCGTGCGCGACAGCAGAACGCGCCGGCCGTCGGGGCTGAAGCCCTGCACATCGTCCTTACCGGGCAGCTTCACGACCTCGCCCGACCTCAGGTGCACGACGAGCGTCGGCAGCTTGCCGCTCGCGTCGCCGTAGTCGACCACGACGGTGTCTCCGTCGTGGGAGAGCGTGGCCGCGACGTCCTCCATGCCCAGCCTCTTCGGCAGCTTGGCCGAGGAGCCGGGGAGGCCGTGGCTGCGGCCGCTCGCCACGTCCGTCCACACCAGCTTGTGGTCGGACCTGCGGAAGTACACCACCCGCGAGCCGTCGCCGCTGACCGCGAACGGGGCGCTCGACTCCTTGTCCGGCCTGCCGTCGGCGCCGCGCGGGTACACGGTGGCCTCGGGCACCTTCACGGTCTTCCCGCCGCGCAGGCTCAGCGTCCACGAGCCGCACGGGGTGACGTAGTCACCCTTGGCGCAGCTCGCCACCCAGGCGTACCTGACCGCCTTGCCGCTCGCTGTGTTCGTGGTGTGCGTGGTGTGCGTGGTCTCCCGGGTCTTCGCGGTGGAGGCGGCTCCCGTGAACGCCTCCGCCGGGCCGGTGAGGGCGGTGGCGGTGGCCATGGCGGCCATCGCCAGCAGTGCCATTGTGCGCGTCCGCTTCATGCGTGATCCTCTCGTCACCCTCAATAGATGCAGGTCTCCGACGAAAAGTTGAGTCACGATTCAGCGTCGGCCGAGCCCCGACCGACGCCCACAAAACGACAGCAGCCACTATCAGCCATCAATCGCGATATGTCGCGCTATATCGATGCGTTATGCCCCATCAATCGACGCAATTCGGTCATTCGAGCGGTGTAGGTCGCGTTCGATACGTGTGCTCACATTGCTCAGCACGAGCAGGCGCATGAAGTCCTCCCTGGGCAGCCCGCTGAGCCCGAGGGCGGCGCGGGATGCGGCCCCCGCCGCCTCGGCCGGTGAGGCGTTAAGGGCGCTCCGGAGGACGACCAGCGTCTGACCTGCCAGATCCAGCCGGTCCCTCTCACTCGCGTCGGGTGCATCTCGGAGCATCTTCGCCCGTATATCACCGGCCTGCCGGCTCAATTCCGAGCGGAGGGCGTCTCGTTCTCCCTGGACCTGCTCGCCATGATCAATTATTCGCATGACCTTACTGGGAAGTGGACCTTCGAGTGAGGCGGCCGCGATGACGACGGAGACGACCTGTCTGAGGACGGCAGAGGCCATCGCCGGGGACGGATCGTCGAGGATCCGCGCGAACTCCGGCTCGTCCAGGAAGGGGGCTCGGGGATACCGGTATGCGGCTGGAACGAGGGGATCCGGGAGCGCATCGCTGATCTTGAAGACGTATCGGGGAGATCGCAACCACTCGGGAGTCAGCGGCTGTCCGCTGATCTTCTTTCCCAGCGCGAGGACACGCGCCTTGAGTTGCTCGGTCGTAAGACCTTGGTGCAGGCCCACTTCGGCCAGAATGTCGTCCAATGCGGCTGGATGAGCTCCCGACCGTCGCTCGGGGTCGAGGAGTTCGAAGGCGGTTTCGGTCACGCCGTCTACGGCGTAACAGATGGAGCTGTCCAGCTCGACGTTCCAATGGACGTTGAAAGCTCGGCCCCCTTCGGAGAGCGACTCCAGGATGATGTTCCTCGAGCCCTGATATCCACCTGGTTCGTACGCGATCGTCCAAGCGCCGATCGTGGCGAGCTGCACCAGTTCAGCTGTGTCGTCCTCTTCGAGTTCCTCGATCTCGTCTTCCGTGGCCCACAGCCCGGTCTCCATGTCCGCGCCGAACCTGCGCGCCACCTCGTCCAGGTCACGCTGCTGACACCAGGTCAGGCACAGTTGCCTCGACAGGCCGGCGTGCAGTAGCTCCGAGTACTGCGCATCGGCGGAGCTCATATCGTCACCTCGGAAAACGTGGTCCGCCGGGGAGCAAGCGTCGACACCGTACAGCTCCGCCTTGGCGCGGCGCCCATGGTCACACCGGACACGTACGTGGGGAGTGGCCCGAGGCACAGGAGAGAGCGCGTGCCCTGGTGGGCGGCGCGCTCGGCCATGTGCCCCGGATGTGCCCCCCGCGGGCTCCGCCCGATGAGCCGGCAGGTCGGAGCCGTGAAACTCGACTGGCTAGCGGTAGTTCGTGAACTGCAGGGCGATGTCGAGGTCCTTGCCCTTCAGCAGCGCGATGACATCCTGGAGCTCGTCCTTCTTCTTCGAGCTGACCCGCAGCTCCTCCCCCTGGATCTGCGCCTTGACCCCCTTGGGCCCCTCATCTCGGATGATCTTCGAGATTTTCTTCGCATGCTCCTGGTCGATGCCCTCCTTGAGGCCGACGACCAGGTGGTACTCCTTGCCGGACAGCTTCGGCTCGCCCGCGTCCAGCACCTTCAGCGACAGCCCGCGCTTAATGATCTTTTCCTTGAACACGTCAAGGACGGCGCTCGCGCGTTCCTCGCTGTTGGCCTTGATCTCGATGTTGTTCTGACCCGACCAGGCGATGCCCGCGCCCGTGCCCTTGAAGTCGAAGCGGTGCCCGACCTCCTTGACCGTCTGGTTCAGCGCGTTGTCGACCTCCTGACGGTCGATCTTGCTCACCACGTCGAAACTGCTGTCGGCCATCGGTATAGGTGTCCTCTCTCGTCCCTCCGACCCTAGCGACCCAGGAGGTGTCGCGTGTGGATCAGGGCGTCGGCGGCCGTTGTCACAGCCGCCCCGGAAGTCCGCTATTCTTCTACCTGTCGCCGCGAGAGCGAAGACACGGCAGGTTGCCCGAGTGGCCAAAGGGAGCGGTCTGTAAAACCGTCGGCTCAGCCTACCCAGGTTCGAACCCTGGACCTGCCACACCAGCCTGAAGAGGCCCCTGACCAGCAGAGATGCGGTCAGGGGCCGTTTTGTCATGTCCGCTTATGTCCGGCCGTCAGCGGCTCTCAACAGGTGGCTGTGCCCAATGCGTGCCGAAGGACCAAGCCCTTATCTCCTTCTGTTTGAGCGTGTTCGAGAAGGGCTGCTCCGCTGGATGAGCGAGGGGGTGCGCTGCTGTTGTCTCACCACCGGCGCCACTGGCTGACTCGGCCAGGAGCGGCCGGCGGGTCAGCGCATGCCCGGTCTGACCAGGCCGCAGTCGTAGGCGAGGACTACGACCTGGGCGCGGCTGCACAGGCCCGGCTTGGCCATGAGCCGGTTGAGGTGGGTCTTCACCGTGGCCTCGCTCACCTGCAGGGTCTCGGCGATCTGCCCGTTGGACAGCGCACGGCCGACCAGCCGCACCACCTCTGTCTCCCGCGGGGTCAACCCGGCCAGGCTGGACGGCGGCGCCTCCTCGTCCGAGCCCGCCTCGCCGACCACGTCGATGCCCGGGGCGGCTCGCAGCAACGCCGCCAGGCCCGCGCGGACCAGGATCTGGTCGTCCACCACGGCTACCCTGACGTTCACTCGCATCGCCGATCGGTGTCCGGAAGCCCTCTCTCCTGCGGGGACGAGGGCATGGGAAAGGACGCGGCCACCTCGTAGCCGCCCTCGGGGAGCGGACCGGCGGTGATCACGCCATCATAGAGCTTGACACGTTCTGTCATGCCCAGTAAGCCGTGCCCTCCTGAGGAGGTGGGCGCCCGCGTTCCGTGCCCGTCGTCGGTGACGCGGAGGGCGAGGTGGGCCGGGGCGTAGGTCACCATGATCCGTACGTGGGCGTCGTCGCCGGCGTGCTTGAGCACGTTGGTCAGCGCCTCTTGAACGATCCGGAACGCGCACAGGTCCAGGCCCGGGGGCAGCGGCCGCGGCGTTCCCTCGACGGTCATGTCGATGGACGGTCCCGCCCGGCGTATCCGCTCGACCAGCGGCGGCAGGCGTTCGAGACCGGGTGTCGTGGTGTAGAGCTCATCGTCCTCGCCGGCGGGCTCGACGCGCAGGATCGACAGCAGCCGCCGCATCTCGTTCAGGGCCTCGCTGCTGGTGTGGGCGATGACCTCCAGCGCCTGCCGCGCGGTCTGGGGCTCGGACGACGCCACGTAGCGGCCGAGCCCGGCCTGTATGGAGATCACCGACATGTGGTGGGCTACCACGTCGTGCAGTTCGCGGGCGATCTGCATGCGCTCCAGCGTGACCGCCCGATGCGCGGCGGCCTCCTGCTCTTGATGCAGCCGGTCGGCCAGGTCCGTGAGCTGCCTGGTTCGCGACTGCAGCAGTCGCACGCCCGCGCCGACGCACACGGCACAGCCGGACACCATCAGGGCCTGCCCCAGCGCGGACCACACGGCCACGCGCGGCTCATGCAGGGAGGAGGAATGCGTCCACTCGGCGACGACGGGCATGGAGCAGACGAGCGCGGCGCGCATGGGCCGGTGCGCGGCGACGGTGTAGAGCGCCACCAGGGGACCCATGTTGTTGAGCCCGTAGTGGTAGCCGAGCAGGTGGTAGACGATCGCCCCCGATACGCAGATCACCAGTACGGAGTAGGGCGCGCGACGGCGGGCCGCGAGAGGGGCATTGACCAGCAGCGTCAGGGCCAGCGATGGCAGGTCGGCCGGATGATGTCCCTGGGCTGGTTCGATCAGGGCCCACAACCAGCTTGTGATGATCATGAACAGGGCCAGGGCGGTGTCGGCGATCTCCGGTTTGACCTGTGACAGCCGCCGAACCGACGGTGGCGCGCCGTAGAGCATCCGTCAGGCTAACCCCGCGCGTTCCCGGCTCGCATCAACCCGGAGGTGAAACCGTGTACCGCGGAAGTCGCACTCCCAGGGGTGTAGCCAGATCGCTCTTACCGCGAAAGTCACGGTGGGATTCGACTCCTCGTTCGATGGCGGACGAGGGTTCGCGCGCTTCCATGGAGGCTGTTCGCCCATCCACAGGACATCCCTCGGGAGAAAGCGAGAGCACCCATGAGTTCCGGGCATCGCAGGGGAGTCGGGCAGAGGTTACGCAGAGCCGTGGTGACGGTGGCCACCGCGCTGGCGGTGACCGCGTCCACGGCGACGGTCGCGGCGCCACCGGCCGCCGCCGCGCCGCCCAACTACAGCGAGGACCCCACCCAGTACTGGAACGGCGTACTGATCGACGTGTTCCGGAACCTCAAGGGGAGGGACGCGACGCCGGGCAAGCTCGCCAGGGCCGCGGCGATGGTCAACGCGTCGATCTTCGACGCCGAGACCATGTTCCAGGACAAGTGGGGGGTGCGGAGATACCAGCCGTACCTGCAGGCCGGGACGTACTTCTCTCTGGCCAGGACCGACGGCGAGGAGGAGCGGGTGATCGGCCGGACGGCCTACAACATCATGCTCGACCTCTTCGGTGCCGGGAAGCTGGCCGACAGCCCCGACCAGACGGCCTTCCTCGACCAGCGGTTCCGGGCCTGGTTCGGCACCTCGCCCACCGACTCCGACTACCTGGACCTGCAGGTGGTCAGCTCGGTCGTGAACCGGATGCGTAACTTCCGGGCCGGGGACGGCTCCGAGGACACCCCGGGGTACACGCTCGCCAACGTCCCGGGCGCCTGGCGGCCCACCGGCGGGCCGGGAAGCTCGTGCGCCGGCGGCGCTGACGCGGTGGACCCGAGGTGGGGCGTGGTCAGGCCGTTCGCCATATCCAGCGGGTCGGTGTTCCGGCCGGCCACGCCGGGAAAGTACGCCGACTACGCCGCGCTGATCCGCGATCCCGAATACCGGGCGCAGGTCGCCGAGGTCCGGAGGCTGGGCGGCGCCACCTCCACCGCCGCGACCCCGAACCAGCGCGACGTCGACCAGACCGCGGCGGCCTGGTTCTGGTCCAACGACCTGGACGGCACCTACAAGCCGCCGGGCCAGCTCCTCGAACACACTCGCCTGGTGGCTCGGCAGCGCGGCCTGACCAGCAAGTACGAGAACGCGCGACTGTTCGCCCTGGTGTCGCTGGCCCTGGCCGACGCCGCCATCGCCGAGTGGGACGTGAAGTACCTGACGCCGATCGACCTCTGGCGGCCGGAGTCCGCCATCCGCGACGGCGGCCTCGACCCCGACTGGCGGCCGCTGTCGGCCGACCGCAACGGGGTCAACTTCTCGCCGTGCTTCCCGGCATGGGCCTCCGGCCATGCCACGTTCGGCGGCGCCTGGGCCGGGATCATGCGGCGCTTCTTCGGCAACGACGACATCCCGGTCCGGCTCACCAGCGAGGACCCGCACGCCCCCGTCCGGACCAAGGACTTCGCCGGCTTCAGCCAGGCCGCGCGGGAGAACGCCGACAGCCGGGTATGGCTGGGCGTCCACTACCCGTGGGACGCCCGGGACGGGCTGGAACTCGGCGAGAAGATCGCCAATCACGTATACACGAACAAGCTGACCTGCATCTCCACCCCGTGCCCGGCGCCCGCCTGACGGGCGGGACGGAGCACGGTACAACGGGGGCACCCCTGCCTGATCTTTCCGTCTGCTGGGCTTGCCTGGGTCGGGGCAGGCGGGACGATCAGGCTTCCACCTCGGCCACGTACGGTCCTTGGCGTGCACCGTTTCTACCCGGAGCCGAGGCCCCCCGTCGGAGGCATGGTTTTGGGGTTGCAACCTGTACCGGGGTACGGGCCTACCGTCGAGCTGTAGGGGTCGCTCGCGTGAGAGTCGGGCGGTCGTGGCACGTGGAGGGCTCATGGAGTGGGCACCGGCTGCATGCACGCTGCCGACGGAGGAACGGCCGTTGAGGGTGGCGGAGTTCGATGAGTTGTTCGCCTCGGCGCTGCGCGGGCTGGAGCGTGTGACGTCTACGCGTCTGCGGCTGGTGCTGGGTGGTGGTGCGCAGGTGGAGGAGGCCGCGAGGGATCTGGCAGCGCGTGAGTCGGCCTGCTGCTCGTTCTTCGTCTTCACCTTCGCCGGCGACGGTGAGGGCCTGGTCCTGGACGTCGAGGTGCCCGCGGTTCACGCCCATGTGCTTGATGGGCTGGCGGCTCAGGCGGTCAAGGCGGCTCCCCGGGTGGCGTCGTGAGCGGGAAGTGGTTGCGTACGGGAGAGGTCGCGGAGGCGGTGGGGGTCAACGTCCAGACGTTGCGTTACTACCATCGGCGGGGCCTGCTGGAGGAGCCGCGACGGAGCAACGGAGGGCATCGGCTGTATCCGCCGGAGACCGTGACGGTTCTTCGTGTGATCAAAGTGGCGCAACGGCTGGGCTTCACGCTGGATGAGGTGGCCGGCCTGGTGGAGGCGGTCGCACATCGTCATGGCGGGCCGGATCGAGGTTTGCGGGTACGGGCGGCGGCCAAGCTGGCCGAGGTGGAACAGAAGATCGCCGACCTTCAGGCGATTCGCGAGACGCTCGTCCAGGCGGTGGATGCCGGGTGTGACGACCTGGTGGCGTGTGCGGGGAGTCCGTGCTGTCCGCTGCCGTTCTCGGACGTGGCGGACGAGGGCGAGCATGGCGAGGTCAACTGATCCCGGCCGAGGCCGGCGACTGCTTCCGGCCGGCGTGACGGGCTTGGCCGCACTGGCCTGCGCCGCTTGCTGTGTGCTTCCTGTACTGCCGGCGGCAGGGGTGATCGGTGGCGCTGGAGCTGTTGTGCTGACGAATGTGATGCCGATGGTGGCTGTGGGCCTGGCGGGCGTGGCCGTGCTGGCGTGGGGGACTGGCGTGGTTCCTCCGGCGCCGCAGGCGGGCCACTGCATGCGCGGGCGGAGACGGCTGCGGCTGCCACAGTGCGAAGGCCCGTCAGCACTCGGTGAGCGACCCTCTACAGTCACGGCTGTGACTGTCGCGCGTTCCCTTCTGCTGTTCGTGGTCGCCGCGCTCGCCGAGATCGGCGGGGCCTGGCTGGTCTGGCAGGGGGTTCGAGAACAACGCGGGCTGCTGTGGGTCGGCGCCGGGTTCATCGCCTTGGGCCTTTACGGGCTCGTGGCCACCTTCCAGCCGGATGCCGACTTCGGCCGCATCCTGGCCGCCTACGGCGGTGTGTTCGTGGCGGGTTCGCTGGTGTGGGGCATGGTGGTGGACAAGTTCCGCCCGGATCGGTGGGATCTCATAGGGGCGGCGATCTGCCTGCTGGGTGTGCTGGTCATCATGTACGCCCCACGCGGGTGACCACGGCCGAACAGATCGACCCACGCCGCTGCAGCGCTCTCGCTTTGCATGGCGGCGGCACGTCCATCGCCGGCGGGTTCGGCTTGGTGCGGCGGGTGCTGTGTACGGCGGGCGGCCCGCGTTCCCGCCGCCGGCCGGGACCGGCGCCCACGCTGCGCGACAGAGAGATCGCGGACGCGTTCGATGCTGACCAGGCACGGAGAACGGTTCGGGGGACGATTTGGCGCGCACGTGGCACGACGAGGATGAGGAGGAACCGCCGGGCGTACTGGCTCCGGTCTGAGCCGGACCTCTTGCTGTGTGCCTGGCTGTTGGTGGTCATCAGCGGCGTTCTGCGGGGCGTTGCGGCCAATATGCGGCCGTGTCCGCTACGAGCGTGCGAGGCGATGTCCGGCCGGACGACTCGCAGATCTCGAGGGAGCGGATGACGGGTTGGTTCGCTGTACTGCCGCTGTTGGAAGGTGCACGCTCAGCGAGCATCAAGGGGACATGAATCTCATACGGGAGTGCTGCGCTTCGAACCAGTCGGCGGCTATGTCCGTTCGCGTGACCCGTCCGATGAGCGCCAATGCCGAAGCCAGGCTTTCGTCCGAGTCAACCCGATCATCGGTGGGCTCGTCACCGCTGATCTGGAAGCGCAATCCTTCCATCAGGTGATCGAGCGCGTGCGGATCATCGCCGAGCCGGTCGCCTGGGCATCTGGGTTCGAAGGCGACGACCATGCGTCCATCGCGGGCGTACTGGAACAGGGCGTTGTTGTTGATGTCCATGTCGAGGCTGAGGGCTTGCCCGCCGCCGGCGGCGAGGGTACGAACGAACGCGGCGTCGGTACGTGCGGGCAGGACACAAGTCCAGTCGCCGACCTCGGCCACCCAGAGGGAACCGTCGTCGATCGCCTCATCGAGGATCTCGCTCAGGTAGCACGGGGTGCGAGTGCCGGGGTCTAGTGAAAAGTGTGATGCGATGGTCGCGATGTCCACTCCCTGTACCCATACGGCGCAGAATCCCAGCGACCAGAGGTCATTGTGGTCGTCGAGACCTTCGGTGAAGAGGGTCGATTCCAGCAGGTCGTACAGGTGTGTTCTCGACCGCATGCTCATTGCCTCTCTTCCAGTCGCTGATCACGCGCCGATTCGACGGGGGTCAGCCATTGTGTGTCGCGGCCTGTACGAGGGTGACGGCCGGCCTGTGACCTGGCGCAGCGGTCGCCCGTGGCTCGGATGAATCAGAATGGAGCCATCGGTTCTGCCCATGGTAGGTACTCTGCCTATGGAGTTCTTCTGTTACCACCGGGATCGGCGTGACTCCGCGGCATTGCGCGATGAGCTGCTGGAAGAGCACTGGTCCTATATGGATCGGTACGCGGCGGAGATGATCGCCCGTGGCCCGACCCTCGACCGTGGCCGCGATACGGCCACCGGCAGCGTGCACATCGTTGACCTGCCCGATCTCGCCACTGCGCGTGCGTTCGTCTTCGACGAGCCCAACTACCAGGCCGGTGTGTACCGGGATGTGATGCTGCGTCGGTGGCAGAACGTGCTGGGGCGCACCATGTGGGACTTCCCTGGTGGCCGAGACGGGGGCGACCGGTACCTGGTGCTGGGGCTCGGCTCTGGTCAGGCCGCCGACCTTGTCCCGCCGCTCGGCCAGGACGAGCTGATCGCGTATGGGCCGCTGCTGTCGGACGACGGCACCACCTGGCTGGGCACGGCCCTGTTGATCCGGGCGCCGGACCCGGATGCGGCACGCTCGGTCCTGACCCCCGACCGTTACGCCGACATCGAGGTCCACGACTGGCAGTTCGGCGGGCGACAGTGAGGAGCATCTGACCGTCGATGAAATCAGAGGCCGCCTTGGATCACAGTGGCAGGTAAAGGGCGTAGGGAAGGCTGTCGATGAGTGCGTCGTCGAGTCGCACGCCGGTCTCCAGTTCGAGAATCGTCAGCATGACGGCTCGCAGATAGACGGGATCGGCCCCCTCCTCGTCGGCTTCCTCTTCTTGGAGGTAGCGGTGGAACAGGTCGGCATAGGCCGCGAGCGGACCCGCCTGCCATCCCGCGATGAGTTCCTCCGACGACTCCTCATGGCCGCGTCGTTCCTCGTCCCAACTGCCGCCGCTGCCGTCGGACCGGATGTAGGCGAAGGCCAGGTTGTAGAAATCCCATTGGGCGATGCCGTGATCACAGCCCTTACCCAAAGCATGGGCGTTGGGCATGAACCGGGCGGCACCTACTTCGTCGTAAGTGACGACGGCCGGGCCGACCTGCCCGATGAGCAGGCATCCGTCCTCGCCCAGCGTTTCGCGTCCGGGAGCGGGGACAAGGTCGGCCCGCTGCATGCCGATGCGCCGCACGGCTTCGTCGAGGGTCAGCGGCGTGGTGACGGTGTAGCAGAAATGCTCGATGTAATCGATCAGCTTGTGGTTGCGGCGTAGCAGGTCGCGGTACGGCTGAGTGATGGCGTCGTACATCACACCATGATCGAGCATGATGGCCGTACGGTGATCGCCACAGCTAGCGCATGGGCCGCCGACTGGTTCCAGCATGCGACCACGGACGCGGCATGACCAGGCCACGAAGAGGTGTCCTCGACGCCATTGAGCCTTGTCACGGCGTGCTGGGCACCGGCCGCTCCTCCGAGAGCGTTTGCACGCGCTGGCGGCCACGGCTAAGGGTGCGGGCGATGTGTCATGGCTGACCGGTAGAGGGCTGTTCCTTGATGACGCGGTCCCGGGGGCCGCCGTAGACGGGGTTTCTGTCGAAGCGTTTCTCTGTGACGAGCAGGCGGATCGCTCTCGGATCGCGGTCGGGCTGCTCCGCCTCCCAGACGATCCAGTCATCGCCGACGGGCTTGGTCTGCGTGCGCACCTCGCTATAGCCGCCGGGGTTGTCCGGCGCGACCGCCATGATCAGGTAGGTGACCTTCAACCCGCGCTTCTTGAGTTCGGGTAGAACCTCCCCGACGGTCTTCTCGTCCACCCGGAAATCGGCGAGCGAGCCGCCCTTCGTGGTCGCCGTCCGGTACTCGTACTTGATCATCCGCGGCTCGTGTGACGTGTCGGGTACGAGAACGCATGGGGCGACCGGGCCGCTCATCAGGATCGTGCTGGTGGAATGGTCGCTGATCGTCCAGACGAACGTCTGGCCGGGCTTGAAGAGATGGGTGTCGATCCGCATCTGCCAGCCTTGTCCGGACTCTTCGCCGGGGATGTTCTCCGGCACGGAGTACAGGCCGCGGGGAATGTCCTGGACATGGGCTCCACGCGGTTCCCTGCACCACTTGCCGGGCGGTGCGTAGTCGACGATGGCCGGAACGTCGAGCTCCTTCAACCGCTTCGCCAGGCCGCCCTGGTCGCGGAAATCCCGGATCTGGACGTACACGACGCCGTCGGGTTCCTCGGTGACCGCGTAGGAGGGGGTGCCGCCGTTCTCCAGCAGGCTCGGCCCCACCACGATGCCCGCGGCGAGCAGGCCCGCGCCCGCCAACCCCATGAGCAGCCGTGGGGCATGGCGCCGGCGGGGACGGGCGGAGGACGGGCCGGGCTGGTTGGAGGACGGGCCGGGCTGCTCGGCGGTGATCGCCGCCAGGAGCTCCCGCGCCCCCGTGTCGGACGCGCCCCCACCCGGCGCGCCCGGTTCCACCCGGGCCAGCGCACGGGTGATCACGTCGATGTCGTCGATGTGCTTCACAGCTGCCCTTCCTCCGCCGGGATCAGCCGGCTTTCCGGTCTGAACCGCACGTCCGCCTCGGCGAGCGCGCGGGCGAAGCGCCTGCGAGCGCGGTGGAGTCTGATGCGTACGGCGTTGCGTGACAGGCCGAGCACGGTGGCGATCTGCTCTCGGTCCAGCCCTTCCCAGGCGACCAGGGACAACAGCTCCCGATCGGCGTGCGGCAAGGTGAGGAAGACCTGCTTGATCGCTGTCAGCTCGACCCCGCTGTCGGGCGCGGCCTGGTACACGTCGGCCAGTTCGGCGTCGAGCTGCACACTGAGGGCCTGGCGACGCACCTCGCCGCGATAGTGGTTGGCCAGCACTTTCCGCGCCACGCCGTACAGCCACAGCGTGGCCTGTTCGCCGTCCGGCACTTCGCCCATCCGCCGCCAGGCGATGGCGAAGGTCTCGGCCACGACGTCCGCCGCATCCTGCGGTGAGTCGCAGCGCCGGGCCGCGTACGCCGTGAGCCGGCCATACGTCTCCCGGTACACGGACTCGAACCTGGCCCGCTCACCACCCACTGGCTGGGCCCATCTCCGGTCTCCTTGGCATTCTCATGCTGCTCTCCTCATGGCGCGGTCCACGGACATCTGTGCCTATGTAGGGAGAAGGGCCATCATTTCGCGTCGGGACGCGGGAAATCGGATGTCTTGACGCGGCCAAGCGGCCACAGGTGGAAGAGCAGAGGTCGAGGGGCCGGTCAGGCGCGGTGGCGGCGGTGGATGTATGTGGATATGGAGTGGATGGCGTTGGGAGCGCAGGCCGCGGCGAGGCCGATGACGACGCCGGAGAGGAACAGCATGCGCTGCGCGATCGCTTCGCCGTTCACGTCGACGTAGCTGGCGCGGACCTGCAGGGTGGCGAGCTCGCCTTCGCTCTTCCAGCTGAAGCCGGGCGTATTGCCCGCTTCGACAGGCTCGACGCTGAGGTAGTCCACCCGCAGTGGCGCCTCGTCGAGGATCAGCACCATTTGCGTGTACCGCTTGAAGTCGGTGAAGTCGCACGCGCTGGAGATGCGGTCCCACTCGGCGAAGGTCAGGCCGGACAGATTCCCGTTATGGGTGGCGGCGGCCAGCCCCGTGCACTGCATCTGGGACCCGACCTGCGGGGACGCGAACGCGATCCGCGAGTTCTCGGCGCTGATCGGCGGTATGCGCATCTCGCCGGTGAGCCGGCGGGAGTCGTCCAGGAGGACGAGTTGACGGTCGCCGAGTTCGACCGATTGGAGTTTCGTCTCACCGATGCGAGGTCGGTCGATACGGGCGCCGCCGCGGAACTCCAGGATGACCGGGAATGGGTTCGCGCGCGCGGTGTCCCAGTAGAGCGCGAGAGACTGCGTCCATTCGTCCTGATGGCCGGGCTCCTGGGATTTCTCGTAGGAGACGTTGAGCGAGGACTCGGTGAGCTTGGCCTCGCGGGGGAGGTAGATCGTCACGTCGCTGTCGAACCCGTAGTCCGGGCGCAGATGTGGGGACAACGGTGCGCCGGGACGTCCCGCGTCGAACAGCGCCCAGGCCAGCCCACACAGCGACACCGCGGTTGTGAGGAGCAGGATGCCGGCCACGGGAAAACGGACCTGCCGTCGCTGTTCGGGGGGTGGCTTCAGAGAGGGGGCCGGGATACGTGGCGCCGGTGCGGGAGGCGGCGGGGTCTTCGGCGTCGGCGGGGTCTTCGGCCTCGGCGTCCGGCCGGCCGCCCACCGCAGTATCGCCCGGGCCGCGGAGAACAGCAGTACTGCCGCGACGAAGGGGAGGTGGCGGATCACCGGAGATCGGTGGCGCTGGTCAGGGGACGACTTCGGGCGGGGCGCCGGTAAGCCCTGCCGGGGAATGGGTCCGTGACGCGGTGGGGTCTTCCGTGGTGGCGGTCGTCTCGTCATCGGACCTGCCGTCAGCCGGTCGGCAAGATGAGCCCGCAACCGTCCGGCATGATCGCGTTGATCACCTCCTGGGTCGACGTGCCGATGTCGGAGGTCACGGTGACCTTCAACGGGTACTGCGGGGCACAGTGGTAGCTGCCGTCGTCCAGGCGGTTCAGCCGGAACAGCGGCCCCAGGCGCTCCGACAGGTCTTCGTCGGTTCTCAACGAGACGTCCCGCCCGTCGGCGGTCAGGGTGAGGTACTGGTGGAAGCGGACCAGCACGGTGACGCCCGGTTCAAGCGCGAAAGGCGGCCGTTGCGTCACAGAAGGCGTCCGGGAAAGGACCGCCGCGTTGTTCTGGTAGATGTCGACCTGACGCGTCTCTCTGGCTGTCTTCAGCGCTAATAGTGCGCCCGCTTTGTCGCGGTTCGTAGGGAATGTCGTGCTGATGTCGACGATGCAAATCCTGTTCTTGGTGAGGTTGGCGATCGAGTAGACGGGTTTCCATTCGATCTCGGGTGTGCCAGCCCCGTCCGGCGGGTCGACGATGGCCAGCGCCATGGTCAGGTCGAATTTCCCGCTGATGCCGATGCCGCCCGCCGAGGACCCGTTGCCGACGGTGACCTCGTCGCAGCTCCTGTTCGGCGGCGTGGTGGAGGGGGCGCAACCGGTCGTGGCGAGGACGATGGCGGCGAGAATATTCGACGCGTTGCATCTGAGATGGGTGATTCCACGCTGACGCACGCTGCCTCCGGGGAGGATGACCGCCGGGTCGGCTCTCGATAAGGGGGACGATATTCAGTTTAGTGGCTCAAGCGGTCCCGTGCTGTCCGTGCGTTGTGGCCGATATCCATGCTGGATTATCGGGTTGCGTGGTGTCCAAATATGGGGGAATTATCCCCGCCATGCCTCGTTGTTGGTTCCCTGTGACGGCCGAGGAGGCGGCCTCGGGTGCCGGGGGGCGGTAGAAGGTGGGCCATGCGGTGGCGGTCACTCGGGTACGACGGTGAAGAGTTCGTAGCTGTGGCCGTCGGGGTCGCGGACGTATACGCCCCGGCCGCCGGCGAGGTGGTTGATGTCGCGGTCCCAGCCGTGTGCGGGGCCGGAGCCGTAGTCGACCGACGGGGCTCGGCCGAGCCGTTCCATGACCGCGTCGAAGGTGTCGTCGTCGACCAGGAACGCGTAGTGGCCGGGCTGGGGCCGGTGGCGGTCGTCGAAGTCGAGGGTGAGGTCGTCGTTGACGCTGACGGGTGTGAGCGGCCCGGCGGGCGGGCCGACCCGCAGGCCCAGGAGGCCGGCGAAGAACGTGGCGGCCACGGTCCGGTCGGTGGCGGGGACGATCAGGTGGTTCATGACGATGGTCATGGAGAGCCCTTCAGGAGGATCGAGATGCGTGCGATTCGCACATAATCATATGTGCGAATCGCACGCAACCGCCCGTAGGGTGAGGGCATGAGAGAGGGGCACGACGGAGGACCCGCGCTGTTCCGCCTGGTGCGCTTCTGGTCACGCAGGTGGGCCGGCCGCGCATCGGAGGAGCTGACCGGCGAGTCGCGTCACGTGCAGCACATCCTGGTCGTCGAGGCCGTGGTCACGAACGCGTCCCGCGCCGTCCCCGGGGAGGACGCGGTGGTCACCGTGGGCACCGTGGCCCACCAGCTCGGGCTCGACCATTCGGGCGCCAGCCGCATGGTGAGGGACGCGGTCGAAGCCGGCTACCTCGCCCGCGCCACCTCCGAACGCGATCGGCGCCGCGCCTGCCTGCGGCTCACCGAGAGCGGGGAGGAGTTGCTGGCGACCGCCAGGCGATGGCAGCGCCAGGCGTTCGATGAGCTGACGGCCTCCTGGCCAGAGGACGACCGGCGGCGGTTCGCGAGCTATCTGCGGCGCCTGGCCGACGACGTCGGCGCATAGCCGCCACCGCAGGGGACGGGCCGTTACCGGCAGGTCGCGGTCTGCGGGGTGCAGAACTCGACCTCGGGATAACGGGGGGACGGCTCGTTCAGCAGGGGTTGCGGGATGCCGCGCAGGTGCAGGTCGAAGAAGGCGCGGACGTACCGGCGGGTGATCTCCACGGTGCGGGTCGCGGGCAGGTCGCCGCCGAGGTCGACGCCGATCTGCTGGGCCAGCAGGTCATAGTCGGTGAAGGACGCGTGCACGGCTCCGGCCACGACGAGCCAGCGTTTCCATCCGGTCAGATGCTCCCAGTCACGGTCCCACGTGGAGTCCTCGCCGCCCGGGCTGTGCAGCGTCTGGCCAAGGAACAGGAACGGCCGCGCCACTCCGCTGCCGGAGATCGGGGCGAACATCGTGCCGTCCATGTTGATCCCGGCGCGTACCCGGGGGTCGTTCAGCATGGTCTCGGCGGCGCTCGCGCCTCCGAGGGAGCTGCCCGCCATCGCGATCCGGGACGGGTCGATCAGCGAAGCGCCCTGCCACGCGGAGTGTGGTCCGGTCAGCTCGTCGACCACGAAGGAGACGTCGACCGCCCGGTTCTCCACCGCCTTCTTCCCGAAGTCGTCGGTCTCGAGTTCGCAGGCGGCGCAGGTGGTCAGCCGCCCGCCGGGGAAGGTGGTGGCGAAGGTCTCGTAGGTGTGGTCGATGCCGGCCACCACGTAGCCCCTGCTCGCCAGCTCCTCGGCCAGGGCGGTGAGCGAGCTCCGGGGGTCGGTGAAGCCGGGAGACAGCACGACGAGGGGGAGAGTGCGCCGAACTCCCGCCGGTCTCGCGTCGGTGTGGGCGTTGGTCCGCGTTCTGCTCAGCACGTCGGCGGGGACGCCCGTCACCCCCTTGCCTTGCAGGATGAGCTCCGACTCCTTGGGCGTCACGTACGGCGCGCGCGGGCCGCTCCGCGACGTCGCCGGGTACCAGAGGGAGACCATGAGCTCCCTCGCCCCGGCCTCGGGGACCCACGGATCGGGGCGGGAGGCGTCTTTCAGGTACAGGGATGTCGTGCCGACCGGATGGGGACCGGTCGGCGCCGGCAGGTACGGGGCGCCGCTCGGCGTGGCCGAAGGACCGGCGGAGGAGGCGGAGACAGAGGCGGAGACAGGGACGGAGGCAGAGGCGGACGCGGGCGCCCAGGAGGTGGCGGCCACCAGCGCGAGCAGTCCGGCCACGGCGGCCAAGCCGCCTCGCGCGGCCACGGCCCGCGGCCTTCTCCTGCTCGGACCGGGGCCGGTGGGGGTGGGGTGACTCTCGTCGTGCTCGGTCAGGCGCTCGGTGCGCTGGGCCGGAGCGGAATCGTCGTAGGGCATGGAGCGATCTTGCGAGTTCAGGACGGCCCCGGTATCGACCGAAGGTGCGGTCGGCACGGTTTCCGAGCAGTCCTTTAGACCGATGGCCGGCCCTTCACGCGGATCGGCCCTGCGCGTCTCACGACGGCGATCTCGGGAGCGGCAGGCGACACCAGTGCGGTGGAACGCGGTGGAACGCCTACCGGGTGGGTGCTGAACGGGCACCGTTTCAGGACGATCAGAGGGGCGCACATGAAGGAACGTCCATCAGGTCACCCGGAAGGCCGTGGTGACGGATGACCCCCACGCCGAATCACCGCGACGACGATCGCCTTTCGTCGTTCCCGTCGTCAGGAGAAGCGCATGTCCGGGCGTGATCGAAACCACCGCGTCTCCCGCCGCGTGATGCGGGTGCTCGGCGGCGCGGCGGCGCTGGCCGCCCTGCCGGCCGTTCTGTCCGTGCGGCCCGCGATGGCGGCGCGGCCCTGCTACGGCGACTGCCAACCGGGTGTGGTGCGGTCCGCCGGGGTCCTCAAGTACGACGCCCCCGTGGGCGTGGACGACCAGATCACCGTCAGCGCGACCGGCGGGTTCCTCACGGTCGCCGATCCCACCGCCACGCTCACCGTGGGCGCCGGGTGCACGCTGGTGACCCCGCACGAGGCGCGCTGCGCGTCGGCGAACGTCGGCTCGATGGTCGTCCGCGGGCTGGACGGCGACGATGTGATCACCAACTCCACGGGCCTCGCCGCACGCCTGATGGGCGGGGACGGTGACGACCGGCTCGTCGGCGGCTCGGGCGACGACACGTTGGTCGGCGGGTTCGGCGGCGACCTGCTGCGGGGCGGCGCCGGCTCCGACACCGTCGCCTACTCCGAGGTGTCGAACAGGCTCGGCGTCCGGGCCGATCTCGACGGTGCGACCGGCGACGACGGCAGTTCGGAGGACGGGCCTGCGGGCGCCCGCGACACCATCGCCGCGGACGTGGAGAACCTGGAGGGGACCAACGCCGACGACGTGCTCATCGGCGACGCGGGCCCGAACGTCATCGACGCGTCGAACGGCCACGACCTGATCCAGGGCCTGGGCGGCGACGACCGGCTCACCGGCAGGGGCGGCGGCACCCTGGACGGGGGCGCCGGCGCCGACCGTTGTACCTCCGACCTGCGAGGTCTGCTGGAGACGGTGGACACCTTCAGTGGCTGCGAGACCACGGAGATCGTGACCTAGCGCCGTGATCTAATCGGTGGCGGCAGGGCGGCGCCGGCCGAAAACGGTTTCACAGCCCGCGGGCCGGGTCTCTACCCTGTACGCCGTGACGACTCAGGTGATCGTGCTCAACGGCGGGTCCAGCGCGGGCAAGTCCGAGATCGTCCGGCGTCTGCAGGCCGTCCTGCCGCGGCCATGGCTCGCTTTCGGGGTCGACTCGCTCATCGAGGCGATGCCCGCGTCCATGCGGGCGTCGGACGCGGGAATCGAGTTCGACCAGGACGGCGGAGTGAACGTCGGGCCGGAGTTCATGGCGCTGCAGACCGCGTGGATGGAGGGGATCGCCGCGATGGTCCGCGCCGGAGCCCCGGTCATCATCGACGATGTCTTCCTCGGCGGAGCGGCGACCCAGCGGCGCTGGCAGGCGGCTCTCGGCGGACTGGAGGTCCTGTGGGTCGGGGTCAGGTGCGACAGCGCGGTCGCCGCCGAGCGCGAGAGGACCAGGGGGGACCGGGTCCCGGGAATGGCGGTGACGCAGGCGGAGATCGTCCACGAGGGCATGGTGTATGACCTGGAGGTGGACACCACGCGGACCGGCTCCCTGGCGTGCGCGGAGATCATCGCCGATCGCGTGCGGCGATCCGGCGAACCCCTCTAGACACCGAGTCCGGCCGCGAACCACGGGCGGATCTCGAGTCGCCGTCCAATCGTTGCGGCTTCGCCATCTACCAGGGGTCTGTGACGGCTGTGACCGATGGGAAGATTGCGGCCTCCGGGAAATAATGTGGAGTTTCCGGACAAGGCGGAGTCAGAGCTGCTAAGTGTTGTGCGGCCAGGATTCACAGCAGAGAGGTTCGGCATGGACCGCGACGGCCACCCGAGATCCCACGAAGAGGATCCTCTCCAGCAGGTGGAGCCCACGGGCATCGACCGGGACGACCAACCGGTGCGCCCGGGCGGTGACGTGCTGTCCGACGGCTGGACGCCCGGACACGAACCCGCTCACGCCCCAGACGACGAGGCGTCCGACCCTGACCGGGCCGACCATCAGTGGGCCGAGGGTGACGAGCGGCTCGAGAGTCTCGAAGAATTCGACTATCTCTACCGCCGCGAGGGCGAGGAGATGGTGCTCGACGACGAGCGGTCCGAGTCCGAGGACCCTGAGCGGCCGGGTCGCGAGGAGTGGGACACCGAGAGCGGAGGGGAGCGCGGCTTCCTCGGCTCGGGGTGGACCGGCGAGGCGGACGCAGAGGAGAAGGGCGGCAAGAACAAGGGGTTCATCGTCGCCATCGCCGCGATCGTGCTGCTCGCGGTGGCGGGCGGCTGGATCGTGTCCACCTCGGTCGGCTCCAAGCCGGAGGCGGCCTGCTCGGCCCCCGGCAAGTGCCCTTCGGTAGAGCAGTCGGATCCCGCGCTGACCGACACCCCCAGCGCCGGGCCCAGCATCGGCGACCCGGCCACCGAGCCCACCGCCGGGACCGGCGAGACCGCGGAGCCCCCCAGCGGGACGCCCACGCCGACGGCCGGCCAGGGACGGCAGACGCGCCCGCCCACGTCCCGGCCGACGCCGACGCGCACCCGGGTCCACTCGCCGCGGCCGTCGCCCAGGTCCAGCGGTCGCCCGCAGCAGACGCAGGACCCGCGGATCGAGGACGACCCCGAGTCGTCCCCGAAGCCCCCGCCGACCACGCAGGCGCCCCCGCCGCCGGCGCCGAGCCCGACCCAGAGCGAGAGCGGCGGCGGCCTGCTGGACTGGATCTTCTGATCGTCCTGCCGGACCCGAAGACCCGCCGACCGCCCGAAGACCTGCGGGCCGCCTGAAGACCTGCCGGACGTCTGAAGCCTCCGGGCCGCCTGACGGCCCGGAGGTGGCCGGCCAGGTCGACGGACGCCGGAACCGATGTGGACCTTGATTGGGGTTGAGTGCAGCGCGATGCCTAGCCTTGTGCCCGCGGTCGTCGTGCCGGGATCGCTGAAGCGTGCCCCGCAACCGGTGCTGTCGTCGGAGAACGATCTGGTGCTGCGGCCCTGGACGGCGGCGGACGCGCCCGCGATCGTCGATGCCTTCCGGGATCCGGACATCCAGCACTGGCATGCGCGCAGCGTCGAGTCGCTCGCCGAGGCCGAAGAGATGATCGAGGGCTACGCGCAGGGCTGGCGCGCCGAGTCCAGCGCGCACTGGGCGGTGGTCACGCCCCGGGGCGAGGTGCTCGGCCGGGTCGCGTTCCGCACCTTCGACCTCTTCTGGGGACACGCGGAGGTGGCCTACTGGACGCGGGCGGCGGCCCGGGGGCGCGGCGCGGCGACGACGGCGGTGCGGGCGCTCACCACCTGGGCCTTCGGCATCGGCTTTCACCGGCTGTACCTCTACCACTCGACGCTCAACGACGCCTCCTGCCGTCTCGCGCTCAAGGCCGGCTTCGCCCTGGAAGGCACCGAACGCAGTTCCATCTTGCACCCCGACGGCTGGCACGACATGCACCTGCACGCCCTGGTCAACCCCTCCCACCTCTCCCAGGCCACGGCACTCCCGGCCTGACCACAGCGGCGTCCGTCTCCCCCCACTCGCGTCGGCGTGCTGGTCATGATGTACGCGCCGTGCGGGTGACCGACCGCCCGTACCGGCCCGTCCCGGCCTTCACCCGGGCCGCCGCCCGCGCCCGGTCGCTCAGGGGCGGCGGACGGTCGGGTACGGGCCGGTCGGGTACGAGCCGGTCGGGTCAGGTCAGCGGACGGTCGGTAGGAGCAGGTCAGGGCCGGTCAGCGGACGGTCGGGCATGATCCGGTCGGGCATGATCCGGTCGGGCCAGGTCAGCGGACGATCTGGAGGAGGGCCTGGGTCCGGGCCTGCGCGGGTTCGGCGAGGCGCTGGAGTTGCCTGCCGGAGGCGTCCAGGACGACCAGGGTGTTGTGGCCGGAGCCGGCGACCCGGACCACCAGGCGGCCGTCGGGCAGGTAGAGGGCGCCGATGAGACGGCCGCGGACCGCGATCGGGACCTTGGCGCCGGTGGTCGTGTCGACGATCGTCGGGCGGAACCACACGGGCCAGCCGCCGTCGCCGCCGGGGTCCTTGGGAGACAGGGTCGCCACGACGACGCGCTCGCCGTGCGGTGACAGGCTCTGGACGTGGTTGGCGAGCTTGACGCCCTTGACCCTGACCGACGTGCGGGCGCGCAGGTCGAGGCGGTAGACGCCGTCGGTGGTGCCGGCGTACCCGGCCAGGTAGCGGCCGTCGGCGGACCAGGCCAGGTGGCAGACCCCCATGGTGGTGCCCGCCTTGCGCGTGCCGCCGCCGGCGGCGCCGGCGATGGCCACCGGCGAGGCGTCGCTCTCACTGCTGGGCAGGAAGGCCACCTTGGCGGAGTCGGGCGACCAGACCGGGGTCAGGCAGGGGGCGTTGGCTCCGGCGCCCTTGGCGAGGGTGGTGACCTTGCCGGCGGCGCTCACCTGCACCTTGCCCAGCCCGGTGATCCAGGCGATCTTCCTGCCGTCGGGGGAGGCGGAGAACTGCCCGGTCTCCGGTGTGACCCCCAGCCGGGTGGGTCCCTTGCCGGGCTCGTAGCGGGTGACGACGTACCCGCGGTTGTACCGCGCGTAGACGGCGACGCCCTTGATCGGAGCCGGCTTCGCCGCCGCGGTCGTAGAGGCAGGCGCCGATCGGGCGAGGGAGAGCGGGGTGGTGCTCGCCGAGGCCGGGGCGACGGCCAGGGGGGTGAGGAGCGCGGCGCTGAGGACGGCGCCGAGCGGCAGGTATCGGTTCATAAGGGGCCTCATCATCTGTGGTCTTGTCTGTGTGCCCTTGTTCGACGCTCGTCCGTCCCGATGAGTTCGCTCGGATCGCGTTCTACGGCGCGACAGGCCCGATCTGGCTCTGTGTAAAAGGAGATGCGTCCAGGCGAGGACGTTCGCGAGGATCGGCGCATGGCTGAAGCATGGATGATCGACGAGCTGGCCTACGCGGGCCATGAGCATCTCGACCCCGGGTTCATCACCGGCTACGACCGCAAGCAGGGGTATCCCGACCCCTCCGCGGACCTGGCCGTCCTCGCCGAGCACGGGGTGGGCGAGGACGCCACCGTGGTGGATCTCGCCGCGGGCACCGGGCAGTTCACGCTGGCCGCGGCGCGGCGGTTCCGGCGGGTGGTGGCGGTGGACGTCTCTCCCGTGATGCAGGACGCCCTGCGCGGGCGCGCGGAGAACGCCGGGCTGTCCAACATCGAGCTCGTCCGGGCGGGTTTCCTGACCTACGAGCACGCCGGGCCGCCGGTCGACGCCGTCTACACCAGGAACGCGTTGCACCAGTTGCCCGACTTCTTCAAGGCGATCGCGCTGGAGCGCATCGCGGGCCTGCTGCGGCCGGGCGGCGTGCTGCGCCTGCACGATCTGATCTACGACTTTCAGCCGTCCGAGGCGGGGCGGGTGTTCGACGGCTGGTTCGCGGGCGCGGTGTCCGATCCGGCGGAGGGGTACACCGCGGAGGAGTACGCCGAGCACGTGCGCACGGAGTTCAGCACCTTCCGCTGGCTGCTCGAACCCATGATCGCCGCGGTCGGCCTGCGTATCGTGGACAGCCGGTTCCAGGCGGGTGCCTATGGCGCGTATACCTGCATAAAAGCGTGATTGATGACCTGTCGCCGCACGGATGAGGCTCTCTGGTGCTTTCGGCGAGGCAGGGGAATTCGCGGCGCCGGAGGGCAGCGGCAACACGGCGCGGCGGAGGGTTGATGACCCGGGCGGGTAGCTGATTGGCTGGAAGCGCGGGACGAAGCGTGTCCCGCCCTGGTGTGGACCGAGGTGTGTCCCGCCCTGGTGCGGACGAAGGCGTGTCCCGTCCCGACGCGGACGAAGGCGTGTCCGCTCTGGTGCTGGACGGCGACGTGTCCCGCTCTGCCCTGGTGTCATGGTCATCGGGACGTAGGGGACGTTAGTCGTTCCTTAACCAATAAGTCCGCATCAGGGGAGGAAGCGTTCATATGTAGCGGCTTGGGTCCATTAGGTCTACACACCATGCGAATGGAAAAGGTGCTTTCATGACCTCCTCGATGTCACGCCACGAGGCGACCGGCGCGACCGGCGGTGACGTGTCCGACGGCGACGTGTCGAGCCGCGGCCTCTCCCGCCGTGACCTGTTCCGCGCCGGCGCGGTGGGCGGTCTGGGCATCGCCATCGCCGGCAGCCTGGAGTCGATCGCCGGCCCCGCCGCCTTCGCGCAGACCGGGGCCAAGGGCGCGACCGGCTACGGCGCCGTCGTCGCCGACCCGGCCGGCCTGCTGGCGCTCCCGCCCGGCTTCTCCTACAAGATCGTGGCGCAGGCCGGCAAGACGCTGCTGGAGACGGGCGAGCCGACCCCGAGCGACGCCGACGGCACCGGCTGCTTCCGCGCGCCGCACGGCTTCGTGCTGGTGAACAACCACGAGATCGGCGGCGGCGAGCCCTACGGCGTCCCTGCGCTGGACGGCCTCACCTACGACCCGGGCGCGCACGGCGGCACGACTAACATCGAGGTGGACAAGCAGGGCGACCGCGTCCGCGAGTACGTCAGCGTGGCCGGTACGCACAACAACTGCGCCGGCGGCATCACCCCGTGGGGCACCTGGCTCACCTGCGAGGAGACCGAGCAGCGCGCCGGCGGGGCGTTCCAGAAGGACCACGGCTACGTGTTCGAGGTGGACCCCTTCGACCGCGACGCCAACAAGAACCCGGTCCCGCTGAAGTTCCTCGGCCGGTACTCGCACGAGGCCGTCGCCGTGAACCCCCGCAACTCCGAGATCTACCTCACCGAGGACGCCAGCAGCCCGAACGGGCTCTACTATCGCTGGACCCCGCCGCGCGGCTTCCACGCCCGCAAGGGCGCGCTGCGGGCGCTGGCCCTGACCAACGGCGGCGACACCGCGGGCACGCTGGAGGCGCTGAGCGCCTACAAGGGCGGCAAGCACATCAAGGACCTGTCCGAGGCCACCCAGCCCGGCACCCGGTACAAGGTCAAGTGGGTGGCGGTGCCCGACCGCGACGCCAAGACCGTTTCGGTGCGCAAGCAGTTCACCGACGACCAGATCACCCGCAGCCGCAAGCTCGAGGGCGCCTGGTTCGCCGACGGCGGCGCCTACTTCGTGGCCAGCTACGCCCGCCACGACGACGGCAGCGTCAACGAGCACGACGGCCAGGTCTGGTTCTACGACCCCGAGTCCGAGACGATCACGCTGAAGACCATCTTCGGCGTGAACCCCGACCCCGAGGCCGACACCGACTACGACGGACCGGACAACATCACGGTCTCGCCGTACGGCGGCGTCATCCTGGCCGAGGACGGCGAAGGCGTCTCTCACCTGGTCGGCGTCACCAAGCAGGGCACGCCGTACCCGATGGCCCGCAACGAGCTGAACGACAGCGAGTTCACCGGCCCGACGTTCAGCCAGGACGGCAGGATTCTGTTCGCGAACATCCAGACTCCGGGCTACGTGTTCGCCATCACCGGCCCGTGGCGCCGTCCGTCCGACGGCAACGGCCACGGTCACGGTCACGACCATCATTGACCATCACTGACCATCACTGACCACTACCGGACCATCGCCACCGCCGGCTGACCGGCCGGCCGGCGCGCTGACACGGCGCCGTCTCCTCCCTTCGGGGCGGGGGCGGCGCCGTTTCGCGTCCTGGACGGGCCGCTCGCGCCGGTGGGTACACGCCGGGAGGCCGGGAATAGGACAGACCCCCCTAAAGGTTGCCTTGGGCAATAATATATATTTGCCTAAGGCAACTAGATGGAGGAAGGGTCATGGCGTCCGACGGCGACCGCGGAGAACTGCTCGTCCGGCTGGCCGAACTGGTGCCGGTGATCAAGGCGGTCAAGCGCGACCTGCCGTTCCCCGGCCCCCGTGCGGGCCTCAGCCTCCTGGTCGTGCTGTACCGCTGCGGCGCGATGCGCCTGGGCGAGCTGGCCGACTGCTCGGAGGTCGACCAGTCGGTGATCAGCAGGCACGTCGCGGACGTGGAGGAGCGGGGCTGGGTGGAACGCGCGCCCAACCCCCGCGACGGGCGTTCATGGTACGTCCGCCTGACCCCGGACGGTGAGCGGGTGGTGCGCGAGGCGCTCGCCCACGCGCGGCACTCCATCGAGGGAGCCCTGGACGGCTGGACGGACGAGGACGTCGCCGAGCTGTCGGGACTGCTCGGCCGCTTCCGCGCCGGCTTCGACGCCCACCGCGACCGGCCGCTCCATCGCGACCGCCCCCCACAACCCATGCCGGACACGGCCCCTGTGCCGGACACGGCCCGAGCTCAGACAGTGAAGGGACTTCGATGACCACCGCAGTACCGGCGGAGACGCGGGAGGCCGCCCCCGATCCGGCCGCACCCATGTCCCACAGGGAGATTCTGGAAGCGCTGTCGGGCCTGTTGCTCGGCCTGTTCGTGGCGATCCTGTCGTCCACGGTCGTGTCCAACGCGTTGCCCACGATCATCGCCGACCTGCACGCGGACGAGAACACCTACACCTGGGTGATCACCGCGACGCTGCTCGCCACCACGGTCTCCACCCCCATCTGGGGCAAACTCTCCGACCTGGTGAGCAAGAAGACCTTGGTCCAGCTCGCCCTGCTGATCTACATCATCGGCTCGGCGATCGCGGGCGTCTCGCAGAACCCGAGCATGCTGATCGGCGCCCGGGTCATCCAGGGACTCGGCGCCGGCGGCCTCACCGCCCTGGTCCAGGTCATCATGGCCGCGATCATCGCGCCCCGCGAGCGCGGCCGCTACTCCGGCTATCTCGGCGCGGTGTTCGCCCTGGCCACCATCGGCGGGCCGCTCATCGGCGGCGTGATCGTGGACACCTCCTGGCTCGGCTGGCGCTGGTGCTTCTACGTCGGCGTGCCCTTCGCCCTCATCGCCCTGGTCGTCCTGCAGAAGACCCTGCACATCCCGGTGCGCAGGCGCGCCGTCAAGGTCGACTGGCTCGGCGCGCTGCTGATCACCGCCGCCGTCTCGCTGCTGCTGGTGTGGGTCTCCTTCGCCGGCCACAAGTACGACTGGCTGTCGTGGCAGACCGGAGCCATGGTGGGCGGCGCGGTGGTGCTCGCCCTGCTCTTCCTGCTGGTGGAGTCCAGGGCCGCCGAGCCGGTCGTCCCGCTGCGGCTGTTCCGCAACGCCGCCATCAGCCTCGCCGTGGTGGCCAGCCTGCTGGTCGGCGTCGCCATGTTCGGCGCGACGACCTTCCTCAGCCAGTACTTCCAGCTCGCGCGCGGCGAGACGCCGACGATGGCGGGCGTCATGACCCTGCCGATGATCCTCGGCCTGGCGCTGGCCTCCACCATCGTCGGACAGGTCATCACCCGCACCGGCCGGTGGAAGATCTTCCTGGTCACCGGCTCGCTGCTCCTCACCGCGGGCGTCGCGCTGATGGGCATGCTGCGCTACGACACCGACTATCGGCTGCTGGCCGTCTACATGTTCCTCATCGGCGTGGGCCTCGGCATGACCATGCAGAACCTCGTGCTGTCGGTGCAGAACCAGGTCCGTCCGCAGGAGCTCGGCGCGGCCAGCTCGGTCGTCGCCTTCTTCCGTACGCTCGGCGGCGCGATCGGCGTCGGCGCCCTCGGGGCGGTGCTCGCCCACCGCGTCATCGACTACATGGCCGAGGGCCTGGGCAGGCTGGGCATCCGCGGCGGCGGCGGGCTGAGCGAAGGCGCCGTCCCCCGGCTGTCGGAGCTGCCGGCGCCCGTCCGCACGGTGGTCGAGGACGCCTACGGGCACGGCGTCGGCGACCTGTTCCTGTACGCCGCGCCGTTCGCGCTGCTGGCGTTCATCGCCATCCTGTTCATCAAGGAGATCCCGCTGCGCAGCGCCAGCGGCGAGGAGCTGCAGGCAGCGACCGCCGACGGCGTGCCCGCCCCGGTCGGCGGCCCCGGCCGCCACGCCCAGCGCAACGGCGAGACGCCGGTCACCGCAGGGCTGTCGGCCAACGGGACGACGCAGCCCGCCGCGGCCCTGTCGGCCAACACCATGACGCCGGTCACCGCGGCGTTGTCCGCCAATGGGATGGCGCAGGCCGGCGCGGCGCTGTCGGCCACCCGGACGGCGCAGGCCACCGCGGCCTTCCCCGGTGAGGAGATCGGCGCCGAGCCGCAGGAGGGCAGCGGCATCCGCGGCGTGATCCGCGGCGGCGACGGCACCCCGGTGGCCCAGGCGACGCTCACCCTGATCGACCTGCGCGGCCACCAGCTCGGCCGGGCCGTCACGCAGGCCGACGGCGGGTACAGCATGTGGACCCCCGGCCCCGGCAGCTACGTCCTCATCGCCTCCGCGGGCGAGCACGACCCGCAGGTGGCCACGCTGGCCGTCGGGGAACGGCCGCTGGACTTCGACCTGACGCTCGTCGGGTCCGGACGGCTCGCGGGCACGGTCCGCGACCTGGACGGCGCCCCGGTCCCCGCGGCCATGGTCGTCGTGGCCGACGTGCGCGGCGAGGTAGTCACCACCGGCCTGACCGGTCAGGGCGGCGACTTCGGCTTCGCCGGGATCGTCGCGGGCGACTACACCCTCGCGGTCAGCGCCGAAGGCTACCGCCCGGCGGCGGTGCCGGTCGCGGTCGGCACCGGCCAGACCAGGCAGGACGTCGTCCTGCTGCACGGCGCCCGGGTCAGGGGCACCGTCCGGGTTCAGCAGGACGGACGGCCGCTCGCCGACGCCCGCGTGACCTTGCTCGACGCGGCGGGGAACGTGGTCGGCTCCGCCACCACCGGCGAGGACGGCGAGTACGCCTTCGCCGACCTCACCGGCGGCCAGTACACGGTCATCGCCACCGGGTACCCTCCCGTGGCGAGCACGGTCACCCTCAACGGGCAGGGCGAGGACGCCCACGACGTCTGGCTCGGTCACCCCGAATGAGCGGCGAGTGGAACGCCACCGGGCCCGGCGTCGTCGCCGGCGCCACCGCGTCGCACGGGCTGCGGGCCGTGGTGCGCGGCAAGGACGGGTGGGCGGTAGGGCACGCGGTGCTCACCGTGACCGACATGTCCGGTCACCAGGTGGTCCGGGCCGAGGTGGACGCGGACGGCGCGGTCGCGACCGCGCCGCTGCCCTCCGGCGTGCACACCGTCGTGGTCACCGCGGTCGGCTACGCGCCGGCCGCCGTGACGGCCATCGCCTCCGCCTCGGGATCGGCCGACCTCGGGGTCATCGAGCTCGCCCGCCAGGGCGGCGTGGAGCTGCCGCCGCCCGGGCTGTGGACGATCGACCCTGCCCACTCCAAGGTCGCCGCCACCGCGCAGCACCTCGGGCTGTCCAGCGTGCAGGGCAGGTTCGCCGAGTTCGCGGGACGCATCCAGATCGGCGCGACGGCCGAGAGCTCCTCGGTCGTCGCGGAGATCGACGCCGCGTCCATCGACACCGGCAACCGGACGCGCGACGAGCACCTGCGCTCGGCCGACTTCCTGCACGTGGCCGCGCACCCGCGGATCTCCTTCCGCAGCACCGGGCTGTCCCCGGCCGGCCCGGACCGCTGGACCATGCGCGGCGAGCTCACCCTCGCGGGCGTCACCCGTCCGGTGGACCTCGCGCTCTCCTACCTCGGCGCCGGGCCGGACCTGTGGGGCGGGCTGCGCGCCGCTTTCCGCGCGGTCACCGAGCTGCGCCGGGAGGACTTCGCGATGAACTACAACCAGGTGGTGCAGGCCGGCATCGCGCTCATAGGAGCGACACTGAAAGTGGAGCTCGACGTCCAGGCGGTACGGGACAATGAGTCTCCGAACGGCGCGGGCGCCCGGACCTCCGGCGCGGACGCGGTGCGCGGCGCGTGAGGGGAGGCAGGCCGAGATGACCACGATGGAGACGCAGACGGCGGTGCCCGTCGAGCAGTACGAGGCATACTGCGCGCTGGAGCGCCAGCTCGGCCTGCTGTTCCGGCGCTCCCGGGCGCTGTCGGCCGAGGTGGCCCGCGAGGTGCACCCCGAGCTCGAACCGGGCGCCTACAGCCTGCTCGTCCGCATCGACGAGGCCGCGCCGGCCCGCCCGAGCGACCTGGCGGCCTACTTCGGCGTCGGCAAGGCGACGATCAGCCGCCAGATCAAGGTGCTGGAGGAGCTCGGCCTGGTCGGGCGGCAGCCTGACCCGCTGGACGGGCGCGCCCAGCTCCTGGCCCTCACCGGCGAGGGCCAGGCCAGGCTCCACCGGGCCCGGGCGGCCCGCCAGCGGCGCTTCTACGCCATGCTCGGCGCCTGGCCGCAGGAGGACGTCGAGCTGCTGGCCGGCATGCTCGCCCGCTTCAACGAGCTGGCCGCGAGCGACCTCGGCCAGGACTGACGCCGTGCGCCGTCGCCTGGTGGGCGGCGACAGGCGCCGTCACCTGGTGGGCAGCGACAGCGCGGCGCCGTTGCCGGGGGCGTAGACGGTGATGCCCTGGGGGAGGGCCTTGAGCTTCTCGATCTCGGCGCAGGTGCGGCACCGGTCGTAGCCGTCCTGGCGTGCCTTGTTGGCGTCTGCCTGGGCGCGCGCCTGGGCGACGGCGGCCTGGGCCTCGGCCACTCCGGCGAAGGCCGCCTGGGCGCGGTCCACCGCCGACTGCACCTGCGTGGGCAGGGTGATCCTGACCAGGTTGAACCGCAGGTCGACCAGGAAGTCCGCGCCGAGCATCTGGCGCAGGTCGCCGGCGAGGGTGCTGTTCACGGCGTTCTGCACCTTGACCAGGGCGGCGTTGTTGTCCCGGGGGGTGAGCCGGACGGCCTTCTGGGCCGCGCCGCTCTCCACGAAGGCGCAGGAGGAGACGAGCTCGGCGCAGCGGAACACGCCGATCTGGCTCCTCAGGGCGTTGTCCACGACGGGCCTGATGGCCTGGCCGAAGAAGCCGGACCAGCCCTCCTCGCCCTCGTAGGCGTAGCGCATCTCGTTGTCCTGGCCGCGGAACCTGCGGGTGCCGAACTTGTCGTCGAACAGCCGCAGGGTCTGGTGGTCGAGGTTGAGGGTGAAGTACAGCGTGCCCTCGATGCCCATGTTGACGCCGTCGCTGCTCGGGACGGTCACGACGTCGACGCCGAGCAGGGTGCTGCGCTTGGGGTCCGCGGTGATGGTGTAGAAGCGCTGCTGCGCCGGATATCGGTGCACTTCGGACCACCAGCCGGTCCAGGTGAGGCTCGAGGCGGGGTCGATCACGCCGCGCACCCGGTTGTCGTCGAGGGGCCCGCCGTCGCGGACCACCGCCACCTCGCCGCCGTCGGTGCTCTCGTAGCCGCTGAGCAGGCCGATGACGCTGACGATGGCGACGATGACGGCCACGACCGCCGCCACGGAAGCCGATACGGCGCGCACGGACATGAGGGCCTCCAAGGTAGAGCCGCTGTGAGATGGGGGTGGCGCTCGTACGGAGTACCCTCAAATGTAAGTATTGTTGAACAACTCCACAAGTCTCCTGCGGGGCCCGTCTTCGCGGCCGTATGCCGGCGTGGACCGGTGCCACTACCACCGTGTCCGGCGGTGACGATGGTGATAGAGCGAATGCCGATAATTCGGGCAACTGTCGGGCATCAGGCATACTCTGTGCGGCTATGGAGACGCGCTGGGTCGGACCGGACGGGTACGAGATCACCGCCGCGACGCGCGGCGGGTGCCAGGTGCTCCGTCTGTGGCGGTACGGCGAGTTCGTCACCGACTGCTCCGCCGTCGACGAGCTGCGCCGATATCTGGACCTCGCCGACCTGTGCGAAGTGATCACCGTGCCGTTCGGCGCCCGCTCCCCGCGCGCCCGCACCGAGGCCCTGCGCTAGCCCCCCGCCGGGCCGTCGCGGAGGCGGCTGCGGTGGACGTTCTGATTCGCGTCGACCGCTGGGGGAGTGTATGGTTACACCTGTCCGAAGCGCGGAGCGGTAACGCGAAACGCGGCGAGGCAGGCCCCTTTAGCTCAGTCGGCAGAGCGTCTCCATGGTAAGGAGAAGGTCTACGGTTCGATTCCGTAAAGGGGCTCCACAGCGTAATCGCCCTCTCCCGGAATTCCGGGTGGGGCTTTTCGCTTGTGGGATACCAGTGCTCGCCGGTCGCCTGAAATAGGGGAAGTATGGGGGTCCCGTGATCAGGCATACTGGGAGCGCCTGGTCCCGATCGGGCGCGCGATGGGCGTGCGCGATCGTCAGACGGGTCGGGTATCCTTTCGTGGCCGGTCCAGTTCGCCGGCCTGAGGCGGAGTAGCTCAGTCAGGCAGAGCAAGCGGCTCATAATCGCTGTGTCGCCGGTTCAAGTCCGGCCTCCGCTACTACCCTGCCGGGTCCCCTGTGAAGGGTGACCGGGTTCGGGTTGTCCATGTGTCCCAAACGTAGAAAGGCACTCCCACGTGGCTGCCACCGACGTTAGGCCGAAGATCACGCTGGCCTGCCAGGAGTGCAAGCACCGCAACTACATCACGCGGAAGAACCGGCGCAACGACCCGGACCGGCTTGAGCTGAAGAAGTACTGCCCCAACTGCAGGTGCCACCGCCCGCACCGCGAGACCCGCTAGGGTCCCACCGCCCGCCGCGCCGCACGGCCGCGACGGACGCCGCCGTCCACTGGACGGGCGGCGACAGGGCATGGTGAGCACGAAGGCCCGGCGCCTTCGGCCACCCCTGGGCACCATCACGCACGACCGGCGTTCTCCCTGAGGGCGCCGGTTTGTCGCGTCCGGAAACGACCCGCGCCCGCACGCCCGGCCGCGCCGGTGGTTCGCGACGGCCGAAGGTTGTTCTGTTACGGTCGGGCTGGCGCGATGTCCACCAGCCCTCGCCGGGCGGCCCGGCGAATCGTCCGTGGGCACCGCCTCCGTCAGCTCCGCGCGCGCGTCGAAAGGCACCGGCACGATGGCTTTGAACCGAGATTTCGTCGGACGGACCTATCCGGCGTCCGGCTCCTACGAGGTCGGCCGAGTCAAGATCAAGGAGTTCGCGGCCGCCATCGGCGACCAGAACCCGATCTACCGCGACCCCGAGGCCGCGAAGGCCGCCGGCCACCCCGACGTCGTCGCCCCGCCGACCTTCCCCATCGTGTTCAGTGTCACGGGCGTCGGCGCGGCCCTCGCCGATCCCGAGCTCGGACTCGACTTCGCCATGGTGGTCCACGGCGAGCAGCGCTTCGAGTACACCCGGCCGATCTACGCGGGCGACGAGCTGCTGTGCACCTCGACCATCTCCGAGATCCGCAGCGTCGGCCGCAACGAGCTGCTCACGGTGACCAGCGAGGTGACGACCGTCCAGGGCGAACCGGTGTGCAGGACCTACAACACCCTGATCGAGCGCGGAGGGGCGGCGTAACCGATGACGGCGACCGTGAAGTACGACGAGGTCGAGGTCGGCCAGGAGATCCCGGCCGTCGAGTACCCCGTCCACCGCGTCAACCTGGTGATGTACGCCGGGGCCTCCGGCGACTTCAACCCCATCCACTGGAACGAGCGGCACGCCAAGGCCGTGGGCCTGCCCGACGTGATCGCGCACGGCATGTTCACGATGGCCCAGGCCGGCCGCTTCGTCACCGACTGGGCCGGCGACCCCGGGGCGGTCGTCGACTACGGCGTCCGCTTCTCGTCCATGGTGGTCGTCCCGGATAACGACGAGGGCGCCGTGATCACGGTGAGCGGCCTCGTGGAGGAGAAGCTGGACGGCGACCGCGTGGTCATCGCGCTCACCGCCAGGTCCGGCGACTCGCGCGTCCTGTCCCGGGCCCGCGCCACCGTCCAGCTCGCCTGACCGTCCGCTCGCTTGACGGTCCCGCTCACCAGGGGCACCGGCCCGCCCGGGGGCACCGGCTCGCCGCCGAATCGGGGGGCGAGCCGGGGCGGCCTGAATGCTTCGGTGCCAGGTGGGTACTGGGGCGAGCGTGACTGAGCCACCGAACCACGTATATGGACTCGCCGAGCAACGGGCGAAGGCCCGTGCGGAGCGTGACTTCGCCGCTGCCGACGCACTGCGCCAGGAGATCGAGGACGCGGGCTGGCTGGTCCGTGACGAGGCCGGCGGATTCGAGCTGACGCCCAAGCCGTTCAAGGTCTGGCCCACGGTCGCGTCGATTCCCGTCCCGTTGACGCCCGACTGGCCGGGCGGTGGCGCCGACAGAGCCTCTGACGTGGCCGAGAGCACCGAGGCCGAGACCGGCACCCGGAACATGGTCGCCTCGCAGATGCTGTGGGACTCCACGCTGGCGGCCTCCCGGCTGGACCAGGCGGCCGGCGCCGCGACGCCGGCGCGCGACCACGCCGAGGGCGCCCCCGGAGCGGTCACCGTGGCCCTCCTGGTCGACGGCGGCCCGGCCGAGCTGTGCACGTGCGTCGACGCGCTGGTGGGCCACACCGACGCCAAGATCCTCGCCGTGGACCTCGGGAACGTCGAGGAGGCCGGGGTCGTCCTGCACGAGCTGGCCGAGCGTCATCCCGGCCGCATCGAGGCCTGGCACGTCGCCGAGGCCCCGCACTGGCGCGGCGGTCCGGCGGGGTGGGGCGCGGTCCGCAACAGGCTCCTGGCGCTGGACTCCGGGGACGTGCACGTCGTCATGGAGACCTCCACGATCCTCGACGGCGACGCGATCACCCCGCTGGTCGCGGCGCTCGGAGGCGACGTCGTCGCCGCCGGCTGGAAGGGCGTCGACCCCGACGAGGGCGGCCTCGACTGGCACGACGCGGGGCCGGGCCGGGTGCGCGGGCTGCTGGGCTACCTGTTCGCCGTCCGGCGTGACCAGGCCCTGGCGGCGGGCGGCTTCCCGGAGAAGGCGCGGTACTACCGCAACGCCGACCTGGAGTTCTCGCTGTCGCTGCCGGGCACGCTGGTCGTCCCGAACGAGCCCCTCCCGGTCCACCAGGAGCGCCACCGCGGCTACCACGACGTCGACCCCGACTACCGCGAGCGGGAATCCCGCCGCACCTACGACCGGGTGCTGGCCAAGCTCCGCGCCGGCGGGGACAGGCCGGACGACGAGGACAGGGCCGAGGACGCGCGCAACGCGGACGCGCCGCGCCGTTACTGACCAGGCGGGGCGCCGGAGCCGGGGCCCGGTGACACCGACGGATGCCGGAGCCGGGGCCCGGTGACGCCGGCGGGCGCCGGGGCGGCACTAGGCTGATGGCCGGCACGCGGCCTTCGCGTGCCGTTCCGCATGTCCTTGGGGAAGACGCATGGCTGACCGAGTGGCCGGGGTGCGGCTCGCGCCGTTCACCACGTTGAGAGTGGGCGGCGCCGCCCGCGCCTTCGCGGAGGCGTCCACCGACGAGGAGCTCGTCGAGCTGGTGTCGGTCGCCGACCGCGCCGGTGAGCCCGTGCTGGTCCTCGGCGGCGGCAGCAACCTGGTCATCTCCGACGAGGGCTTCGACGGCCTGGTCGTGCGCGTGTGCACGCGCGGGGTCGAGGTGCGCGACGAGGCCGATCGTGTCGTGGTGACCGCGCGGGCCGGGGAAGACTGGGACGCGCTGGTCACCCGGGCGGTCGCCGAGGGCTGGTCGGGCGTCGAGTGCCTGTCCGGCGTTCCGGGGCTGGTCGGCTCGACCCCGATCCAGAACGTCGGCGCGTACGGGCAGGACGTCTCGCAGACGGTCACCGGCGTGCGCGTCTACGACCGGCGCTCGGGCGAGGTGCTCGACCTGGACGCCGCCCAGTGCGGGTTCTCCTACCGGCACAGCGCGTTCAAGGCGGACCTGGCCCGTTATGTCGTGCTGTCCGTGACGTACGTGCTGGAAAGGTCGGACAAGTCCGGACCGATCGCGTACAAGGAGCTCGCCGCGAAGCTCGGCGTCGCCATCGGCGACCGGGTCACCCTGCACGAGGCCCGCCACGCCGTGCTGGAGCTGCGCCGGGGCAAGGGCATGGTGCTCGACGCCGCCGATCCCGACACCTGCAGCGCCGGGTCGTTCTTCACCAACCCCGTGCTTTCCGCGGAGCGGGCCGCCGAGCTGGAGGCCCGGGCTCCCGGGTACCCCCGCTGGGACATGCCCGGCGGCGCGGTCAAGGTGCCGGCCGCATGGCTCATCGAGCACGCGGGCTTCGCCAAGGGCCACCGGCGGGGCCCGGCGCGCATCTCCACCAAGCACACCCTCGCCCTCACCAACCCCGGCGGGCACGCGGTGACCGGCTTCCCGAGCGACCCCGAGGAGGTCGCCCTCGGAGTCCCGTCCCGCCCGTCTCCGGCCCCGGCGACGGCGGCCGACCTGCTGGCCCTGGCCCGCGAGGTCCGCGACGGCGTCCATGCCGCCTTCGGTGTGACCCTCGTCCCCGAGCCGGTCCTGGTCCGCCTGACGCTCTGATCGCCGCCGGTCAGCCGATGAGGGCTTCGGCGATGAGGAGGATGCCGAAGACGGCGAAGGCGGCGGCGGCGCCGTAGCGGATGACCTTCTCGGGCAGGTGCTTGCCCAGCATGCGCCCGACGAGGATGGCCAGCGCGTCGGCGGCGACCATGCCGATCGTGGAGCCGACCCAGGTGCCGAACCAGCCGTGCTGGGTCGCGAGGGTGATGGTGGCGAGCATGGTCTTGTCGCCCAGCTCGCTGAGGAAGAACGCCACGGTGACGGCGACGAGCGCGTTGCGGGTCGTGCGCTCGGCCTTGCGCGACTCCTCGTCGCTCAGCTCGTCGCCGCGCAGCGTCCACAGCGCGAAGCCGAGGAAGGCCACGCCGGCGACGATCGAGATGGCCGTGGTCGGCAGGGCGTCGCCGATGAGGCCGCCGAGGCCGACGCTGAGCAGGTGGACCACGGCGGTGGCCAAGGTGATGCCGGCGAGCACCGGCAACGGCTTGAAGCGGGTGGCGAAGGTCATGGCCATGAGCTGGCTCTTGTCGCCCAGCTCGGCCACGAAGATGACGCCGAGGCTTATCCAGAACGCTTCCACAGGGGGGTCGCCCTTCTTGTTCCTGCGACCGGGCCGGAAGCGGCATCACCAGAGAGCTCGGGGGAGTCGGCTTCGGCCCGGCCGCGCACGTGCACGACAACGGGCCGAAGGTCTCGTCCGCCTCATCGAGGCCCACGCGACCGGGCTCACGCCAGCATGTCGACCACGCGGTTCGGGACTACTCCCCTTCGGTGTTCGCCCCACCCTACCCGACGGCGCTCAGGGGGTGGACCGGCACGTCGGGCCACCGGCTCCGGCGCAGGTCAGGTGAACAGGGAGAGGCGGTGGGCGGCGGCGGCCGCCTCGCCGCGGGTGGAGACCGCCAGTTTGCCCAGGATGTTGGACACGTGCACGCTGACCGTCTTCGCCGAGATGAACAGCTCGCCCGCGATGTCGCGGTTGGAGCGGCCGAGCGCGACCAGCCGCAGCACCTCCAGCTCGCGCGGCGTGAGATCAGGGGCCGCCGAGGCGTCCACCGGGGCCGCGGGGCCCGCGGTGACGGTCACCCCGACGCGGCGGGCGAGCGCCTCGATCTCCCCCATGAGCGGCCGGGCGCGCAGGCCGGCGGCGATGGCGCGGGCCTCGGTCAGCCGTGCCGCCGCCCCGTCGCGGTCGCCGGCCTTGGCGCGGGCCGCGGCGGCATGGGTGAGCGACCGGGCACGCGGGTACGGGCGGCCCAGCCGCTGCCAGGCCGCGGCGGCCGCGTCGTGCTCGCCGGTGAACATCAGCCCGAAGGCGTCGGCGACCGGGCCGTCGGACTTCATGGTCGCGAAGAGCCCCTGGGCCCGGTGCCACACCTCCCGCGCCCGCTCGGGGTGCGCCGCGGCGGCCACCTCGCAGGTCAGCCGGGCCTGCGCCATGAACTGCCAGCCGAGCATCGCCTTGTTGGAGTGCGGCATGTCGCCGACCCGCAGCATCTCCTCGACGTCGTCGAGCGCCGGGCCCGGACGGCCGCGCAGCAGATGGAGCTCGACGCGCAGGCGCAGGTTGGTCAGCCACTCCTGGGCGTACTCGTCGCGTTCGTTCTGCAGGGCGCCGACCTCGGCGAGGGCCTGCTCCAGCAGGTCGACCTCGCCCCGTCCGGCGGCGACCTGGCCGCGCAGGCGCCGCAGGTGACCGCGGATCTTCGGGATGGGGTCCAGCGCCAAAGCCTGTTCGATGACCTCCAGGGCCTCGTCCCAGCGGCCGAGCGATTCCAGGGCCTCGGCCCGGTTGTTGGCGATGAAGGCCCCGCTCACCCGGTAGCGGCCGTACTCGCGGGCCAGCGCGTCGCCCTCCAGCGCCAGGGCCACGGCCTCCTCGGAGCGGCCGAGGTTGTTCAGGGCGTCCACCTTGTTGCCGATGGTGCGCAGGACGATGCGCTGGTTGCCGAGCTCGGTGGCGGCCTCCATGGCCCGCTCGTTGGTGCGCAGCGCGCCCTCGAGGTCGCCGGCCAGCGAGTGGCCGAGGGCGAGGGTGCAGAGCAGGTCGGCCTCCATGCACACGTCGCCGAGGTCGCGGGCGATCTGGAGGGCCTCCTCGGTGAGCACGGTGCCCTCGTCGGTCTCGTTGCTGAACATCAGGAACGAGCCGAGCCGGGACAGGACCTGGGCGCGGGCGGCGCTCGGCGCGGGCACGAGCCGTTCGGCGTAGCGCAGGTCGGGCAGCGCGCCCCGCCGGCCCCGGTCGATGGTGAGCTGCGCCCGGCGCACGAGAAGGTAGGCGACCCGTTCGGGCTCGGTGGCCTCGTCCAGCTCGGCCAGGGCGCCCTTGACGAACTTCAGGCCTCGCTCGATCTCGCCGCTGATGGCGGCGGCCTCCGAGGCCCGCTCCAGGATGCCGACGTGGTCGGCGCCGATGCGCTCGGCGGCGTCCGGCACGCGGTCCCACAGCGACAGCACGCGCTCCAGCAGCTGCATCTGCTCGGTGTAGGCGAAGGCGTCGGCGGCCTTGGCCGCGGCCTCCCAGGCGGAGGTCAGCGCCCACAGGTGGTCGCGCGCGGAGTACCAGTGGTGGGCGATCTCGATGGCGGCGCGGCCGGGCGGGACGAGCTTGCGGTCGCGGTCGATCTCCTCGGCGAAGCGCGCGTGGATGCGGTTGTGCTCGCCCGGGAGCATCTCATCGTGTACGGCCTCGCGGATCAGGGCGTGCCGGAAGACGTACGCCCGCCCGTCCACCAGCATGACGTTGCCGGCGATCGCGGGGCGCAGCGCGTTCTCCAGGTCGATGTCGGACAGGCCGGTGACCGCGGCCAGCAGTTCGTGGCCGACGCGGTTGCCGCCGGCCGAGGCGACGCGCAGCACGCGCTGGCTGTCCTCCGGCAGCCGTTCCACCGAGCCGATGATCAGGTCCTGGAGGGAGTCGGGGACGCTGGAGCAGTCGTCGCCGCGCTCCATCAGCGCCTCGACGAACAGCGGGATGCCCTCGCTGCGCTGGTAGACCTTGCGGACGACCGCGGCCTCGGGCGCGTCGCCCCGGATGCCGGCGATCTGCGCGGCGACCTCGCTCTCGCTCAGGCGGGGCAGGTCGATGCGCGCCACCCCTTCGACGCGCATGAGCTCGGCCAGCACCGGGCGCAGCGGGTGCTGGCGGTGCAGCTCGTCCGAGCGGAACGTCATGATCATCAGGATCGGGGCGGTCCTGAGGTTGCGGCTGAGGAAGGCGATCAGGTCGCGGCTGGACCGGTCGGCCCAGTGGATGTCCTCGATGACCAGGATGACCGGCCGGCGCTCCGCCAGCCGTTCGAGAAGGGTGAGGATCTGCTCGAACAGCCTGGCGCGGCCGGTCTCGGTCTCCCGCTCGCCGCTGGGCTCGCCGAACTCGGGCAGCAGGCGGGCCAGGTCGCGGGCGGCGCCTTCCGGGAGCAGGGCGGCCACCTCTGCGGCGCCCATCTCCCTGACGAGCTGGCGCAGGGCGGCGGTGAACGGCGCGTAGGCGAGGCCCTCGGTGGACAGCTCGACGCAGCCGCCGGCCAGGACGTGCGCGCCCGTGCAGGCGGCCTCGTCGGTGAAGCGCAAAACCAGGCGCGTCTTCCCCCCGCCGGCCTCGCCCCCGAGGAGGACGGCGGACGCCGCCTGCTTGCGCGCCTGCTCGAAGGCGTCCGAGAGAGTGCGCAACTCGGCTTGTCGGCCCACGAAGACAGGACTCACCATCCGGCCCACCATGTCTGCCAGCATGTCATGCCCAATAGCGTCTTTCGTACTGCTTTTCGGTCAGGGTGAACAGGATGGGGAGCGCCCCCTCCCGGGCCGTTACGGCGGCTGTGACGCCCGGCCGGGAGGGAGGTCCCGGCCGGGCATCGTGCGCGAGGGTCTCAGCCGCGATCGCCGCGGACGAGATCGCGGGGTTCGCCCCTCCGGCTCGCCGTCGGCCCGCGACCGGGCCCGCGGCACGCCGGGGAGGGCGTGACCGAGGGCGGTCACGAGGTGCGCAGCTTGCCGAAGGCGGCGCGCAGGCGGTGCTGCGAGCCCTCGGACCGGGCCTTGCGGCCGGAGGCGGCCTCACGGGCGCGGCGGTGCTCGCCGGCCTCGGCGTGCAGCTCGGCCACGCGGCTGATGATGAGCTGGTAGTGGAGCTCGGGAGCCATTTCGGCTTCTCCTTCGATGTCGTCTTCTCTGACATCTCTAGATTCGGGCTAAGGCGCCCCCTCCCACATCGGGCGGATGCCTTATCTCCCGGGCGTCCTACGGCCTAGGACCGTCTAAGGCGCTCTGAGCCGCCTTAGGCCCCTTAGACGACGACTCATTTGGTGAGTCGGCGGTAGCAAATGAGGGCTGCGACGATGGCGACGAAGGACGCGAAGTGGTCGGCCCGGCGTTCGTAGCGGCGGTGTAATCGTCGGCAGCTGGCAGCCAGGAGACGGTCCTTTCCACGACTCAACGGTGCCGTCCAAGCCTGTGGCTGGATTCGATCCCCTGGCGGGCGATGCGCGGGACGATGCCACGGCCGCGCAGGAAGGCGCGCAGGTGGGGGTAGTCGTAGCCCTTGTCGCCGTGGAGCTTGGCGGCCCTGCGGCGTCGTGGTCCGCGACGGGAGCGGATGGACGGGATGCTGCGTACCAGCGGCTCCAACGCCAGGCTGTCATGGGTGTTGGCGGCACTGACCGCGACACAGATCGGCAGACCACTCCGTTCGGTAATGAGGTGGATCTTCGACCCTTTCTTGCCGCGATCGACAGGATTCAGGCCTGTCAGATCCCCCCTTTGACCGCCCGGACACTGACCGAGTCGATCGCGCACCGCGACCAGTCCAGCTAAAGGGCAGGGATCCTCACCGTGACCGACAAGGGGTATCAGGGCTCTGGGGCCACCGTCGTGATCACGCCCTACAAGCCTGCCTCCCAGAAGCACGCCAACCGCTCCCACGCCAAGCTCCGCGGCCCTGACGAACGCGCAAACTCCCATCTCAAAAGCTGGCGCATCCTGCGCAAGCTCCGCTGCTGTCCGAACAAGGCCGGCCGCCTGGTCAAGGCCATCGCCGTCCTACAGAACCACCGCATAGCTCAGGCCGCGCGAGGATGAAATGAGTTCCTCGATGGGCAAGCGAGTCACGGTCTTAGGCATGTCCGGATGCGGACATTATCCGGCAAGCGTCCTTTTCGCGAGGTTCCGGATGCCGTGAATTCGTGTGCCCAGGTGGTGGGCCAGATCACCTGCCCCTACCCCTGATAATCGGATGGTCGGATCCGGGCATTCGGGCGGTGAACAATAAGCATTTACCATCGCCGACCGTAAGGGTCAAGCTATTGATCGGTCTTTATTAGCATGACATACCGGGGTTTGTCACCGTAATGCCCAAGGAGGATCAACCCGGTGAGTAACCCCCCCAGCACCTTGAAACTCTCACGATTCCGCCACCTCGCCGTGGCGACGGGAATCGTGCTCGCCGCCGCCGGCATGGGCACCGCCCAGGCCGCCAGCGCGCCCGATCCGATCAAGCCCCGGACCACCGGGGCCGTCGAGCACACCGGAGCGGTCCCCGGCGGCTACGCCTCCTGGAAGGATCTGCTGCTCGACCAGCAGAAGATGATCAAGGCCGCCGACCGCATCACCGCTCTGGGCGGCAGCGGCTACGCCGGCGTCATCGCCGCGCCGGAGAACCGTGAACTGCGCGTGTACTGGAAGGGCAAGCCCCCCAGGCAGGTCAACGAACTGGTGGACCAGTTGCGGCGCGACGTGGGAATCAACGTCCTACCGGCGAAGTACTCGGCGCGTGAGCTGCAGCGGGAGGCGGACCGCCTGATCCGCGCCAACAGCAGCACGCTCACCTCCATCACGGCACTGCAGGACGGCTCGGGCCTGGCGGCCTCCAGCGCCGTCGTCGACGCGGCCCGCACCGCGATCGCCGACGCGGCGGTGCCGGTCAGCATCGAGCAAGGCGTCAAGCCCGAACTGGCCACCCGCTGGAACGACAGTGCGCCGTGGTATGGCGGCGGCGCTTGGCGCAACGTCAGCACCGGTGGCGGCTGCTCGACCGGCTTCGCCGTGACTTACCAGGGCGTTCTCGAACCCGGCCCCGAGAAGAAGATACTGTCCGCCGGGCACTGCGCGGCGATCGGCCAGACCGCGACCGACCCGACCAATGAGGTCATGGGCAACGTCACGCACGACGACAACAGCCGCGACGTGCTGCTCATCGGCGCCAGCGCCGGCGGCCGGGTCTTCAACAACCCGGTCGACTCGCAAGGGCTCGCGATCGTTAGCGTCGAGTTCAGCAACCCCGTGATCGGCACCGCCACCTCGGTCGTCGGCACCTACCTCTGCGCCTCCGGCGCCTACTCCGGCACCAACTGCAACATCCGGACCACGCAGGTCAACGTCACCATCAACGTTGGCTACATCATCACCGGCCTCGTCCGCGCCGAGCAGCAGAACATGGTCAACGCGGTGGGGCAGGGCGACAGCGGCGGCCCCGTTGAATACGTGAACCCGAGCAACACCACCCAGGTGTACGCGGCCGGTGTGGTCACGGCCATCGACACCAGCGCCTCGGTGACGTGCACCGGTTACGTGACCACCGGCCGTATCTGCTCCTGGCGCATGTACTACACCCCGTGGAGCAACGCGACCTTGGCGTTCCCCGGCATCGCCATCATCCCCGGATGATCGACGACATCTCGAATGATCTGATTTGAGCGATCAGGGGCCGGCGCTCTGGATGCCGACCCCTTTTCGTCGCCCGCCGCGTAAGAGGTGACTCATTTGGCCAGGCGGCGGTAGCAAATGAGGGCGGCGGCGATGGCGACGAAGGAAGCGAAGTGGTCGGCCCGGCGCTCGTAACGGCGGTGGAGGCGGCGGCAGCCGGTCAGCCAGGAAACGGTGCGCTCGACTACCCAGCGGTGACGCCCAAGCCGCTTGCTGGACTCGATGCCGCGGCGGGCTTGGCCCACACACGCGCGGCGCTCCATTCGGTGAAGCGGCGGTGCACGGTCTGCCACGAGGCACCGAAGACCGGTAGGAGCTGACGCCACGCGCAGCCGGTGGTGGCCACGTACACGATCGCCGCGAGAATCAGACGATCGTCGACCCGCCGCCGTCCCCCGCCCTGCGGCCGAGTCGGAGGGGGCGGCACCACCCGCTGGAACAGCTCCCACAGCTCGTCGGGGACCAACCGCTGCATGAAAGCATCCACGACCCATCCAACGATCAACCGCCAAACGAGTCACGGTCTTAATAGGACCGTAGGCGACAGGTGATGAAACGCCGCGGGCCCCGCCGGGCGGGCGGCCCGGTTTGGAACAATCAGGCCGGTCGGCGATGCTGGTGAGGTGTCAACACTGACGACCTCGCCCACGGAGATCGCGTCGTCGAACGCGTCCCTGAGGGCATTCCTGCACGGCCTGCCCGGTGTCGATCGTGTGGGTGCCGATCAGCGCGCCGCGATGCTGGGCACCCGTTCCATCAAGACGACGGCCAAGGCCCGAGCCATCGACCTGGCCATCTCCATGGTCGACCTGACCACCCTGGAAGGAGCCGACACCCCCGGCAAGGTGCGCGCGATGTGCGCCAAGGCCGTTCGGCCCGACCCCGCAGACCCCTCCGTTCCCAAGGTCGCCGCCGTCTGCGTCTACCCCGACCTGGTCCCGCAGGCCGTGGAGGCGCTCGGCCGGTCCGGCGTGAAGGTGGCGAGCGTGGCCACCGCCTTCCCCAGCGGCAGATCGTCCCTCGGCGTCAAGGTGGAGGAGACCAGGCAGGCCGTCCAGGACGGCGCCGACGAGATCGACATGGTGATCGACCGCGGCGCGTTCCTGTCCGGCGACTACCGCAAGGTGTACGACGAGATCGTCGCGATCAAGGCCGCCTGCGCCCGCGACGCCGGTGGGGAGGACGCCCACCTGAAGGTCATCCTGGAGACCGGGGAGCTCGCCACCTACGACAACGTGCGGCGGGCGTCCTGGCTGGCCATGCTGGCCGGCGCCGACTTCATCAAGACCTCGACCGGCAAGGTGTCCCCGGCCGCGACGCTCCCCGTCACGCTGGTGATGCTGGAGGCCGTGCGCGACTTCCGCGAGCAGGCGGGCCGCGTCGTGGGCGTGAAGCCGGCCGGCGGCATCCGCACCACCAAGGACGCGATCAAGTATCTGGTGCTGGTCAACGAGACCGCCGGCGCCGACTGGCTCGACCCGGCCCTGTTCAGGCTGGGCGCCTCCAGCCTGCTCAACGACCTGCTGATGCAGCGCCAGAAGATGGCCACCGGCCGCTACGCCGGCCCCGACTACTTCACCCTCGACTGAGGCGGCCCCCATGTTCGAATACGCACCGGCGCCCGAGTCGCGCGACATCGTCGACATCCGGCCGTCCTATGGCCTGTTCATCAATGGGGAGTGGGTCGACTCACTGGGGGACGAGCGCGACAAGACCGTCAACCCGGCCACCGAAGAGGTCCTGTCGGAGTTCGCCCTCGCCTCCGACGCCGACGTCGACCGGGCGGTCTCCGCGGCGCGCAAGGCCTACGAGTCGGTCTGGGGGCGGCTCCCCGGCCGCGAGCGCGCCAAGTACCTGTTCCGCATCGCCCGCATCATCCAGGAGCGCGCCCGCGAGCTGGCCGTGCTGGAGTCCCTGGACAACGGCAAGCCGATCCGCGAGTCGCGCGACGTCGACCTTCCCCTGGTCGCGGCGCACTTCTTCTACTACGCCGGGTGGGCCGACAAGCTGTCCTACGCCGGGCTGGCCCGCAGGACGCCCGACGGCGGCTTCGCCGAACCCCGGCCGCTCGGGGTCGCCGCGCAGGTCATCCCGTGGAACTTCCCGCTGCTCATGCTGGCCTGGAAGATCGCGCCCGCGCTGGCCTGCGGGAACACCGTCGTGCTCAAGCCGGCCGAGACGACGCCGCTCACCGCGCTGGCGTTCGCCGAGATCTGCCGCCAGGCCGACCTGCCGCCCGGCGTGGTCAACATCGTCACCGGGGCGGGGGCGACCGGGCAGGCGCTGGTCTCCCACCCGGACGTGAACAAGGTCGCCTTCACCGGCTCCACCGAGGTCGGCCGCCAGATCGCCCGCTCGGTGGCCGGGACGGGCAAGAAGCTGACGCTCGAGCTCGGCGGGAAGGCCGCCAACATCGTCTTCGACGACGCCGCGCTCGACCAGGCCGTCGAGGGCATCGTCAACGGCATCTTCTTCAACCAGGGCCACGTGTGCTGCGCGGGCTCGCGGCTGCTGGTCCAGGAGTCGATCGAGGAGGAGCTGCTCGCGGCGCTCAAGCGTCGCCTGGCCACGCTGCGGCTCGGCGACCCGCTGGACAAGAACACCGACATCGGCGCGATCAACTCCGCGGCGCAGCTCGACAGGATCAGGACGCTCAGCGAGGCGGGCGAGCAGGAGGGCGCCGAGCGCTGGTCGCCGCCCTGCCCGATCCCCGACAAGGGCTTCTGGTTCCCGCCCACGCTGTTCACCGGGGTCGCCCAGTCGCACCGCATCGCACGCGAGGAGATCTTCGGCCCGGTGCTGTCGGTCCTCACCTTCCGCACGCCCGCGGAGGCGGTCGAGAAGGCCAACAACACCCCCTACGGGCTGTCCGCCGGGGTGTGGACCGAAAAGGGGTCGCGCATCCTGTGGATGGCCGACAAGCTCCGCGCCGGGGTCGTGTGGGCCAACACCTTCAACCGCTTCGACCCGGCATCGCCGTTCGGCGGCTACAAGGAGTCCGGATACGGACGCGAGGGCGGGCGGCACGGACTGGAGGCCTACCTCGATGTCTGACCCCTGTGAGCACCGCCGGGCGCCCCGCCGGGTCCGCCGGGCGCAGATCACCCGCGGGCACGCCCACGCCCGTTCCGGCCTTACGGCCACGACCGCCCGCCAGGGCTGGTTCGCCCATCGTTGCGGGGTGAGCCGCTGCCGCCAGGTGATCCTGACGGCGCGGCTCTCGCCGGAAGAGATCACCTGGAGAGGCGATGACTGAGCCGGGCAGGCTCGCCGTGCGCAAGACGTACAAGCTGTACATCGGCGGGGCGTTCCCGCGTTCGGAGAGCGGAAGGTCCTACGCCGTGACCTCCTCCAAGGGCGACTTCCTCGCCAACGCCGCCCTGGCCTCGCGCAAGGACGCCCGCGACGCGGTGACCTCGGCCCGCAAGGCGTTCCCCGGCTGGTCCGGCGCCACGCCCTACAACCGGGGCCAGATCCTCTACCGCATCGCCGAGATGATGGAGGGCCGCCGGGCGCAGTTCGTCGAGGAGGTGACGACCGCCGACGGGGTGTCGGCGCGCAAGGCCGGCGAGCTGGTGGACGCCGCCGTCGACCGGCTGGTCTGGTACGCGGGCTGGTCGGACAAGATCGGCGCCGTCCAGGGGGCGGCCAACCCGGTCGCCGGGCCCTACTTCAACCTGTCCACCTCCGAGCCGACCGGCGTCGTCGCGGTCATGGCGCCGGGGGAGGGCCCGCTGCTCGGCCTGGTGTCGGTCATCGCCCCGGTGATCGTCACGGGCAACACCTGCGTGGTGGTGGCCTCCGAGCGCGCGCCGCTGCCGGCGATCACGCTGGCGGAGGTGCTGGCGACCTCCGACCTGCCGGGCGGGGTGGTGAACCTGCTGACCGGCAGGCTCGCCGAGCTGGCCCCGTGGCTGGCGTCGCACATGGACGTCAACGCCGTGGACCTCACCGGCTGCCCGGAGGAGCTGGCGGTGTCCTGCCAGCAGGCCGCGGCCGAGAACCTCAAGCGGGTGCTGCGCCCGGCCGGCAAGACCGACTGGCTCGCCGACCCCGGCACAGACCGCATGACGACCTTCCTGGAGACCAAGACCGTCTGGCACCCCATCGGAGTCTGACCCGGCGCGAGGTGGCGACGCGGTGCGACGGCCTTGGCACGCCGGGGTCGTCGCACCGCTGTCCGGGCCTGGCGCGGGGTTGGGTGCTGGCGCGACGCCGGCTCAGCGGGGCGTGCGGTCCGGTTCGGCCTGGTCCTGGAAGACCTCGTTGATCAACTCGGCGATGTGCTCGGCGGAACAGGAGCGCATGGAGTCGCGGGTGTCGCGCAGCAGCGTCCGCACCTGCTCGCGGTCGCGGAGCGTCGGGAGGTCGGGGAGCGCGCGTGACCGGATGTACTCGATGGGCTCGACGACGTAGACCCCGTCTGGTCGGTCAGCGGTCATAGGCGGCACCACCTCGTCAGTTAATCGTATTGTCATCGACGGCGGACTCCTTTCGCAAGAGACGGCGGTAGGCGCTGGAGCGGATTACCAGCTGGATCGACACGTAACCGAAGTTGGCGCCGGCGAGGTAGGCCAAACCGACCCATGCCCACCATCGCATCCCGTTGTCCATCAGGGGCAGTGAATCGGCTTTCTGCGCGTCTTCGATGGTTCGGGTAACGATAAACAGGGCGCATGCCACTAATGACGTTAAACCGCCCAAAATCAGTGAACATCGGGCGGCGAGCGAGGAGCGGAGCACGGCCTCGTTGTCGGAGGAGAAGCCGAACCACGAGGCCGCGACGGCCGGCAGCGCGAGCAGCAGGGCGGGCACGTCGCTGGTGCGCGGCAGCCCTCTGGCCTCGGCCAGCGCCACCGCGCCGATCAGGGACAGCGAGGTGGCCGCGGTGACGACCGCGCTGGCCAGCGTGCCGGGCGGCACCTCCCCGAACGAGGAGGTGAACTTGATCTTCCGCCAGTCCATGCCGGTGAAGCCGCGCATGTACAGGTGGGCGTAGTTCTGACCTCTTTTGCCGAGCAGTTGGAAGTAGGGCTCGGTGTCCTGTGACAGCTTGAGGTGGACGCAGGTCTGCGACCCGTCGGTCTCGATCTCCGAGGCGCTGAGCGGGTCGCCGCAGTCGGCGCAGCGCAGCGTCTGCTCCATGAGGTACTGCGACTCGGGCGCCTTGATCTGCAGGTGGTAGGACGTGGAGTTGTGCGCCATCCCCGGCGCCATCTGCATGGTCACCGGCCGCAGCCCGAGAGCCAGGCGCAGGCGGTGGCGGGGCTGCCGCGACGTGCTCGGGGGCACCATCGTGCGGCGGTAGGACACCTGCAGGCGCCGCGACTTCATCGCCTCGGGGACGACGGCGACGATCGGGCCGGCCTCGCCCAGGGTGTTGACGAACTCCCGCAGCCACTGCACCTTCTCGCAGGGGCTGTCCGCGCGGACGCCGATGTAGCCGAGGCCCTTGTCGATGGCCGTGGCCGCGGCCTCGTCCGACAGGCGGCCGCAGATCGGCATCAGGAACGACACCGCGGCCTTCTGGACGCGCTCCGTGGAGACGGGCGCGCCCGCGTGCGCGTCGCTCAGCACGAGCTCGATCAGGAAGTACAGAGACGAGGAGATGAGCTGGATCGTCTCGTCATGGCAGAGGATGTCGAGCAGGGCCCCGTCGCGCGCCCTGACCTCGAAGTTGTCGACCATCTCGCGCTTGAGGCAGGTGAGGATCGGCACATACGTCTCACCGCCCGGCCGCTCGGCCGGAGCCTGCTCCGCCCCCCGCCGCCGGGGGCGCCGGCCGGGGCCGGGCTCGGGACGCGGGAGGGTCCAGGGCCCGTCCTCCAGGGCCGGGAAGGACATCTCGATGCGCACGTCCTGGACGACGACGCGGCTCTCCAGGGAGATGGTCTCCACCGTCCGCGTCCGCGACTTCTCCGGCTGGAGGATCATCGACAGGAAGACCGGCACCGATGCGAGCATGTCCGGGCGGGTGGCCTCGTCACGCAGCGCCAGGACCCTCTGCATGGTGGCCACCGTGACGCCGTCCCAGTGGGAGGGCTCATGCGCCTTCGCCCGCCTGCGATACCGGCCGTCACGCAGGATGACGAGCGCGATGGCGGCGGCGAGGCAGGCCGCGAGCATCCAGGGGCGCGGATGGACGAGCGGAGCCGGCCGCGCGGTGAGCATGCCGTCGTCGCCGGGGAGCGGAAGCAGGGCCAGCCAGCCGCACACCGCGCTCACCGCCCCGAGCGCCACGCAGCAGATATTCGACCATTTCATTGAGGGACCCGAACCTCTCCGGTGTGTGGGTGCGGTGCCACGCGTACCTGACACAGGAAAATCGCCCGACCGGCACCGGAGGTTGACACGGAGAGTAGCGGCCCCGGCTTTCTTGATGGAAACGAGACTCGGGAGCCGATGTTCGTACGGTTATATTGCGAAAACGACTGTCTATCGAAATTCTCGGTGTTTAAGCGGCGCTTTTCGATATCAACCGCTTTGAGGGATGAGCGGGGCGGTCAGCCCGGTCCTCGGCGGTTGGTGTGGCGGGTGGGGACGGCGCTGCTCGGGTCCTCGGGCCAGGGGTGGCGGGGGTAGCGGCCGCGTAGTTCGGCGCGGACGGCGCGGTAGCCCTCCCGCCAGAAGGAGGCCAGGTCGGCGGTGACGGCGGCGGGCCGTCCGGCCGGCGAGAGCAGGTGGACCACCAGCGGGACCCCGGCGACGCGCGGCGCCGCCTCCCAGCCGAACAGCTCCTGGAGCTTGACCGCCAGCACCGGCTGGTCTCCCGAGTAGTCGACGCGGACGCGGGAGCCGCTCGGCACGGTGATCCGCTCGGGGGCGACCTCCTCCAGCCTGGCCTGCCACGGCAGCAGCCGCCTGAGCGCCGCCGCCACGTCAACCCGCGCCAGGTCGGCGCGGCGGCGCAGGCGCGGGAGGTCGAGCCAGGTGGGCGCCGCCTCGATCAGAGCGGCGTCGGAGACGTCCGGCCAGGGGGCGCCGAGGACCCGGTGGCAGAAGGCCATGCGGTCGCGCAGCGCCACGGCCTCCGGCGTCCAGCGCAGCAGGGACAGCCCCTCGGCGCGCAGGCCCGCCATGATCGCCTCGCCGGCGCGGGTGGCCGGCAACGGGGTGGACGACAGCTCGACGGCGCCCAGCCGTTCGACCAGGCGCGCCACGACCTCGCCGTCCCACCCGATCTCCTCCTCGACGCGGTGGAACGGCGCCGCGGCCATCCTGGCGACGTCCTCGTCGATGACCACGGCCTGTGCCACCCGTGCCGAGGCGGCGCCGGTTGGCCGGTCGGCGACCGCGATGGCCAGCCATTCCGCCGAGGCCAGCCGGGAGTCGCGGGGCAGCGTCGCGGCCGTCCCCGACACCATGAGGTACCCGCCGCCGCGGCGGCGCGCCACCCGCTCGGGATAGGCCAGCGCCACCACGAGCCCGGCCACCGCGTCGTCCCCTGCTCCGCCGCGCGTGCCCGCCTCCTCCCAGGCTCGGTCGTGTGCCTCCGCTTCTCTCCAGGCTCCGCCGCGCGACGCTGCCTGCCGCCGGGCTCCCGCGCCGGCCGCCGTGTCCCCGGCATCGGCCGCCGTGTCGTCCTCGGTTCCGTGGACGGCGGCGTGGGCGGCCTGGGTGAGGCGGCGGGTCTCTTTGCGCCAGGCCGGGGATCCGCCGCGCCGGGCCTCGCGCCACAGCGCCACCAGGTCGTCGGAGGCCGTGCGGGGAAGCTCCTCCGACAGCAGCGCCACCACATCGGCCGCCCGGGGCGGGCCGTCGAGCAGCGCGCGGGCGAGCCGGGGATGGACGCCGACCCCGGCCATCCGCCGGCCGCGCGCGGTGACCCGCCCGTCCGCGAGGGCGCCGAGCGCGTGGAGCGTGCGCAGCGCGGCGGCCATGGACGCGGGGGGCGGCGGGTCGAGCAGCGCGAGCCCGGAGGCGTCCGGGGCGCCCCAGCAGGCGGCCTGGAGGGCGAACGCCGTCAGGTCGGCCAGGGCGATCTCGGGCTGGGCCTGCTCGGGCAGCCGCTCGTGCTCGGCCTCGGTCCAGCACCGGTAGACGGTGCCCGGCCCCTCGCGGCCCGCGCGCCCGGCGCGTTGCTCGGCGGAGGCCCGGGAGACCCGCACGGTGGTGAGCGATCCGAGGCCGCGGCCGTGGTCGGTGCGCGGCTCGCGCGCGAGCCCGGCGTCCACCACCACCCGCACCCCGGGGACGGTCAGGCTGGACTCGGCCACGGAGGTGGCCAGGATCACCCGCCTGCGCGCCCCGGGCGACAGGATCTCCTCCAGCCCCTCCGCCCTGCCGTGGGCCCGCAGCACGTCGATCTCGGCGGGCAGGCCGGCCAGCGCGGAGGCGACCCGCCCGATCTCCCCGACGCCGGGCAGGAAGCACAGCACGTCGCCCTCCCGCTCGTCGAGGGCCCGCCGGACCACCCCGGCCACGTGGGCGAGCAGGGCGGGGTCCACCCGCATGCCGTGCGGCGGGGCGACCGGACGCGGGGGCGGGGCCCACACCACCCGCACCGTGTGCGCCGTGCCGGGGGCGCGCACCACTGGAGCGTCCCCGAGAAGTCGCGACCAGGGCGCGGTGTCGGCGGTCGCGGAGGCGGCCAGCAGTCGCAGGTCGGGCCGCAGGGTCGCCCGGACGTCGAGCAGGAACGCCAGCGCGGTGTCGGCGTCAAGATGGCGCTCGTGGCACTCGTCGACGAGCACGGCGTCGACGCCGTCCAGGTCGGGGTCGCGCTGGAGCCGCTGGAGCAGCACGCCGGTCGTCATGACCTGCACCCGCCGGCCGGGCCGGTGCTCGCCGCGTACGGTGAAGCCGACCTCCTCGCCGACCCGCGAGCCGAGCAGCCAGGCCATGCGCCGGGCCGCCGCCCGCGTGGCGACGCGCCGGGGCTCGGCCACGATCACCCGGCGCGGCGGGCCGCCGGAGTACAGCCCGGCCAGGGCCAGCGGCACCAGCGTCGTCTTGCCGGTGCCGGGCGGCGCGGCCAGCACGGCGCCGCCGGCCCCCTCCAGCGCCGCGCGCAGTTCGGGCAGCGCCTGGCGGACGGGCAGGTCACCCGCGCGCGACTCCTCCACGGTCATGTACCGAGCTTGCCGCACCCGGCGGAGTGCGGGGCACCGGCCGATGATGAGGCTCGTCACGATCGGGCGGGTGCCGGCACGGCCGGCGGGCCGCGACCTTCGTCGGCGACGGAATGGCCGACCTGGCCGCGGCCGACGTGGTGGCGGCCTACCGCCTGATCTCGTACAGGGCCGTGCTGGACGCGGGACGGGCCAGACGGGCCAGACGGGCCAGACGGGCGTCGCCGGGCGTCATCGGGCCTGGAGCGCGTCCAGGGCGACGGCCATCGCGATGATCACTCGCCGGTCGAGCCGGGGATCCTGGATGTCCACGATGTAGCGGTCGCGCAGTCCGTACTTGCGGTCCACCGAGAAGGCGATCTGCGCCCCGGCGCCGAAGTCGAAGTGGTACGGCAGCCACGACAGCGAGTCGACGAACCGGCGCAGGATGCTGACCAGCACATTGCGCTCCTGCCCGGTGAACGTCGGCATGCCCGGCTGCTGGAAGTGCCACGTGGAGCGCAGCAGCGACGCGCCGAACTCCTTGCGGAAATAGCCGATCGGCTGGCCGGCGTGGTCCACGACGTCGTAACCGCTGCCCAAATCGAGCACCTTGCGGGCCTTGAACCCGGCGAGCACGTACTGGCGCGACTCGTCGGTGTAGAGGGTCACCTGCTCCTTGAACGCCAGGCGCTTCTGCTCGGCGAAAGCCACCATCGGCCCCTCGGAGCCGTCGGGCTGCTCTATGTGGACCACATAGCGGTTCACCATCATGGTGATCTTCTGCCGGACGAGCAGGCGGCGCTGTGCCTGCAGAGTGGGGAGGTCCACGTTGCTCTCCATAGTCAGGGGATTGCCACCCTAAGGCTTGTCCGCCTTCCGGCGGCGTACGTGGGTGGGTGATGACGAATGTCCACTCCGGAACGGGGCAGGAGTCTCGTTCGTTGGTCAAGACAACGGAACGGGGGAGGAGTCTTAATGTATCGCTCGAGAAGGTACAAGATCATCGCTGGTGTCTGCGGCGGCATCGCCGAGAAGTGGGGCTGGCCGCCCACCATGGTGCGCCTGCTGTTCATCCTGTCCTGCATCCTGCCGGGCCCGCAGTTCGTCATCTACCTCATCATGTGGGCCTTCGTGCCGAAGGCCCCGGCGGCCTACGACTCGGCGGCCGCCTACCGGCACTGACGCCGCGCGGGCCCGTGGTCCTCGGGCCCGTCGTCCCTGGGCCCGCGGCCGGCGGCGGCCGGTCGCGGGGGCGAGGCCGTCCCGCGACGACGCGTGGGCGGTTTGTCATCCTTTCATGGGACGTATGCTCGGAGCCGTGAGCGAACGAAGCGTACGTGCGCGGCCGCTGACCCTGGTGGACGACGACCTCGTCGACTACGAGCAGGCCATGGATCGCATGAACGACCTGGTCGCCGCGCGGCAGCGCGACGAGTCGCCCGACACCCTGTGGCTGCTCAGCCACCCGCAGGTGTTCACGGCGACCAAGCGCACCGCCGCCGAGCACCTGCCCGATCCCTCGCACGGCATCCCCGTCGTCCTCACCGGCCGCGGGGGCCAGCTGACCTACCACGGGCCGGGGCAGCTCGTCGGTTACCTGATCGTCCGGCTCCGCCCGGACGAGGGCGTCGTGGACTATGTCCGCGAGGTGGAGCTGCGCATGGTCGAGGCGCTGGAGAAGCTCGGCCTGCCGGCCGAGCGCCGCCAGACCCCGCCGGGGTCGGAGCTGCTCACCGGCGTCTGGACGCGCGGCACCGGCCGCAAGGTCGTCTCCATCGGCATGCGCGCGAGCCGGGGCGTCACCAGCCACGGCTTCGCGTTGAACGTCGACGGCGACCTCGACCCGTGGCACTACGCCATCCCGTGCGGCATGCCCGACGTCGACATGACCTCGCTGGCGCGTGAACTGCCCGAGCCGCCGTCCATGGACCAGGTGCGCCGCTTGGTCGCCGAGGCATACGAGGCGTCCACCTCCTGAGAGTTCGTCGGCGCCGACCACGGGCCGGGTTTCCCGCCATGGGACGGCGCGGCGTGCGCCGGCGGCCTTCTCGCCGGCGCGGCGCCGGCGAGAAGGCCACCAGGAGCGGCCGGCTCGCGTCCGCGGGTCAGCCGACGGGCTCGTCCATCGGGAGCTCGTCGACGTTGCGGCGCGGGCCGGTGAACCAGTGGCGCGCGGACAGCGTCCACCACAGGGCGATGCCGAGCAGCACGGCCCCGACGGCGATCGGCGCGTAGTTGACCGACGTCCAGGTGAAGTCCGCCGACCCCGGCACGCCGGCCGGGCTGATCGGCAGGACGAAGTACACCGAGATCACGATGATCTCGATGACCGCGATCCAGCCGAGCACCTTGTACTTGCCGCCCAGCGTCCACGGCCCGGGGCGGAAGGCGGCGCCCATCCGCAGCCGCAGCCAGATCGGGATGAGGAAGGCCAGGTACAGCCCGATCACCGCGATGGACACCACGGCCAGGAAGGCCACCGGGGTGGTGGTGCCGGCGGGGGCGTACAGCGCCGGCAGCGTGATCAGCAGGGCGACGGCGCACCCGGCGATGATCGCGTTCACCGGCGTCCTGTTGCGGTCGACGCGCGACCACAGGCGCCACCCGGGCACCGCGCCGTCGCGGGAGAACGCGTAGGTCATCCGGGACATCGAGGTCACGCAGCTCATGCCGCAGAAGAACTGGCCGATGGTCGAGATGCCGAAGATCACCGTGGCCAGGCTCGGCGTGAGCGACGAGGTGAAGATCGCCCCGACGAAGCCGGCCTCCTTGTTGACGGCGTCCACGTCGGTGGCCGCGAACAGGAAGGCCAGCAGCAGCACCCATCCGCCGATGGCCGAGTAGAAGATCGACTTCCACAGGCCCTTCGCGGCGGAGGTGGCCGCGCCGTGCGTCTCCTCCGACACGTGGGCGCAGGCGTCGAAGCCGGTGATCGTGTACTGGGTGAGCAGGAAGCCCAGCGGCAGCACGTACAGCCAGAACGTCGGCCCCGACGCGCCCGAGCCGAAGCCGGAGTTGTTGAACCGCTCGAACAGGAAGCCGACGCTCTGGTGCTCCGACGGCCCGAAGATCAGGATCAGCACGACGACGGCCGCGCCGAACACGTGCCACCACACCGAGATGTTCTGCAGCAGTGAGATCAGCCGGTGGCTGAAGATGTTGATCAGCGCGTGCAGCACCAGGACGATCGCGAACAGCAGGAACGTCTGGTGCAGCGGGTCGCCCTTCGCCCAGCCGTCGCTGAACCGGCCGATGGTGATGTTGAGGAACGTCGCGCAGCCGTAGTCCACCGAGGCGGTGACCGCGATGAGGCCGATCAGGTTCAGCCAGCCGGTGAACCAGCCGTGTACGGGACGGCCCAGCTTGGCGGCCCACCAGTAGATGCCGCCGGCCGTCGGGTAGGCCGAGACCAGCTCGGACATGCAAAAGCCGATGATGAGGATGAACGCCGAGATCAGCGGCCAGCCGATGGAGATGGCGATCGGCCCGCCGTTGTTCCACGCCTGGCTGAAGGTGGTGAAGCATCCGGCCAGGATGGAGATGATCGAGAAGGAGATCGCGAAGTTGGAGAAGCCGCTCCACGATCGCGAGAGCTCCTGCTTGTATCCGAGTTCGGCGAGGCGTTTGGCGTCGTCGTCGAGGGTGGGCTGGGCCATCGAGGCCTCCTTGGTGGCGCGGGTGGTGCCATGGTGCGGTGCGGGGGGTGCGTACTGCGAGGGAACCGCCGGGAGGTCGGGCGACCGCCGGGAGGTCGGGCGGGTCAGCCGGCCCGCGGGTCCCGCCCTCCGGGGGCGTTTCCGTGGGGCGGGCCGGTGGAGGGCGCTGAGGACGGGCCGGTGGAGGGGGCCGGGGACGGGCCGGTGGTGTTTCCCGGGGACGGCTCGGAGATGGGGGCCGGAGGCGGGGCGGTGGAAGAAGCCGGAGACGGGTCGGCGGAGGGGGCCGGAGATGGGGCGGTGGGAGGAGGAGGGGCCGGTGAAGGATGCGCGGACGGCGGGGCGGAGGGCGGCACCGCGCCTCCCGCCGTGCGTCGCCCGCCTCGGACGTCGTCGAGGAGCCGGCCGAACCCCGGATCGTCGAGATCGCGGACGGCCTGGGCGTACTTGTCGGCGGCCTCGGCCTCATAGTCGAAGTCGGCCGCCGCGGCATGCTCGGCGAGCAGGCCGTGGTGGACGCTGAACCACAGCGTCCAGGTGAAGTTGGACATGAGCAGGTAGAGCCGGACTCTTGCCGCGGGATCCTCGTCCCCGAAGTAGGCCCGCGTCAACCGCCCGGCCATCTCGGGGTCGTAATCGGCCTCCGCCGCGATGTCGCCCAGCTCGAACGCCGGGTCGTTGTTGCCCGACAGCTGGTAGTCCACGATGCGGACCGCCGAGCCGTCGAAGATGAAGTTCTCCGGCAGCAGGTCGTTGTGGCAGGGCACGGTGGGCGCCGGCCGCGCGGTCATGGCGGCCTCGATCGCCGCGATGGCGGGCAGCCGGTCCTCGTACCCCTCCGGGATGCGCAGCGCGTGGCCGCGGCACAGCGACAGCAGCTCGTCGAGCTTGCGGAAGATCGAGAAGTCGGTGGCGAAGCGCGGCCCGGCGTGCAGGCGGCGGCAGGCCAGGGCGATGCCCTCGGTCATCTTCGGGTCGCGCACGGCGGCGGCGTCGAGCGTGGCGCCGTCGATGTACTCCAGCAGGACCGCGCCGGGCAGGCGCAGCAGCACCTTGGCCCCCACTCCCGCCTGGGCGGCCCGGACCGTGTTGACGATCTCCAGGTCGAGGGGGATGCCCAGCCCGGCGACGGAGACGCGCGGGTCCAGGACGCGCAGCAGCCAGCGGTCGCCGGCCTCGGTGTCGACGCGGACGATGTGGTGGCTCAACCCGCCCTTGATCGGGGTAGGGATGACCGGCCGGCCCGCCCAGGCCGCGACGAGTTCGAGTGCCGAGCCGAGGTCTGGCACGCGGGCCTCCTTTGGTCTACCTTCAGACCATTGATCCGATTCTGCGGGCCGGTCGTTACACGGGGGTATCGATGGTGGAACTTCCCGCCGAGGCGCAGGCCGTGGTCGTCGGCGGCGGCGTCGCCGGGTGCAGCGTCGCCTACCACCTGGCACGACTCGGCTGGACGGATGTCATCCTGCTCGAACAGCACGGGCTGACGGAAGGCACCACCTGGCATTCGGCGGGATTCGTCGGCCAGCTTCGCTCCACGGTCACCCAGACTCGCATGATCATGTACTCGGCGGGGCTGTATCCGGAGCTGCGCGAGCTGACCGGGCTCGACCCCGGCTGGCACGGCGTGGGCGGGCTGCGGCTGGCCACGACCGCCGAGCGGCACGAGGAACTGCTGCGCCAGGCCGGCGCCGCCGAGACCTACGGGCTCGACATGGACCTCGTCTCGGCCCGCGAGGCCCGCGACATGCTCCCGCTGATGGAGGTCGGGGACGTGCGCGCGGCCCTGTGGCTGCCCGGGGACGGCTGGCTGGACCCGGCCAGCCTCGGCCGCGCCCTCGCCGCCGGCGCCGAGAAGCTCGGAGCGCGCATCGTGACCGGCGTCCAGGTGACCGGCTTCGACGTGCGGGACGGGCGCGTGCGCGGCGTGCGGGTCGGCGAGCACGTCATCGCCACCGGGACCGTCGTCAACGCGGCCGGCGCGGCGGCCGGGCGGCTCGGCCGGCTGGCCGGGGCCGACATCCCCATCGTGCCGATCAGGCACCAGTACGTCGTCACCCGGCCGTTCGGCGTCCCGGCCTCGACGCCCACCGTGCGCGACCCGGACAACATCGTGTACTTCCGGGAGGAGGACGGCGGCATCCTCGTCGGCGGCTACATCCGCACTCCGCAGGTCTGGCAGGCCGCCGAGCCGCTGTCCGAGCCCCGGACGCTGTTCGAGCCCGACATGGGCAAGTTCGCCGAATCGTGGGAGTCGGCCCGGCGCAGGCTCCCCGGCTTGGGCGAGACGGGCGGGCAGGACGCGGCGGACTTCGCCAAGGTGGTGCACGGGCCCGAGGCGTTCACCCCGGACGGGGAGTTCCTGCTCGGCGAGACCGCGGTCGCGGGCCTGTGGGTCGCGGCCGGATTCTGCGTCCACGGCCTGGCGGCGGCGGGCGGCGTGGGCAAGGTCATGGCCGAGTGGATCGTGGACGGCACGCCGGAGTACGACGTCTTCGGCATGGACGTGCGCCGGTTCGGCGCGCACGCCCGCGGCGCGCGGTGGGCCCGCGCGAAGGCGCTGGACTCCTACAGCAAGTACTACGACGTGGTCTATCCCGGCGAGGAGCGCACGGCCGCGCGCCCGCTGCGCCGTTCTCCCGCCTACCCGCGCCACCTCGCGCTGGGCGCCGAGTTCGGCGAGAAGGCCGGCTGGGAGCGGGTGAACTGGTTCGCCGCCCCCGCCCCCGCCCCCGCTTCCGCGTCCACGGGCGCCGCCGTCGCGGCCGGGGACGGCGACGGCGACGGGGAGGAGTTCCGGCCGGCCGGATGGGCGGGAAGGTTCTGGTCGCCGGCCATCAGGGCCGAGTGCCTGGCCGCCCGCGACGCCGCCGCGCTGTTCGACCAGACCTCCTTCGCGAAACTGGAGATCACCGGGCTGGCCGGTCTGCAGCGCCTGTGCGCCAACGACCTCGACCGCCCCGTCGGCTCGGTGGTCTACACCCAGCTGCTCAACGAGCGCGGGGGCATCGAGGCGGACGTGACCGTCACCCGCCTGGCCGCCGACCGCTTCCGCATGGTCACCGGCACCGCGTTCGGCGTGCACGACGCCGCCTGGCTGCGCCGCCACGGGCTCGACGTGCGGGACGTCACCTCCGCCCACGCCTGCTACTGCCTGTGGGGTCCGAAGGCTCTGGAGGTCCTCGGCGAGCTCAGCGACGACGACCTGACCTTCGGCTACATGCGGGCGCGCGAGATCAGCGTGGCCAACGTGCCGGTGCTGGCCCAGCGGGTGACCTTCGCCGGCGAGTTCGGCTGGGAGCTCTACTGCCCCACCGAGTACGGCCTGACCTTGTGGGACGTCCTGACGGAGGCGGGCGCGCCGCACGGCGCGCGCCCGGCCGGCTACCGGGCGCTCGACTGCCTGCGGTTGGAGAAGGGGTACCGCGTCTGGGGGCTGGACATCACGCCGGAGACCACGCCGCTGGAGGCCGGTCTCGGCTTCGCCGTCGCGGCGGGCAAGGACTTCGTCGGGCGCGACGCCCTGACCGCCCCGCGGCGTTCGCTGCGCTGCCTGGTGCTCGCCGACCCGCGGCAGGTCTGCCTGGGCGGCGAGCCGGTGCGCGTGGACGGCGTGCCCGCCTCCCGGGTGACCAGCGGCGGCTACGGCCACCGGGTCGACCGCTCGATCGCGTACGCCTACCTGCCGGTCGGCGAGGAGGGTCCGGACGCCGCGCCGCCCGGCGTGGTCGAGGTGGGGGTGAACGGCGGGTGGGTCCCGGCCGAGATCGCGGCCGAGCCGCTCTACGACCCGGGCAACAGCCGGGTCCGTCACCTTCCCGGAGCGTAAGGGCCGCTTCACAACCGTTCCACAGTTGCGGTGCGGCAGGATTGAAAATCATTCCTACCGCGCATACCTGTACGCGGTCCTCCTGATTCCGCGGTGTCCTGTTCCGGTGGCGGCCGGCGAGCGCCGAGCGTCCGACGAGGAGGGGCACACGGCGCGACCTCACCTGACGCTCCAGGAGGCGAGCATGGGCACTCCCGCACACCCCCGCACGTCCGGCGGTCCCGGCACGTCCGGCGGTCCCGGCACGTCCGCCGGGGCGGGGGACGCCGTCGACCTGATGGACTTCGAGCTCATGCGCGACCCCTTCCGCGGCTACGCGCGCCTGCGCGAGCGGGCCCCGCTCGTCCGGGGGACGTTCTTCGGGCGCGGCACGCCGATCTGGCTGGTCACCCGGTACGCCGACGTCAAGACCGTCCTCGGCGACCCGCGCTTCGTGAACGATCCGGCGAACGTGCCCGGCATGGACGTCGGCGACATCCGCGAGCGCGAACTCGCCGCGCGCGGAATCCCCGAGGAGTACGCGCCGTACATCCTGGACAGCGTCCTGGACGCCGACGGAGCCGACCACCTGCGGCTGCGCAGGCTGGTGTCGCGCACCTTCACCGCGCGCCGGGTCCTGGAACTGCGTCCGCGCGTCCAGGAGATCACCGAGTGCCTCCTCGACCGGCTGGAGGGCCTCGGGCGGCACGGGGCGGTGGACCTGATGGAACACTTCGCCTACCCGCTGCCGATCACCGTCATCTGCGAACTGGTGGGCATCCCCGAACAGGACCGCTCGCAGTGGCGCGAATGGGGCAAGGCCCTGGTGACCCTGGAGGCGGGCGGCATGGCCGGCGCCCTGCGGGACATGGTGGAGCACATCCACGCCCTGATCGAACGGCGCCGCGCCGCGCCGACCGCCGACCTGCTGACCGCCCTGATCCGCACCCACGACGAGGACGGCGACCGGCTCGGCGACACCGAGATGGTCACCCTCGTGCTGACCCTGGTCCTGGCGGGTCACGAGACCACCGCCCACCTGATCGGCAATGGCGTCGCCGCCCTGCTCACCCACCCCGAGCAGCTCGCCCTGCTGCGCGGCGACCCGGGGCTGACGCCGCGCGCCGTGCACGAGCTGATGCGCTGGTGCGGGCCGGTGCAGGGCACCCGCCTGCGGTACGCCGCCGAGGACGTCGAGATCGGCGGCATGCCGGTGCGCAAGGGGGAGGCGGTGATGGCGGTGCTGGTCGGGGGCAACTACGACCCCCGCGTGTTCGACGACCCCGAGCGGCTCGACGTCACCCGCGAGCCGGACGGGCGCAGGGAGACCCATGTGGGGTTCGGGCACGGCCTGCACTACTGCCTGGGCGCGGCGCTCGCCCGCCAGGAGGCCGAGGTGGCCTTCGCGGGGCTGCTGCGGCGCTTCCCCGGCATGGCCCTGGCCGTCGCACCCGAAGATCTGGAACGCCAGCCCATGCCCGGCTCCTGGCGCCTGGCCCGCCTCCCCCTCCACCTCTGACGCCGCCCCCGGCTCCACTCCCACCACGCCGGCCACCGGGCTCCGGTCGGACTGCGCCGGCCACCGGGCTCCGGTCTGACCGCGCCGGCCATCTGGACTCCGCTCGGCCGCGCCCGCCTCCCGCTCCGCCCTTTGACCGCGCAGGACACCCTGTTTCGGTCTGATCGCCGCGGCCGGCCTCAGTTCGCGGTGTCGGTCGTCTCCTGCGGAGCGCCGGGTATCGGGGCTCCGGACGGCATGCCGGAGGAGACATGCGCCTCGTACACCTGCCGCCACGGCAGCGCGGTGTCGCTGTGCGGCCCGCCGGCCGCGGCGCCGGCCAGGTGCTTGTCCAGCTCTGCCAGGCAGACGGTCCAGCCGGCCGCGTTGCGCGCGGCCGTGTCGGCGCGCTCCAGGACGTTGACGAGCGTGAGCCGGCAGCCGTGGTCGCCGACTGGTTCGAGGTCGAAGTGCAGCTCGTCGCCGCCCCAGGTGAAGGCCAGGCGGCGTGGCGGCTCGAACGCCACGACGGTGCCGGTCATGGTCTCGAGGTTCGGGTCACCCGAGAAGGTGATCTTTCCTCCGGCGTGGGGTTCGAGCTCGACCGCCGAGGGGAACCAGTGCGCCAGCCCTCCGGGCGTGGCGACGGCCTCCCAGACCCGCTCGACCGGATGGTCGTAGACGCGCTCGAAGCGCACCGCGGGGCGGCCCCGGTGTTCGATGGAGGTTCCGAGATCCATCAGTTCTCCTTGGTGGTGTCGAGGTGGCGCCCCAGCGCGTCGAGCCGGTCGTTCCACAGCCGCCGGTAGGGGGCGAGCCAGGCGTCGAGCTCGGCCAGCGGGGCCGGGTCGATGGTGTAGACACGGCGCTGAGCGTCCCGCGCGACCTGCACGAAGCCTCCGTCCCGCAGCACCCGCAGGTGCTTGGACGTCGTGGGCTGTGACAGGCGCAGCGCGTCGACCAGCTCGCCGACCGTGCGCGGACGTTCACGCAGGAGGTCGAGCATGGCGCGGCGATGCGGATCGATCAGCACGGACCAGATGACATCGGGCACACCAGCCAGTATGCCCCGCCATGCATATACTGGTCAAGGCATATAATCCATCGGACTCCGGCGAACCCCCCGAGCGACGCCTCGGCACCCGCACACCCGACAGCCGTCCACCACCTGCGGGTGACGGCCGGGGCGGCGAAAATTTCACCGGGTTCGGGGGCGGGTGGTGCGCTGGCCATGGCGGACGTGTGTCGGGTCCGGCGCGGGGTTGACCGGCTCGGGCGCGGGTGCGTTGATCCGAGGGTGAACCGGCTCCGCACGTGCGGCGGAGCCCGTACGGCGGTGCGGCCGGAGCAAGAGGTAGGGGCCGCTCGGTGTTCGTCCGAGAAGGGGGTAGTCAATGTCCGTACGCCGAGGCGCGCGTCTGGTCTCGCTGGCCGTGCTCGCGGGAGCCGCCGCGCTGTCGTTCGCCCCGCCCGCGGCGAACGCCGCCGCCGAGGACTGCAAGCCCGGATCGATCTGCGCGTACAGCGGATACAACTACACCGGCAAGATGGTCTACCTGCCGCCGGGCGGCGGGTGCGTGGCCGCCCCGTTCCCGATCGCCTCGATCAGGAACACCTTCGGCTCGCCCGGCATCCCCGCCGTGGCGGCCGTGTTCGCCGGGGCCGGCTGCACGGGGACGCTGGTCGGCGGTGTGGGCCAGCAGAGCAGCCTGCCCGTGCTGTGGCCGAACGGGCTCAGCGTCGGCTTGGCCTGGTAGCGGCCGGAGCAGGGCCGTCGGCCTGGCCTGGTAGCGGCTAGAGCAAGGACAAGGCGCGGACCGGTCAGATGGCCGTCCCAGGCGCGGCCGGGGCATGCCCCGGCCGGCAGGGGCGTTCGAGGCGCGGACCGGTCAGAAGGTGAGCGGGGGGAGTTCGGAGCGGGTGGGCAGGCCCTGCCAGGGGCTGTGGCTGGCGACGGTGAACGCGGCCAGCGCCGAGCCGCGGCGCAGCCGGTCGGTGGGGTGCAGTTCCTCCAGCATGCCGCTGAGGTAGCCCGCGACGAAGGACCCCCCGGCGCCCACCGGGTCGACCACGGTGACCGGCGCGGCCTGGGCGTCGTAGCGCATGCCGTTGATGGTCGCGCTCGCGCCCTTGCCGCCCCGGGTGACCACCAGCTCGCGGACCGTTCCAATGGCCGGCTCGATGAGCTGCAGCTCGTCCTGGTTCGCGAACAGGACGTCGGCGCCCATCGCCAGCTCGGTGAGCGCCTCGACGGCCTCCTGGCGGTCGACCCAGAGCTGCGGCCGGTGGTTGACGTCGACCGACACCGCGACGCCGGCCTCCCTGGCCAGCTTGATGGCGTGGTGGGCCGCGCTCCAGGCGGTGCCGCTCAGGGCCGGGGTGATGCCGGTGACGTGCAGCACCTTGGCGGACTGCAGGGCGCGCGCGGGGATGTCGCCCGGGCCGAGCCGCGAGCCGGCCGACCCGCCGCGGTAGTGGACGACGTGCCCCACCCGGCCGATGCGCCGCTGCCGGATGGCGAGCCCGGTCGGCGCGGCGGAGTCGGTCTGGGCGTGCGAGACGTCCACTCCCTCGCCCCGCAGCACGGTCAGGATGCGGGCGCCCAGCTCGTCGACGCCGACCCTGCCCAGCCAGGTCACGGAGTGCCCCAGCCGGGCCAGGCCCACGGCGGCGGTCAGCTCGGCGCCCGCGACGTCCAGCCGGACGTCGGTGTCGTGCCGGAGCCGGTCCGCGGAGACGACGCCCAGCGCCTCGCCGAGCGTGAAGATCTCGGTCATGTCAGGTTCTTTCCTGCCACGCGACATGCCCATCTGCCGCTGATGGCGGAAAGCATGGCAGAGACCGATATCGCTCACAACGAGAAGGCGGGGTTTCGGCTCCGATCACCCTCGGGGACCGGCCGGTCAGCCTCCGCTGAACGCGTCGACCGCGGCCTGGCAGAAGGCCTTGAGGTCGTCGGGCTTGCGGCTGGTGATGAGGGTGTTCGGCCCGTTGGTGCAGACCATGACCTCCTGGTCGACCCAGGACGCGCCCGCGTTGTGCAGGTCGGTCTTCAGGCTCGGCCATGACGTCATCGCGCGGTCGCCGACGACGCCGGCCTCGATCAGCGTCCACGGCGCGTGGCAGATCGCCGCCACCGGCTTGCCGGCGTCGAAGAACGACCGGGCGAACCGCACGGCGTCGTCGTTCATCCGCAGGGCGTCGGGGTTGGCGACCCCGCCGGGCAGGATCAGGCCGTCGAAGTCGCCCGCGCTCACCTCATCGACGGTCGCGTCGATGTCGAAGGCGTCGGCCTTGTCGAGGTGGTTGTACGCCTGGGCCTTGCCGCGCTGGGTGGAGACCAGACGCGGGGTGCCGCCGGCCTGTTCCACGGCCTTCCACGGTTCGGTCAGCTCGACCTGTTCGATGCCCTCGGGGGCCACGAGAAAGGCGATCGTCTTGCCCTGGAGCATGGTGCCTCCTCTGAGCTGCGTTTTCTCCCTTACTCGACGTCCCGTGCCCGACTTTTCGCCTTATATACGCGAATATCTGGAACCCTTCACATCTCCGTGCGGAGCGCCTCAAGGAAGCGCCGGGACTCCGCCACGGTGGCGGCCTCGACGCAGAGACGGTCCATGACCTTCATGTACGGATCGGTCTCTTCGCGCTTGTCCAGGTAGAGAGCGCTGGTGAGCTGCTCCATGTAGACCACGTCGGGAAGGTCGCGCTCGTTGAAGCGCAGGATCGTGAACGGGCCGCCCGCCGCCGCGTGGCCGCCCTGGCCGAACGGCACGACCTGCACCGTGATGGTGGGCGACTCGGTGAGCTCCAAGAGGCGGTCGACCTGGGCCCGCATGACGTTGCGGCCGCCGAGCGGGCGCCGCAGGGCCGCCTCGTCCACCAGGGCCCACAGGCGGGGGCCCTCCGGCCCGATCACCTGCCGCTGGCGGGCCATGCGGAGCGCCACGCGCCGGTCGATCTCCTCGACCGAGGCCTCGGAGTGTCCCAGCATGATCACCGCACGGGCGTAGTCCTCGGTCTGCGTGAGGCCGGGGACGAACTGGATCTCGTAGGTGCGGATGACCGACGCGGCCTCCTCCAGGCCGACGTACAGCTCGAACCACGTCGGCAGCAGGTCGCTGTACTTCTGCCACCATCCGGGGGCGTTGGCCTGCTGGGCCAGCTTGAGGAACGTGGCGCGCTCGTCGGGGTCGATCACGCCGTAGAGGGTGAGCAGGTCGGTGATGTCGCGCGTCTTGAAACCGACCCGGCCCAGCTCCAGGCGGCTGATCTTGGCGTGCGAGGCGCGGATGGCGTCGCCCGCGGCCTCGCGCGTGATGCCCTTGGCGATGCGCAGCCGGCGAAGGTTCGCGCCGAGCAGGATGCGCAAGGCGGTGGGGCCGCCTCGCGAGTAGGCGAGGATATGTCCGTCAGGTACGTCGTCGTCTTGTCCGAGGGCCGTGATCATGCGAGCTCCTGGAGCCACGGATGAATGAGCAGCCGACAGTGTCTCATCCCTGAGCGGTGCTCGTACACCACGCGACATCGGCGAGGGGTTTTTGGCCCTCTCTTTGCATATAAACGGTCATAGACGGGCATATGTCTGAGTTCTGTGGGGAAAAGTAGCATTTGCACGTGCATCGGCACTTGCATCAGAACGTGTCGTGAAGAAAGATTGACTCGCCCCGTCATGTCCGGACCGCGTGAACGGCCCCAACGTAGTGAGGACCTTGATGACCGCACACCACCAGGCTTGCCGGCAGTCCGTTGTACGGGGTGAGGCTCCCTGGTGGCTGCTGCCCGCGATGGAGGGCGACTCCTGGGAGCCGGTGGCCGCCGAGCTGTGCTCACTCGGCCGCACCGGTGCGACGATCAAGATGGCCCGAGACTTCACCATGGCGACGCTGAACAACTGGGGCCTGGGGGAGCTGGCGTACGACACCCGCATCGTGGTGTCCGAGCTGGTCACCAACGCCATGCGGCACGCCGGGGAACCCACCCGGCTGCGCCTGCTCCACCGGGCCTCGCACCTGGTCTGCGCCGTCTCCGACCCCTACGACGGGCCGCCCGTCGTCACCCGCGCCGACTACTTCGCCGAGAGCGGCCGTGGGCTGCACCTGGTCGAGAGCCTCAGCTGCTCCTGGGGCTGGAGGATGACCGAGGGCCAGGGCAAGCTCGTCTGGGCCGCCTTCATCGCCCCCGCCGTCACCGTCGCCTACGGGCACGACCGCGCCTCCGCCTGAGCGCTCTCCGGGCCCGCCGGCCTGGAGCCCGCTGGCGAAGGCCCGCGCCGGAGCCGGGCGCCCCGCTTGATCTCACTCCGGCCGGTCCGCGCCGTTCGTGCCGTCTGTGGCCTCTTGGTGGTGGTGCCGCTCGAGCATGAGACGGGTCAGCTCCACCCGCGATCCGATGCCCAGCTTGCGGAAGATCTGGCGCAGGTGGAAGGCCACGGTGTGCACGCTGATGAACATCTGCTCGGCGACCCGCCGGTTGGTCCATCCCTGGGTGACCAGCAGTGAGACCGTGCGCTCTGTGTCGGTGAGGCTGGCCCAGCCGGTGACCGGCCGCTCGGTGGTGGCCCAGTGCCGGTGCCGCACGCCCAGCCGGCGCAGCCTGCGCCGCAGCCGGGCCGCGTCCCTGGCCGCCCCGCACTCCTGGTAGCCGGCCAGCGCCTGGTCCAGGCTCCGCACGCACGCCCGCCGGTCGCCGGCGGCCTCCAGCGTCACGCCGAGGTCCTCGGCGGCCGAGGCGCGGGCCCAGGGGTCCACGCCCTCCTTGACGGCCGGTTCGAGCGCTTCGGCGTCCCCTTCGAGCAGGCCGCGCGCGTGGGTGGCGGCGGTGCGGACGGTGGGGAACCCGGGGGCGCCCTCCGCCAGGCGCTCGGCCGAGGCGACGGTGAGCCGGGCGCCGGGCCGGTCGCCCGCCGCCAGGGCGACGCGGACCAGCCACGGCGCGGCGGCCGGGTCCGCCACCAGGAGGCCCGGCCGTTCCCGCACCCCGGCGTAGAGCGGGCCGAGCCGCTCCAGCGCGGCGGCGGGACCGTCCCGGGCCTCGACGACCTGCGCCGCGGCCATCGCGCACCAGCAGGCGGCCGTCCCGGCCTGGAGCGGCCACCCGTCGTCACCGTCCGCGTGGCGCTCGGCCGCGCGCAGGTCGCCCCGGCGCAGCGCGACGGTGGCCAGCACCGCTGCCGCGACGGCGCCGGACAGGCGGGCGCCCGTGGCCTGGACGAGGTCCAGCGCCCGGCTCGCCCGGGCCGCGGCGTCCTCCGCATGCCCGGCGGCCAGCTCTGCCCGCGCGGACAGGGCCGCCGCCCCCGCCGCCCACGGGCCGTGGCCGGGCACTTCGCCCGTCGCCCAATGACCGGGCGCCTCGCCCGCCGCCCATGCGTCGTGGCCGGGCGGCTCTGCCGCCGCGCACGCGTCGTGGCCGGGAGACTCGTCCTCCTCGGCGGCCTCGCCGATGACGGCGCGGGCCTCGTCGAGCAGGCGGACGTCGGTCAGCATCGCGGCCAGCGCGAGCCGCGTGCAGGCCCGCCCCTCCGGATCGCCGGCGTCATCCGCCCGCCCGACGGCCTCTCTGGCCGCGCGCAGGCCCTCGGCGAGGCGTCCGGACTCCCACCAGATCGTCCCGAGCACCGCCGTGGCCGCCGCCTCCGCCGCCTCTCCGTGCCGTCCGGCGTCCGCGAGGACCCTGACGGCCTCCCGCTCGGCCCGTTCGCGGTCGGGCAGGGCGGACAGGCCGTACAGCAGGCCGAGCGTGGCGCGCTCGCGCCAGGGGGCGGGCAGGGCTCGCTCGCGGAGCGCCGCCTCCGCCTCGGCCACCGCCTCGGCCGGCCGCCCGGCCGGCAGCAGGACCCCGGACAGGGCGCAGTGCAACTCGGCGGCGGCCGGGGACGTCGTCCGGGCCGGCGTCGAGCGCGCCAGCCGTTCGGCGTCGGCGAGCCGCCCGGCTTCGGTGGCCGCCTCGACGGCCGTGACGACGCGCGCGGGCCGGCGCGGGTCGGCGGAGTCGCTCAGCTCGACCGCCTGGACGGCGAGGTCGGCGGCGGCGCCGGGCGCGGTGGCGCGGACCTCGGTGACCGCCCGGTCCAGGTCGGCGAGGGCGCGCGTGTCGCCCGGCCGGGCGCCCTCGACCAGGTGCCCGGCGGCCCGCGCCGCCGCGCCGCCCCGGCCGAGCAGGAGGCGGCCGGCCTGGTGGTGCAGCGCGTTGCGCATGGCCGCGGGCAGATCGCGCAGGACGGCCCGCCAGACCAGCTCGTGCCGGAACTCCAGTGTGTCGCCGGCGGCGAGGAGCAGCCCGGCGTCCAGCACCTCCTCGACCGCGGGGAGCAGCGCCGCCGGGCCGGTCCCGACCAGGTCGCCCACGTCCTCGGGGGAGAAGCGACTGCCGAGCACCGCCGCCACCTCCACCAGTTGGCGCCCCTCCCGGCTCAGCCCCCGCAGCCGCGACCGCACGGCGGCGCGCACCCGCTCGGGCGGCTCGGGCGGCGGGCACGGGCTCTCCCCGCCGTGCCAGGCGGCGGCGGGATAGGGCCGCGGCAGCCGGGCACGGCCGCCCCGCACCTCGACGGCGCCCTCCTCGCGCAGCCCGCGCAGCAGCTCCACCAGCAGGAACGGGTTGCCGCCCGCGCCCGCGGCGAAGCTCAGCAGACCGGGGTCGGGCACCGCGCCGAGCACGTCGGCGGCCACCGCGGCGACCGCCTCCTCCGGCAGCGGGCGCAGCGCGAGGCGGGTCGCGCCGTGGCTCTCCAGGGCCTGGAACAGGTGTTCGCTGCACACCCCTGCCCGCGTCGCCGGGCAGGGACGCCCGGCCGTCGTGACCGACCGGGAAAGCAGCCACACCAGGCGGCGGCATCCGAGGTCGCGGTGCAGGGCGCGCAGCGTGGCGAGTGTGGCCGAGTCGGCCCGTTGCAGGTCGTCCAGGCTGACCAGCACCGGGCGGCCGGGCGCGCCGCGGGCCAGCCGGACGCGCAGGTACTCCAGGGCGCGCGTCCCGAGGCGCTCGGGCGACATCCGTTCGACGCTGCCGGTGGCGAGCGTGAACCCCCGCCGGGAGGCGTGGGCGGCGGCCTCGGCCAGAAGCAGGGTCTTGCCCGTGCCGGGCTCGCCCTCGATGAGCAGCGTTCCACCGCCGCCGTGTTCGGCCGCGCTCAGCAGCCGGCCGAGGATGTGCCACTCGGGCTCGCGTCCACGCATTTCTCCCCCGTGACAGGGGGCCGGGTCGTCGCGGCGTGCTCCGCCGGCGAGCGGGCGCCGCGCCCGAGCCCCCGCGGCGGTGGTGGACGGCACCCGGTCCCACCTGCCCTTTCAACAGTACACAGGGGCCTGGGCGTCCAACGACTACCCGTATTGAGGATGTGCGGCCGTCCCCCGCTGGCCAGTGTCGAAGGTGTGGGCGTGTGCGCTGCGCGACGTCGCGTCAGCGCGCACGCCGCCACCACGGGCGTCCTTTGGAGGCGGCAATGGCCAAGGCAGTCGGCATCGACCTGGGAACGACCAACTCCGTCATCGCCACGACCGAGGACGGCCAGCCGGTGGTCATCCCGAACGCGGAGGGGCAGCGGACGACGCCGTCGGTGGTGGCCTTCACCGACACCGGGGAGAGGCTCGTCGGCCAGCTCGCGCGGCGGCAGGCCATCCTCAACCCCAAGGGCACCCTCTACTCCGTCAAGCGCTTCATCGGCCGCCGCTACGACGAGGTGGAGAGCGAGATCCACGCCGTGTCGTTCGACGTCGTGCCCGGCCCGGACGACGCCGTGCGCTTCAAGGTGAGGGACAAGCTCTACGCGCCGGAGGAGATCTCCGCCCTGGTGCTGCGCAAGCTGGTGGCCGACGCCGCCAAGTTCCTCGGCGAGAAGATCACCGAGGCGGTGATCACGGTGCCCGCGTACTTCAACGACGCGCAGCGGCACGCCACCAGGGACGCCGGCAAGATCGCGGGCCTGGAGGTCATGCGCATCATCAACGAGCCGACCGCCGCCGCCCTGGCCTACGGGCTGGACAAGAAGGGCAGCGAGACGGTCATGGTGTTCGACCTCGGCGGCGGCACCTTCGACGTGAGCATCCTGGACATCGGCGAGGGCGTCATCGAGGTGCGCTCCACCTCCGGCGACACCCACCTCGGGGGCGACGACTTCGACCGCCGGCTGGTCGACCACCTGGCGGACGAGTTCCAGTCCCAGACCGGCATCGACCTGCGCCGGGACCCCCAGGCCCTCCAGCGGCTGTTCGAGGCGGCGGAGAAGGCCAAGGTGGAGCTGTCGTCAGTGACCCAGGCGACCGTCAGCCTGCCGTTCATCACCGCCGACGCCAACGGGCCGAAGCACCTGAACACCACCCTGATGCGCTCCACCTTCGAGGAGATCACCAGGGACCTGGTGGAAAGGACCATGGGCCCGGTCCAGCGGGCGATGGAGGACGCCAAACTCTCCGCCGACGACCTGGACGAGGTCATCCTGGTCGGCGGCTCCACGCGCATCCCGGCCGTGCAGAGCCTCGTGCGCCGCCTCACCGGAGGCAAGGAGCCGAACATGACGGTCAACCCCGACGAGGTGGTGGCCGACGGCGCCGCGGTCCAGGCCGGCGTGCTCAAGGGCGAGGTCAAGGACGTGCTGCTGCTGGACGTCACCCCGCTGTCGCTGGGCATCGAGACACTCGGCGGGGTGATGACCAAGGTCCTGGAGCGCAACACCACCATCCCGGCCCGCCGCACGGAGACCTTCAGCACCGCCGAGGACAACCAGAACGCGGTGGACGTGGTGGTCCTGCAGGGAGAGCGCGAGCGCGCGGCCGACAACCGGGCCCTCGGCCGGTTCCGGCTGGAGAACATCAGGCCGGCGCCCCGCGGAGTGCCGCAGGTCGAGGTCACCTTCGACGTCGACGCCAACGGCATACTCAACGTCGCCGCCAAGGACAAGGACACCCAGGCCGAGCAGCGCATCACGATCAGCGAGAGCTCCAACCTGGACAAGGGCGAGATCGACCGGATGATCCAGGACGCCGAGCGGCACCGCACCGAGGACGCGAGGGTCCGCGAGGCGATCGACGCGAGGAACGAGCTGGACTCGGTCGCCTACCAGGTCGAACGGCGGCTCGGCGAGCTGGGCGAGGCGGTCCCCGTCCACGAGAAGGCCCGCGCCGAGCAGCTCGTCTCCGACGCGCGGCAGGCCGTCAAGGAGGAGGCGCCGGTCGAGCGGCTGCGCGACCTGTCCTCCGAGCTGCAGCAGGTGTTCCACAGCCTCGCCGCCGTCACCGCCCAGCAGCAGCCTTCGGGCCAGGAGCAGGGCGCCGGCCCGTCCGCCTCCCAGGGGGCCGCGCAGGGCGGCGGAACGAAGGGCGGCGACGACGTCATCGACGCCGAGTTCACCACGTCGGACTGACCCCCGGGACCGCACGCAGGATCGACACGCGGGAGTGACGACGCCGGACCGACACGTCGGACCAGAAGGAAACGGACATGGCCGAGGAACGTGGTGAGACCCCGGGGGGCACGGGGCGCCCGCCCCCCGCCGGGGCGTACGGCGCGCCCGCCGGGCATCCGCCGGCCCGGGCGCCCGGCCAGGGGCCGGACCGCTCGCCCGCCGAGGACACCGACGCCAGGATGGCCGAGCTGGAGGACCGCTGGCTGCGGTCCGCCGCCGAGCTGGACAACCTGCGCAAGCGGGTGTCCAGGGACGTCGAACGCGTCCGCGCCGAGGAGCGGGCCCGCATCGTGCGCGAGTGGCTGCCGATCGTCGACAACCTGGACCTCGCCCTGCGGCATGCCGACGCCGAGCCCGGCGCGGTCGTCGAGGGTGTGCGCGCTGTACGCGACCAGGCCGTCGCCACGCTGGCCCGGCTGGGGTTCCCCCGGCACGAGGATCTGGGCGTGCCGTTCGACCCGGCCCACCACGAGGCCGTGGGCACGGTGGCCGACCCGGAGGTCCCGGCGGGGACCGTCGCCGGCGTCGTGCGTCCCGGGTACGGCGACGGCGAGCGCCAGCTGCGCCCGGCCGCGGTGATCGTCTCCACGGCGCCGGACCGGCCGGAACCGGCGCGGTGATGGCGGCGCGCGACTTCTACCAGGTGCTGGGAGTGCCGAGGACGGCCACTCAGGACGAGATCCAGCGCGCCTACCGCAAGCTCGCCCGCGCCTACCACCCCGACGTCAACAAGGACCCCGGCGCGGAGGAGAAGTTCAAGGACGTGTCAGAGGCCTACGACGTCCTGTCCGACCCGGCCAAGCGGCGGCGCTACGACGCGTTCGGCGCGGACTGGCGGTCGGTGCCCGAGGACGTGGACCCCGACGCCTACCGCAGGGCCCGCGCGGGGGCGGGCGCGGGCTGGGCCGGCGCGCCGTGGGAGGCGGCGGCCGGCGCGGGCGCCTCCGGGCGCGGCCAGGGCTTCCGGTTCACCTCCGACCAGGCCGGCATGGACGTCGATCTGGAGGAGCTGCTGGGGGGCATGTTCGGTCGCGGAGGGGGAGGCCGGCGCCGCTGGGGCCCGGTCCCGGGGGCCGACCAGGAGGCCGAAATCACCCTCGACGTCGACGAGGCCTTCCACGGGGGGCGCCGTCCGATCACGATCCAGGGCGCGGACGGGTCGCGCACCCTCCAGGTGACCATCCCTCCGGGCGTGACCGACGGCCAGCGCATCCGGCTGTCCGGCCAGGGCGGCCACGGCGCCGACGGGGGCCGGGCGGGGGACCTGTACCTGATCGTCCGGATCGTCGATCCGCGCTACCGGGTCGAGGGGCGCGACATCTATGTGCCGCTGCCGCTGGCCCCGTGGGAGGGGGCGCTCGGGGCGACCGTGCCGATCGACACCCCCGGCGGGGAGGCCAAGGTCAAGGTGCCGCCGGGCACGTCCTCGGGCCGCCGGCTCCGGCTCCGCGGGCGCGGCCTGCCGAACCGGAAGGGCACGCCGGGCGACCTGTACGCCGAGGCGCGGATCATGGTGCCGCCGAAGGTCACCGACGAGGAGCGCGCCGCGTTCGAGCGGCTGGCGGCGGTCTCGCACTTCAACCCCAGAAGCGGAGCGCCGTGACCCGGCGCCGGCCTCCCGCTTCGACCCCAGGAGGTGAGCGCCATGACACGGCGCCGGCCTCCCGCTTCGACCCCAGGAGGCGAGCGCCGTGACCTCGCGAAGACGTTCCATGACGACGGCCCTGACCCCGGTGCCGGGCATCGGCCTCGAGTCGTTCGCCCGGGCGGGCGGCCTGCATCCCGACCTCGTGCGCAGGCTGGTCGTCCTCGGCCTGCTGGAGCCCATAGACAGGTACCGGGAAGAGCCGAGGTTCGCGCCGTCCCAGCTCGTCGTGCTCGGGCGCATCGAGCGCCTGCACGAGGGCCTGTCGCTCAACTACGCCTCGCTGGGCGTGGTACTCGACCTGCTCGACCGCATCGCGGAGCTGGAAGCGGCCCTGCGCCGCCACGCCTCATCGACGGGAGTGTCATCGTGGACCCGAACCGACTGACCCAGAGATCGCAGGAAGCCCTGCACGACGCGCAGACCAAGGCGATCCGCCACGGGCACACCGAGGTCGACGGCGAGCACCTGCTGCTGGCCCTGCTCGGGCAGCATGACGGCCTGGTCCCGCGTCTGCTGGCGGCGGCGGGCGGCGACCCGGACAAGCTCACTCTCGAGCTGGAGTCGGAGCTCCAGCGGCGGCCGCGGGTCAGCGGCCCCGGCGCATCTCCCGGTGAGGTGTACGTGACCCGCCGGCTGTCGCGCCTGTTCGACCAGGCCGACCAGGAGGCCAGGCGGCTCAAGGACGAGTACGTCTCCGTCGAGCACCTGCTGCTCGCCCTCACCGACGAGGGCGCCGAGACCACGGCCGGACGGCTGCTGCAGGGGCACGGCATCACCCGCGACCGGCTGCTGGAGGTGCTGACGCAGATCCGCGGCAACCAGCGGGTGACCTCGGCGCATCCGGAGGTGGCCTACGAGGCGCTGGAGAAGTACGGCATGGACCTGGTCGCCGCGGCCAGGGCGGGCAAGATGGACCCGGTCGTCGGGCGGGACGCCGAGATCCGCAGGGTCGTGCAGATCCTCTCCCGCAAGACCAAGAACAACCCGGTGCTCATCGGCGACCCCGGCGTCGGCAAGACCGCGATCGTCGAGGGGCTCGCCCAGCGCATCACCCGCGGCGACGTCCCCGAGGGGCTGAAGGACAAGACGATCTTCAGCCTGGACATGGGGTCGCTCATCGCGGGCGCCAAGTACCGCGGCGAGTTCGAGGAGCGGCTCAAGGCCGTGCTCACCGAGGTCAAGGCGTCCGAGGGCCGCATCCTGCTGTTCATCGACGAGCTGCACAACGTCGTGGGGGCCGGCGCCACCGAGGGCGCCATGGACGCCGGCAACATGCTCAAGCCGATGCTGGCCCGCGGCGAGCTGCACCTGATCGGCGCGACCACGATCGTGGAGTACCGCAAGCACATCGAGAAGGACGCCGCCCTGGAGCGCAGGTTCCAGCCGGTGTTCGTGGATGAGCCGTCGGTCGAGGACGCGGTGTCGATCCTGCGCGGCCTGCGGGAGCGCCTGGAGGTCTACCACGGCGTCAAGATCCAGGACAGTGCGATCGTCGCGGCCGTCGTCCTGAGCCATCGGTACATCTCCGACCGGTTCCTGCCGGACAAGGCGATCGACCTGGTGGACGAGGCGTGCGCGATGCTGCGCACCGAGATCGACTCGATGCCGGCCGAGCTGGACGAGCTGACGCGCCGGGTGACGCGCCTTTCGATCGAGGAGGCGGCGCTGGCCAAGGAGGACGACCCGGGGAGCGTCAAGCGGCTGGAGAGCCTGCGCAAGGAGCTGGCCGACCTGCGCGCCGAGGCCGACGCCATGCGCGCACAGTGGGAGGCCGAGCGGCACGCCCTGAAGAAGGTGCAGCAACTGCGCCAGGAGATCGAGACGGTGCGACGCGAGGCCGAGCAGGCCGAACGCGGGTACGACCTCGACCGGGCCGCCGAGCTGACGCACGGCAGGCTGCCGGAGCTGGAGAGGAGGCTCCGCGCGGCCGAGGAGCAGCTGGGGTCCAAGCAGGGCGGCCATCGGCTGCTGCGCGAGGTGGTGACCGAGGAGGAGATCGCCGGCATCGTCTCCCGGTGGACCGGCATCCCCGTCAGCCGCCTGAAGGAGGGCGAGCGGGAGAAGCTGCTGCGGCTGGAGGAGATCCTGCACGAGCGGGTCGTCGGCCAGGACGAGGCGGTGAAGGCGGTGGCGGACGCGATCATGCGCGCCCGGTCGGGCATCAAGGACCCGCGCCGGCCGATCGGCTCGTTCATCTTCCTCGGCCCCACCGGGGTCGGGAAGACCGAGCTGGCCAAGGCGCTGGCGCAGGCGCTGTTCGACACCGAGGAGAACATGGTCCGCGTCGACATGAGCGAGTACCAGGAGCGGCACACCGTCAGCCGGCTGGTCGGCGCCCCGCCCGGGTACGTCGGCTACGAGGAGGGCGGCCAGCTCACCGAGGCGGTGCGGCGCAAGCCGTACTCGGTGGTGCTGTTCGACGAGATGGAGAAGGCGCACGCCGATGTGTTCAACATCCTGCTCCAGGTGCTCGACGACGGGCGGCTGACCGACGCGCAGGGCCGCACGGTGGACTTCCGCAACACCGTGATCATCATGACGTCCAACATCGGGTCGCAGTTCCTGATGGACAGCGTGACCGCCGTGGGCGAGATCGACCAGCCGGCGCGCGACCTGGTCATGGCGGACCTGCGCGGGCGCTTCCGCCCGGAGTTCCTCAACCGGGTGGACGACACGGTGCTGTTCAAGCCGCTGACCGAGCCGGAGATCGAGCGGATCGTCTCGCTGATGTTCGACGACGTCAGGACGCGGCTGGCCGAGCGGATGATGAGCCTGGAGGTCACCGGGGCCGCGCTGCGGTTCATCGCCGAGCAGGGCTTCGACCCGGTGTACGGCGCCCGCCCGCTGCGCCGGTTCATCGCCCGCGAGGTCGAGACGCGCATCGCCCGCGCGCTGATCGCCGGGGACGTGCGGGACGGGGCGGTCATCCGCGTCGAGGTGACCGACGGCGATCTCGTCGTCTCCTACGACAACCCCGGCGGCGCGTGACCGCCGCCGGGACGGCCGGGAGTGCTCGTCATATGACGAGCACCGGTGCTCGGCCGCCGGTGCTCGGCGCCGGGGAATCGCCCGGAGTGATCGTCCCTCCGGCGGTGGTCAAGGAATTTCGTCCAGGGCGGAACAGGGCCCGCGGCAATTCGCCGGAAGCGGAAAAGGCGCGGCCGGTGACGCCGACAGTGAAAAAGCTGTCGGCCGGCCGGAACGCCTGGCACCGTTGAAGACGTCATTCGCCGCGCCGGAAAGGCGCGGCGTTCACGCGTCCGATTCGGGAGCAGGTGGCAATGGTGCCCTCCGGCGTTCATTCCTTTGATCCGTTCGCGTCCGCCGGCGCGGGCCGCGTCGTGGGTTCGCACCCGGTCGAGGCGCCCCCGCCGGGGATGCTCGACGTCCTGGGCCAGCGACTGCTGCGCGAGCGCATCGTCTTCCTCGGAAAGGAGGTGGACGACGATATCGCCAACAGAATCTGCGGCGAGCTTCTTCTGCTGTCCGCCGAGGATGCCAAGCGGGATATCTTTCTCTACATCAACTCGCCCGGCGGCTCCGTTTCCGCCGGAATGGCGATTTACGACATCATGCAATATGTCCCTAATGACATCTCCACGGTGGCGATGGGGCTCGCCGCCTCGATGGGGCAGTTCCTGCTCTGCGCCGGAACGGCGGGCAAGCGTTACGCGCTCCCGCACACCCGCATCCTGATGCACCAGCCGCTGGGCGGCATCGGCGGCACGGCCTCCGACATCAAGATCCAGGCCGAGCAGATGCTCTACACCAAGAAGCTGCTGGCCGAGCGCATCGCCTTCCACACCGGTCAGCCGGTGGACCAGATCGAGCGCGACTCCGACCACGACCGCTGGTTCACCGCCGAGGAGGCCCGCGAGTACGGCTTCATCGACAAGGTGGTGGGCAGCGCCGCGCTGGTGCCCTCCGCCGGCCCGGTGTCCTGACCCGAGACGAGGAGGGGACAAGCCCATGTCAGAACGCCGACCCGAGCTCTCCACCGGCGTGGCGCCCATCGCCGCCAGGTACGTCGTGCCGTCCTTCACCGAGCGCACGACCTACGGGGTCAAGGAGATGAGCCCGTACAACAAGCTGTTCGAGGACCGCATCATCTTCCTCGGCGTGCAGATCGACGACACCTCGGCCAACGATGTGATGGCCCAGTTGCTGACGCTGGAGTCGCTCGACCCCGACCGCGACATCAGCATCTACATCAACTCGCCGGGCGGGTCGTTCACGGCCATGACCGCGATCTACGACACCATGCAGTTCGTCCGGCCCGAGGTCCAGACCGTCTGCATCGGCCAGGCGGCCTCCGCCGCGGCCGTGCTGCTGGCGGCCGGCGCCCCGGGCAAGCGGGCGGCGCTGCCGCAGTCGCGCGTCCTGCTCCACCAGCCGTCGATGGAGGGCAGCTTCGGCCCCTCCAGCGACATGGAGATCCAGGCACGCGAGATCATCCGCATGCGCGCCCTGCAGGAGGAGCTCCTCGCCCGGCACTCGGGCCGCACGGCCGAGAGTGTGCGCGCCGACATCGAGCGCGACAAGATCTTCACCGCCGAGGAGGCCAGGGCGTACGGCCTGGTCGACGACATCTTCGCCAACCGCAAGCGCGTCGCCGCCCTGGTGCGCTGACATGACGACGGCGCCGCCCGCGGGGATGCATCTCCCCGCGGGCGGCGCCGTTCGCCCAGGTCAGACCTGGCCGGCCTTCTCCAGGCCCTCGCAGCAGGTGCCGACGATCAGCCGGGTGACCACGTACGGGTCGCAGTTGGCGTTCGGGCGGCGGTCCTCGATGTAGCCGTGCTTGTCGACCTCGACCTGCCACGGGATGCGCACCGAGGCGCCGCGGTCGGAGACGCCGTAGCTGAACTCGCTCCACGGGGCGGTCTCGTGCATGCCGGTGAGCCGCTTCTCGATGCCCGAGCCGTAGCCCGTGATGTGCTCCTGGGCCTTCTCGCCCAGGGCCTCGCAGGCGGTGATGATGGCGTCGTAGCCCTCGCGCATGGCCTTGGTGGAGAAGTTGGTGTGCGCGCCGGCGCCGTTCCAGTCGCCCTGCACCGGCTTGGGGTCGAGCGTGGCCGACACGCCGAAGTTCTCGGCGATGCGGTAGAGCAGCCACCGGGCGATCCAGAGGTGGTCGGAGACCTCGACCGGCCCGGCCGGGCCGACCTGGAACTCCCACTGACCGGGCATGACCTCGGCGTTGATGCCGGAGATCGCCAGGCCCGCGGTCAGGCAGGCGTCGAGGTGGGCTTCGACGATGTCGCGGCCGTACACCTCGTCGGCGCCGACGCCGCAGTAGTAGAAGCCCTGCGGGGCGGGGAACCCTCCGACGGGGAAGCCGAGCGGGCGGCCGTCCTTGAAGAAGGTGTACTCCTGCTCGATGCCGAACCAGGAGTCCTGGTCGGCGAAGCGCTCGGCGACCGGGGTGAGCAGCGCCCGCGTGTTGGTCGCGTGCGGCGTCATGTCGGTGAGCAGGACCTCGCACAGGACGAGCACGTTGTCGCCGCCCCGGATCGGGTCCGGGCAGGTGAACACCGGCTTGAGCACGCAGTCGGACGCCTTGCCCGGTGCCTGGTTGGTGCTGGAGCCGTCGAAGCCCCAGATCGGCAGGTCGGCTCCGTCGGCAAGAATCCTGGTCTTCGACCTGAGCCGGGCGGTCGGCTCGGTGCCGTCGATCCAGATGTACTCGGCCTTGTAGGTCACGACGATCCCTTCAGCAAGGCAGACCCCTCTCGTGTCCGCAACGCCGAGGTTTCCAATCAGCCGTTTCGGAGCTGTTGCCCGTTTATGAACGCCGTGTGAAATGGTGTCAGGGACGCAGTGGCCTTGCTCACACGTCCTCGCTGGTCAGCGCCATGATCGGGCGGGAAGGTCTAGACCTGTGGCTCCGCCGGCGAGGTTGTCTCCTCGGCGAGGACCAGGGCCGGCAGGCCGGGGAAGCGCGCGTCGAACTCGGCCCTGCGGAGCCGGTCGAACCGGCGCGGCCCCGTGTCCGGTCGAACACTCGCGACTCTACCCCTCACACCCCGCGTCGCATGGCGCGGGTGCCCCACGTCAGGCCGATCGCGGCGACGGCGGCCGCGGCGGCCACCCCGTACAGCACCGACAGGTCGGCGAACCGTCCCGCGAACAGCGCCCGTTCCGCCTCGACGACGTAGGTCACCGGGTTCAGCGCGGCGGCCGTCCGCAGCCAGGCCGGCCCGTGGTCGATCGGCAGCAGCACGCCCGACAGCAACATGAGCGGGAACGCCACCACCTGCGTGACCGCCCAGAACAGCTGCCCGCTGGGCTGGGAGGCGATCGCCAGCACGAACGACAGCGCGCCGAGCCCCGTGCCGAACACGATCAGCAGCGCCAGTGCGGCCAGCACGCCCGCCACGGGCAGCCGCAGACCCAGCGGCACCGCGAGGCCGATGAGCACCGCCGCCTGGGCCAGCAGGATCACGAACTCCTTCAGAATGCGCCCGACCAGCATCGAGGCGCGGTTGAGCGGAGTGACCAGCATCCGCTCCATCGAGCCGCCCAGCAGCTCTATGAGCAGCGAGTACCCGGCCAGCATCGGCCCGGACAGGCACATCATGATGAGCGTCCCGGGCACGAACCACTGCCACGGCGAGGCCGCCCCTTCGCCTCCGCCCCACCCGCCCTGGCCTGTCGTGCCCGCGAGCAGCGGGCCGAACAGGAACAGCAGCAGCAGCGGCTGCGCCATGGCGAAGACCGTGCTGTACGGCTCGCGCAGCGCGGGGACGATCTCCCGGACGAAGACCGTGCGGGTGTCCTGGAAGAAACGCCGGCTCATGCCCATCCCTCCTTCCGGCCGTCCCGGCCGTCGCGCCCGTTCTGGTCCTGTTGGTCCTGCTGGTCCCGCTGGTCCTTCAGGCCGTCCTGATCGGCGGACCCGGCCGGCCCCGCCGTGGGGCCGTGGCCGGCATCGTCGCTCTCGAGCAGGGTGCGCCCGGTGAGCGCGAGGAACACGTCGTCGAGCGTGGGCCGGGCCGTCTCGGCGGCGGCCACCCGCACGCCCGCCTCCTCCAGCGTTCGCAGGTACGCCGGCAGCGCCACGGCGGCGTGCGGCACCCGGATCTCGACGGCCGTCCCGGACACGCCGACCCCCTCGGGGCCGGCGACGCGCTCGGCGGTGACCGCGGCCCGCGCGGCGTCCTGCTCGGACGCGCAGGTCACGGTGATGCGGTCGCCGGCCAGGTCGCTCTTGAGCTTCTCGGCCGTCCCGTCGGCGATGATCCGGCCACGGTCGATGATCACCACTCGCTCGGCCATGCTGTCGGCCTCCTCCAGGTAGTGGGTGCTCATGAACAGCGTCGTGCCGTGCTCGGCGCGCAGGCGCAGGATGTGCCGCCAGATGTCGGCGCGCCCGCGCGGGTCGAGCCCGGTCGTCGGCTCGTCCATGAAGAGCAGCTCGGGCCGGTGGACCAGCCCGAGGGCGATGTCCAGACGGCGGCGCTGCCCGCCGGACAGGGTGCCCGGCCGGCGGTCGGCCAGCGCCTCGAGCTCCAGCATCCCGAGCACCTCGTCGGCCCGCCGCCGCGCCACCGGCACGGGCAGGCCGTAGCAGCGTCCCTGCGTGACCAGCTCGTCGCGGACGCGGAAGCTCTCGCCGGCGCTGTTCTTCTGCCCCACGTATCCGATGCGGGCGCGCACCCCTGCGGGGTCGGACACCACGTCGCGGCCGGCGACGGTCGCGGTCCCCGAGGTCGGGGGCAGCAAGGTGGTCAGCATGCGCAGGCTGGTGGACTTTCCGGCGCCGTTCGGGCCGAGGAAGGCCACCAGCTGTCCGGGCTCCACGTCGAGGTCGATACCGCGGACGGCCTCGACGGCACGGCGTCGCGCCGTGAACCGCCGGGTCAGTCCTCGGGCATGGATCATCGTCCCCTCCTCAAGGGATTGCGGGCGTTCGCGGGCATGGCGAGAGAACCCCGGCCGGGGGTGTTTCGGTGATGATTCATCTTCGACCGGCCCGGCTGGAACTGGCAAACGTGAACGTCGCATTCACATACGGCCGCCACCTGCGGGAACGCCTTTCACCACCATTCGGGAAAAGGCCGTCGCGGTGGCGAATTCCTCCACCGCGGGCCCCTCTGACCTGCTCTTTCCCGGTGGGAAAGGGAAAAGGCGAAAAAAGATCCGAGGGCTGCCCGCCCGCCGGCGCGTCCGGCCGGTACGGACGTCCGGGGGGCGCCGTCAGCCGCCGGTTTCCAGGGGGACGCGGAGCCAGTACGGGGAGCGGGCGCCGGGCAGGTAGGGGCTGTCGAGGCGCTTGGCGAGGACGGCCGGGATGCCCTGGTCCCTGGCCACCTTCAGCACGGCCTCGCCGTCGCCGGGGAACCACGGGGTCGGCTGCCAGTGGCGGTCGCGCAGGGACAGGTGGTCCAGCGTCCTGCGCCGGTCGCGGTAGGACCTGCCGAGCAGGTCACCGGTGTTCAGCCGCAGCACGTCGAAGATCATGTAGATCACGGTGCCGCCGACCTCGGCGATCCGGCCGTCCAGCACGGCGGGCAGGCCCCAGGCGGCCTTGCCCAGACCGGCGAGCTCCTCCAGGCCGGGAGTGGTCCGCGGGGTGAGCGGCACGCCGTCCGCGCCGACGAAGCGGGCCTTGCCCTCGCCCAGGATCGCCAGGGCGCGGGTGCCGCCGAGGTCGAACTCGTAGCCGTACGCCTCCTGGTCGCGGGGCGGCCGCTTGCGGTCCTCCGCGAGCATGGGACGCAGGCCGTCGGCGGGCGGCAGCCCCTCCCGCGGCGGCGGGTCCATCCGGTGGATCATCCAGTTCTTGCCGTCGGTCGGGAACAGCACGTACCGGCCCGAGGACCGCGTGCCGTGCAGCACGAACTTGATCTCGCGGTCGGTCCACTTCTCGGTCTCGTAGGTGCCCCGATCCCAGATGAGCATCAGCCCGCCGCCGTACTCGCCCGCGGCTATCTCGCCCTCGAACGTCGCGTACTCCAGCGGGTGGTCCTCTGTGTGCACGGCCAGGTGGTTCGGCGTGCGGTCCAGCGGCAGGCACTTCGGGATCGCCCACGACACCAGCACGCCGTCGCGCTCCAGCCGCAGGTCCCAGTGCAGCCGGCGGGCGTGGTGCTCCTGGATGACGAAGGTGTCGTCGTTCCCGGTGGGCGGCGGCCCGGGCTCGGGGACGGGTTCGGGGGTGCGGGCGGCGTCGCGCTTGCTCCGGTAGGTGTCGAGCTTGTCGGCCGGCATTGCCGGTTATTACCCACACTCGGGCGGCGCGCACCCCCATACCGCCTGTCCGGGCGTCGATCCCGTCGAGCCGGGTCGGCCTTCGACCACGCCGCCGGGCCGGCCCTCGACCATGCCCCGCCGGTCAGCTGTCGGCCCCGGCCGCCGGCTCCTTCCGCGGATCCGGGACCTCGGGTCCGGCGGGCGGCGCGCCGGGTGCGTCCTGCGGGACGGCGGCAGCCGGGTCGTGCGGGACGGGGGTCCAGGCGGCGGTCAGCGCGCCCCCGAGCAGCCCGAGGACCATCCCCAGGAGAAAGCCGCCGACGTTGACGTAGACGACCGAGGCGATCGACAGCAGGATCGCCACGACGCCCAGGAACACGCGCTGCGCCGGCTGGAAGACGATCAGCACGCCGAGGACGATCATCGTGATCGAGAGCAGGTACGCCAGCCCCGCCTCCACCGAGTGGACGATCAGCGGTAGCGCGTCCAGCGAGAAGGGCAGGCTGATGAGTTCCACCCCGGCCAGCACGGTGAGCAGGCCGCCCCAGAACGGCCGCGAACGCCGCCACGCCCTCATCGCCGCCCGCCCTCGCGGCCGTGCGGCGGGCGCGCCGGGAGCATCGGGAGCGCCGTCCACGGGGTGAGCGTCGTTCACGCCGGGCGTCCGGTGCGGGGCTGGGCGCTCGGGCAGGGGGTGGCGGTCATCGGTCGTCAGAAGCACTCGTGATCGCCCAGCAGGATCCGGAGCGTCAGATTCGGCAACTCGAGCCGTGCGGCGCTGAGCGCCAGGAACACCTGCCGGCTGTTGCGCGAGACGACCTTCGGCGCCTGCACGCCGGGCGTCCCGGGTGGGCCGGTGATGCCGGGGACCTCGTCCAGCGTGCTGGCGTCACGGCCGAGTTCGATGCCGGTGTAGGTGACATCGCCGGCGATCGTCGTCGCCTTGAGGACCTGGCGGATGGCGACGACCGGCCGCCCGTCGTTCCCGGCGGTGGTCCGCACGGTCACCGGCCCGATCGGGGTGTTCAGCAGGTAGCTCTGGCACAGGTTGAAGGTCTCGAGGCGCCCGCTGGCGACGATGTAGACGGGGATCTTCTGCCCGTCCTTGGTCTCCACGAAGCCGCCGAACTCCTCGTCCCCGAACGCCTTGATCAGGTCGGCCGACGCCTTGATCGGCGTCCCGGCGACGACGAACGACGCGCCGACGGCGCCCTGCACGGTGGCGCCGACCAGCATCGCCGCCGCGGCCGTCGCGGGGATGAAGATCATCGCGAAGCGCTTCCACCGTACGCGACCCTGTTCACGCATGGCCACACTCCATGTCGCCGGCAAGCTGACGGACACCTGCCGTGACGATCCGCACGGCTACCAGGCGAGCATGAGGATCAGCCGTGCCGCCGATCAACCGGCCACGCCGGATATCGTCGTACGTTTGCGCTGATCAGCGGCCGGTGGGCGAGAAATGGGCTCGGAAGGAAAAGATCTTGACAGGGCTCTGGGCTACCCCTGACGCGGCCCCGGCACCCCACGGGCCGGCCCGGACGTCGCCCCGGCCGCGAGCCTGCCGGCCCGCGCTCCGCCGTCCGGGTCGCCACGCCCGATGCCGGCGACCGGTGTCAGGCGCGCCACGGCATGTGCTGGAGCGTCCAGGTGTTGCCGTCCGGGTCGGCGAAGAAGGCGTAGTAGACGCCGCCCATGTCCTCGACGGGGCCCACCTCCGCGCCGCGCGCGACGAGCGCCGCGCGTGCCTGCTCGATGTCGCTCACCACCAGGTGCAGGGCGCGCAGCGAGCCGGCCGGCATGTCGGCCTGCGGAAGGCCCTCGGTCAGGGTGATCGAGCAGGCGGAGCCGGGCGGGGTCAGCTGGACGACCCGCACTCCCTCCGCCGGCCGGACGTCGACGTCCACGGCGAAACCCAGCTTGTCGGCGTAGAACGCCTTGGCCCGGTCGATGTCGGAGACGGGCACCGGCACCAGTTCGAGGAGATACGCCCCAGGACGCACGGGCAGCGTGACGCCCGCCGGCGCGGCGTCCTCGGCGGTCCCTCCGGGCTCGGCCTTCGCGTCATGGATTTCGGTCATCGTGATCCGCCTTTCGTCATGTCGTCGAGCAGCTCGGACAGGCGGTCGTACGCCTCGCCCACGCCGCGGCTCATGGGAGTGCGCAGCACGCTGTCGCGCGCCTCGCGCGATGGGTAGCGCACGGTGGTGGTCATCGTGGTCCGGCCGTCCCGCTCGTCCAGGACGGTGGTGACCAGCGCCTCGCCGGCGTCCCATCCGTCGTAGACCTCGGTCTGGACCAACCGGCGGGGCCGCTCCACCTCGCGGTACACCCCGCCGTGGCCGAGTTCGGCGCCGTCCGGCCCGCGCGACACGAAGCGCCAGGCGCCGCCCGGGCGCAGGTCGACCTCGCAGACGACCAGGTGCCAGCCGCGCGCGCCGTGCCACCGCCGAAGCAGCTCCGGCCGGGTCAACGCCTCGAAGAGCAGGTCGCGGGACGCGGCGAACACCCTGGTCAGGACGAGTTCGGTGTCGGAGGGCGCCGTCACCGACAGGCCCTCGGCGCGCTCGCGTGGCGGCATCACCGAGCGGCTCCTTCCGCGCCCGCTCCGCCGCTTCGCTGTCCCGGTCCGCCGCGTCGTCGTCCTGATCCGTCGCGTCGCTCTCCCGATCCGTCGTCTCGCATGCGGAGCCGGTGGTGTCGCTCTTCGGGCTCTTCGGGCTCTTCGGGCTCTTCGAAGGCCGCCGGTGGCCCGGAGCGGCCGGCCTCCAGCTCGGCGAGCAGATCGTCCAGCCGCTGGTAGCTCTCCTCCCAGTACTGCCGGTAGGACGCGAGCCACTCCATGGCGTCCTTCAAGGGGCCGGCTTGCAGGCGGCACGGCCGGCGCTGCGCGTCGCGCCCACGGGTGATCAGGCCGGCGCGCTCCAGCACCCGCAGGTGCTTGGAGACGCCGGGCTGGGTCATCGCGAAGGGCGCGGCGAGCTCGGTCACCGTGGCCTCGCCTTCCGCCAGCCGGGCGAGGATCGCCCGGCGGGTGGGGTCGGCGAGCGCGGCGAACGTCGCGTCGAGAACATCGGCGGTCATGACCATTACCTCTCGGTTTAATAACCTTATGGTTTTATAGGTGCCGGCGTTGGTCCCCGTCAAGGGCAGGAGGCGTGCGGAGGCGGCCACACCGGTCCCACGCGCCGCGCGCCCGAAGGACGGCGGAGGGCACGTGGGAAAGGTCATCTACGCGCGCCGCACCACCCGGGTGTGACGCGCATGCTCACGGAAGCCGCGCCCGGCGTGGCGGGGCGATACTGGTGAGCATGGGACGAGAGCAGTTCGCCGTCGAGTTCGACGCCTTCGAGCGGGCCGGCTGGCGTGGCCGCAGCGAGGCGTACAAGCAGGGAGTCGCATTGCTGACCGCCCGCCTGATCGAGCCGCTGCTGGACGAGGCGCGGGTCGGCGCCGGCGGCCGCGTCCTGGACGTCGGCTGCGGCCCCGGCGGGGTGAGCGCGGCGGCGCTGGCCCGGGGAGCGGAGGTGACGGCCGCCGACGCCGAGCCCGAGATGGTCGCGGCCACCGCGCGGCGCCTGCCCGGCGTGCGGGTCGAGCACGCGATCCTCCCGGTCCTGCCGTTCGAGGACGGAGAGTTCGACGCCGCCGTCGGCAACCTCGTCATCAACCACGTCGGCGACCCGCGCGCCGCCGTACGCGAACTGCGCCGCGTCGTCCGCCCGGGCGGCCGGGTGGCGCTGACCTCCTGGTACTACCCCAAGATGCGCGCCACCGTCGTCTTCGACGAGGCGGTCGCCGCGGTGGGGGTGCCCCGGCCCGCCGACGTCCCCGAGAAGTCCCCCTTCCAGGCGTACGGCACCCCGGAGTCGTTCGCGGGGCTGCTCCAGGACGCCGGGTACACCGAGGTGCGCGCGCGGACGCTGGAATGGGAGCACACGGTCGACCCGGAGGAGTGGTGGACCGCCATCCTCACCGGAACCGCCCGCACCGCCGCCGTGATCGCCCGGCAGAATCCGGCCACCATCGAACGCGTGAAAGCCGCCTACCACGCCATCCTCGCCCCCCACCTCACCGAGGACGGCCGCGCCACCCTCCCCGCCGCCGCGCTCCTCACCTCGGCCACCCGCTGACCCACCACCGGCCGTCCCACCACCCGCTGACCTACCACCGGCCGTCCCGTCACCGGCCGTCCCGTCACCGGTCGGGCTGTCACGGTCCGCCGCCACCGGCCGAGAAGGGCGGGGTGCTCATCGGACGGGCCGGGGGCGGGAAGGTGTACGGAGACGGCGGCGCCGCTGTACGTCGAGTGCTCCGGCGTTCCGGCGCGGCGGACCCGGTGGCCGCGCCGCGTCGGAGGCACGGCCGGCCCGCATGTCCGGTTGGCGCGCTTGCTCGCCGGCTGCACGTTGGGCGGGTAGCCCGCGCGACCTCCTACCGCGGGTCGACGGTCGCGAAGACTCCCCGTGCGGTCGTCCCGTCCGGCCAGGTCCACCCGGCGACGAGGTGTCCGGGCAGGCTCCGCGCGGCATCCGCCGGCCGCAGAATGCGGTTGACCCGAACCTCGCCCCCATCGCGGGGGGCGGTCGCGTGCACGGTGACGGTCGGGTCCGGGGTGTCGCTCCGGCTCTGGTGCTGCGGGATCGCCTCGCCGCGCAGCAGGGCGCGCAACCGCGCCATCACCACCGGGTCATGGACGCCGTCGTAGATCCACCGGGTGCCGAGCACCCCGTGCTCGGAGGTGCCGATCAGCGCCTCGCCGGTAACCTCCTCCAGCGCCGCGTCGCGGTACCCCATCGGCACCAGATACGCGACCGGTTCCCGTCCGGCGGCGTCCACCACGACCATGAACTCGATGCCGACCGCGCCCTCCGGATCGTCCAGGCGGAACCCGCCGGCCCTGACCAGCTCCGGCGTTCCCGCCTCGCCCACGTACCAGCTCTGCTTGGGCAACCAGTCGGCGAGCAACTCCAGCTTGGTGGGCGTCATGGTGGTGTGGTGGATGAAGGCCATGCGTACTTCCTCACGCGCAGGGTGTGGGCCCGTCCTCCAACGGGAGGGCGCCCTTTCGAAACGCTCCCTATTCCAGCACCTTTCGGTATCCGGGTGTCATTGGCGGAGCAATCCGGGCCGGCGCCCATGGCGCACCGGCCAGTGACCCTCTCCTCGAGGCGGCACGCTGTGACAAACCGCCAATATGTGGAGAAATACGGATGAAACGTGATCGTCGGATCATGGCAATAGATCACGCTCACACTTGCCTCCAGAGATCTTGGAGGTGTCTGTGGACTACAGCAGGCGTGGATTCCTCACCGCCGTCGGTGCCTCGGGCGGCGCCGGCGCACTCCTGGCCACGATGGGCGCGCTCGGACTCGCGCCCACGGCCGAGGCGGCGAGCCGCACCCGGTTCGACCCGCCCCGGCCGTCCGACTTCACCCTCACCGGCAGAGGGGCGAAGAAGGTGATCGTCCTCGGCGCGGGCGTCGCCGGCCTCGCCACCGCCTACGAACTGGGCAAGGCGGGATACGACTGCACCGTCCTGGAAGCGCTCGACCGGGTCGGCGGCCGCAACTGGACCATCAGGGGAGGCGACCGGATCACCGAGCTCGACGGGTCCACCCAGATCGCCCGCTTCTCCGATGGCATCTACATGAACGCCGGCCCGGCGCGGCTCGCGCAGTGGATGGTCACCATGGACTACTGCCGCGAGCTGGGCGTCGACCTGGAAGTGTTCACCAACTCCAACGCGCAGACCTACATCTTCAACGCCTCGGCCGGGATGACCGCCCCGGTCACCTGGCGCACCGCGAAGGCGGACGTCTACGGCTACATCTCCGAACTGCTCGCCACCGCCACCGACGGCGGCGCGCTCGACGCCAAGCTGACCGCGCAGGACAAGGACCGGCTCCTCACCTTCCTGCGCGGCTTCGGCGCGATCGGCACCAAGGCCGACGGGTACGCCTACACCGGCAGCGGCGACCGCCGCGGGTACAGCACCGACCCCGGCGCGGGGGAGCAGCCGGGCGTCCCCCTCGGCCCCGTCCCGTCCCTGTCGGACGTGCTCGCCAGCGGCGTCGGCCAGCGCTTCTCCTTCGAGCTCGGCTACGACCAGGCGATGCTGATGTTCCAGCCGGTCGGCGGCATGGACGCCATCCCCAAGGCGTTCGCCGAGGCCATCGGCAGGCACAAGATCTGGCTGCGGTCGAAGGTCACCAGGATCACCGACCTGCCGAACGGCGTCGAGATCGAGTACCAGGACAAGAACGGCAAGGTCCGCACCGTCAAGGGCGACTTCTGCGTGGCCGCCATGCCGCCGCACCTGCTCGCCAGGACCCCGCACAACCTCGGCCCGGACGTCCAGGCCGCCCTGGCCACGCCGACCGTCACCTCCTCCGGAAAGATCGGCCTGGAGTACCGCCGCCGCTGGTGGGAGACCGACGAGAACATCTACGGCGGCATCACCAACACCGACCTCGACCTGTCGGTCGTCTGGTACCCCTCCTACGGGTACGGCAAGCGGCGCGGCCTGGTCATCGGCTACTACAACAACGGCGCCAACCAGGACGCCTACGCCGCGCTCCCGCACGCCGAACGGGAGAAACGCGCCATCGAACAGGGCATGAAGATCCACGGCGCCAAGTACCGCGACGAGCTGGTCACCTCCGTCTCGGTGTCGTGGAAGCGCCAGCCGTTCATCGAGGGAGCCTGGGTCGGCTGGCCGTCCCGCACGGGCGCCTACCAGCTTCTCAACAGGCCGGCCGGCCACGTCCACTTCGCGGGCGACTGGCTCAGCTACCTCATCGCCTGGCAGGCCGGCGCCCTGGAGTCGGCCAGAAAGACCGTCACCGACCTCCACCAGCGCGTCCTCGCCCACTGACGCACCACGGCGCCCGGGACGACCCTCCCTGTCCCGGGCGCTTCCGCGGTCCGCCGACGACGCCGGACACGGGACGATCAGGCGTAGGTCACCCGCCGGCCGGCGCGGCGTAGACGGGGCGGGCTCCGCGGACGTTGAGCATGATGGCGTACACCGACGTCGAGGCGGTCATGAACAGCCAGTTGCGCTTGAGGCCGCCGAAGACCAGGTTGGAGGTCTTCTCCGGCAGGCGCAGCTTTCCGATGAGCGTGCCGTCGGGGGCGAAGCAGTGCACCCCTTCGTGGGTCGCCGCCCAGATGCGGCCGGTGTCGTCCAGCCGGATGCCGTCGAACGAGCCGGCCGTGCACTCGGCGAGCACCTTCCCGCCGGTCAGCGTGCCGTCGTCGTGCACGTCGAACACCCGCAGGTGCCTGCGCCGGGTGTCCACGACGTACAGCAGCCGCTCGTCGAGCGAGAACGCCAGCCCGTTGGGCCGGACGAAGTCGTCCGCCACCACCCGCACCTCGCCCGTGACCGGGTCGGCGCGGTACACCTGGTCGGCCCCGATCTCGCTGTCGGCCCGGTGACCCTCGTAGTCGCTGGTGATCCCGTAGGAGGGGTCGGTGAACCAGATGGACCCGTCGGACTTCACCACCACGTCGTTCGGGCTGTTGAACCGCTTGCCCTCCCACCGGTCGGCGATGGTGGTGACCGAGCCGTCGTGTTCGGTGCGCGTCACCCGGCGTCGCCCCTGCTCGCAGGAGATGAGCCGCCCCTGGGCGTCCAGGGTGTGCCCGTTGGTGTACCCGGCCGGCGTCCGGAACGGCCCCACGGTGCCGGTCGGCTCGTCCCAGCGCAGCATGCGGTCGTTGGGAATGTCACTCCACAGCAGATAACGCCCCGCCGGCACGTACACCGGCCCTTCGGCCCACCGGCAGCCCTGGTAGATGCGCTCGACGCGCTCGTCGCCCCCGACCGTGGCGAACCGCTCGTCCAGCTCCTCCAGCTCGGTGGGAATGGTCTCCGTCATGCCCCCAGCAAATCCTACCGAACGTCATATCGTCAATCGGCCTTATCTCGATATCTCGTCTCATGAAGGTGCATAGACGCAAGATGACGTTCGGGAGTCGGGTGATAACGTCCCTCCATGGACGACATCGACAGGGCGCTGATCGGCCTCCTCCAGCAGGACGCCACCCGCTCCTACGCCGCGCTGGGCGCGGCCGTGGGTCTGTCCAGCGGCGCCGCCCACGAGCGCGTCCGCAAACTGCGCGAACGCGGCGTCATCCGGCGTACGACGGTGGACGTCGATCCCGTGGCCGCCGGCCGGGGCGTCCTGGCGTACGTGATGGTCGACGGCACCACGTGGATGGGCGACACCCGCCAGGCGCTCAGCGCCATCCCCGAGGTGGAGGAGGCCCACGTCATCGCCGGCCCCGCGTCCCTTCTCCTCAAGATCAGGGCCGCGAGCACCCAGGACCTCCAGGACGTCCTGCGCAGACTCTTCGAGGTCGACGGCGTGGCCAGAACCCAGACCATCGTCGCCCTGGAAACCTTCTTCGAACGCCCCCTCCACGTCCCCGCCCCGGACATGCCACGGTGAGCGGACGGGATGCGGCCGGGGTGGCGGCGGGTCGCTAACCTGGGGCGTGATGAACCGTTTGACGACGTCGACAGGTGGGTTCGACCTCACCCGCTTCCCCGAGAGTCCCCGTGACCCGCTTCGCGCCTGGGACGCCGCCGACGAGTATCTCCTGCGGGAGCTCGAGGGGATCGACGGCGCCCCGACCGACCTGTCGGGCACCGTGGTCGTGCTGAACGACCGGTGGGGCGCCCTGGTCACGGCGCTCGCCGATCACCGTCCCGTGCAGATCACCGACTCCTACCTCACCCAGCGGGCGACCCAGGCGAACATCGAGCGCAACGGGGTCGCGGCGGACGCCGTGCGACTGGCCACGACCCAGGACCCGCCGCCGGACCGCATCGACGTGCTGCTCGTCCGGGTGCCGAAGAGCCTCGCCCTCCTTGAGGACCAGCTGCACCGCCTGGCCCCGCACGTGCACGCGGGCACCGTGGTCGTCGGCGCGGGGATGGTGACCGAGATCCACACCTCGACGTTGAGGCTGTTCGAACGCATCCTCGGGCCGACCAGGACGTCGCTGGCCGTGAAGAAGGCGCGGCTCATCTTCTGCGCGCCCGATCCGGGACTGTCCCGGGGCGAGAACCCGTGGCCGCGAAGCTACGCGCTGCCCGCCGGCATCGGCGCGGTGTCGGGCCTGACCGTCACCAACCACGCGGGGATCTTCTGCGCCGACCGCCTCGACGTCGGCACCCGCTTCTTCCTCCGGCACCTGCCGTCGCGCCGCGGCCCCGAGCACGTCGTGGACCTGGGCTGCGGCAACGGGGTCGTCGGGCTCGCCGCCGCGCTGGGCAACGGCGAGGCCCAGGTGACGTTCATCGACGAGTCCTACCAGGCGCTGGCGTCGGCGGAGACGACCTTCCGGGCGCACATCGACAACGCGGACGCGAGCACCACCGCACGGTTCCTCGCCGCCGACGGCATGTCCGGCGTCCCCGCCGGCACGGTGGACCTGGTGCTGAACAACCCGCCGTTCCACGCCCACCGTACGACGACCGACGAGACGGCCTGGCGGATGTTCAACGGGTCACGCGCGGCGCTCCGCCGCGGCGGTGAGCTGTGGGTGGTGGGCAACCGGCATCTCGGCTACCACGCCAAGCTGCGCCGGCTGTTCGGCAACTGCGAAGTCGCCGCGAGCGACCCAAGGTTCGTCGTCCTCCGAGCCGTCAAGCACTGACGCCGCCACCGGCATCTGGGCACTCCATCAGGGCTGGTCGCCCCTGAGCGCATTCATGCGCCGGTGTAGAGGCGGTCCAGGTCGACGAGTTGGACGGCGGAATCACGCCGGGCCAGGGTGCGCAGGTCGTCGCTGAAGCCGGTGCCACTGAACAGGAGCAGGCGTGTGCGCTCGGCGTCGACGCCTTCGCGGGCGCGGAGCAGGTCGCGGATCCGGCCGAGCCGGCGCAGGTGTCCCACGCCCATGATGTCGTTCCATTTACATTCGCCGATGGCGAGGAGCCGCTCGCGACCGGCCTCATCATGGCCGAAGGCCGCGACATCGACCTCGTGAGCGGTCCGGTCGGTCGCGTCGGGAACGGTGCCGGCGGCCACCGTCGAGGGAAAACCGCCAATGGTCTCGGGGCGGCAGTACCAGCGGGTCCACTCGCGGCAGATGCGCTCGAAGTGCGGTCCGACGACCTTGCTGCGAAAGGTCGGCTGGAGGCGACGCCAGACGTCCGGCGCGCGGCCGGGCCGTTCCAGTTCCCCCCAAGCGGATCGCATGACCGCGTGGTAGAAGGCGAGAAGAGGTTCGGCGATCTGGTAGGTGGAGCGGTTGCCGCGGAAGGCATCCCGCTCGTGCGTGATCATGCCGACGTCCTGGAGGATGGTGAGCGGGTGGGCCAGGTCGGTCGACTTGCGGCCGAGATAGGAGGCGATGCCGCCGCGGTTGTGATTGCCGTCGGCGATCGCGGCCAGCACAGAGTGGTATAGGGCGGTGTCGTGCAGCTCGGGTTCTTCGGCGAGCAGATAGCGGCCTTCGCGGAAGAGCGGGCGGCCGGGGTTGAGGACCGCGCGGACGATCCAGGAGTCGAAGTCGTCCGCGCCGGCGGGCGTGTCACCCTGGGTGAACTCCCGACGGTAGGCGGGGGTGCCACCCACGACGGCGTTGGTCAGCGCGGCGGTGCGCGGGTCGGCGATGTCCCAGAACCGGGCGGCGAGACGGAAGTCGAGGGTGGGCACGACCAGTTCCAGTCCGGCACGGCCGCGCAGCGGAGCGTTCCCCGACAAGATGCGTCCCATGAACGACAGGGCGGACCCGCACAGCAGCAGGCGGACGGGAGTGTTGCCGCGCTGGGCGGTCGGGTCCAGCGCGCGCTGGATGATGGAGGGCAGGGCGGGAGAGGCCTTGGCGAGGAACGGGAACTCGTCGATGACCGCGACCGTGGGACCGGCGGTGGCGATGCGCAGGAGCCGGGTGATGGCCTCGTCCCAGGTGGCGAAGCGGAACGGATGGGGCTCGCCGACGTACGCGGCGAGTGCGTCGCCGAACTGCCGCAGCGCGTCGGCTTCGGTGGTCTCGGTGCCGGTGAACATGAAGCCGCCGGTCGCGGTCGTGAGCGCGTCGAGCAGGAAGGTCTTGCCCTGGCGGCGACGCCCGGAGACCACACCCAGGGTCGCCTGGGGGGCCTCGTAGGTGGCGAAGCGGCTTAGCTCCGCCCACTCGAAGTCCCGAGCGAAGATCTCACTGGGCTTGTCCACACGCGCCTCCGATGTATAACTGCATCTATTATAGATCTGGTTATACAAACGGTGCGTGTCGACGGGCCACTCTCTGCTTGCGTGAGCCCACGAAGCCGATCGCGCCGGTACCCCCGGCGCGTCGGCGATTCCTCGCGCGGGAAGCGCGCGATCCCCTATCGTCGGACCGACACGCTGGAGGAGTGGATGTCCGACCTGTCCCCGTTACGCACCGGTGAGCCGGGCCAGTTCGGCGACTACAGGGTGCTCGGCCGCATCGGTCAGGGCGGCCAGGGAACGGTGTACCTGGCCGAGTCGTCTACGGGGGACCGGGTCGCCATCAAGGTTCTGCACGCCTACCAGGCGATGGACCAGAACGCGGAGCGCCGGTTCCTGCGCGAGGTGGCCACGGCGCGGCGGGTGGCGACCTTCTCCACGGCACGGGTCATCGAGGTCGGCACGGCCGATCATCTGCCCTATATCGTCAGCGAGTACGTCGAGGGCGCCTCGCTGGAGCAGCGGGTCCGGGAACGCGGGCCGCTCGGCGGTGACGAGCTGGTACGGCTGGCGCTGGGCACGGCCGGCGCGCTGGCGGCGATCCATCAGGCGGGCGTCGTGCACCGCGACTTCAAACCGAGCAACGTGCTGCTCGGCCCCGACGGGCCGCGCGTGATCGACTTCGGCATCGCCCGCGCCCTGGACTCCGTCACGGCCACCGGCACCGGCGTCGCGGGCACCCCGACGTACATGGCGCCCGAACAGATCGCCGGCGAGCAGGTCGGCCCCCCGGCCGACGTGTTCGCCTGGGCGGTGACCATGGTCTTCGCGGCCACCGGCCGCCGTGCCTTCGGCGGCGCGAGCGTGCCGTCCGTCCTGCACGCCGTCCTCACCGCCGAACCCGACCTCAGTGGGGTCCCGGAGTCGCTGCGCTCGCTGCTCGGACGATGCCTGGCCAAGATCCCACAGGAAAGGCCCACGGCCGCCGAGATCATGCTGCAGTTGGTGGGACACGACGCGGCCCGGCCACCTGGGACGCCCTGGCCACCTGGGCCCCCTGGAATGACGACCGGCGGGCCGCCCCCTCCCTCCTCCGCCGCCTCCATGGCCTCTACCTCCGCCGCCCTGCCGTCCCCAGCGCAAGGGACCGTGCCTCCCGCGCAGGGGACCGTGCCGCGGGTGGCGGCCGTCACCGCTGCCGGGACGCCGGGCACTTCACCCCGGACCAGCCGCTTCCGGCGCGTCGCGTCGCGGACGACGATCCCGCTGCTGAGCGTGCTGCTGGCCCTCGCGGTCACCGTCGGCATCTGGCTCCGGAACTCGCCCGGCGACCGCGCCTCTACCTCGGCCACCACCTCCGCCTCCAGCGGGGCCACGTCTTCGTCCATCGCCGCCGGCAAGCTGGGCAAGGTCGGCATCGCCCTGGACATCGGCGGCCGGGGTGACCTCTGGTTCAACGACTCGGCCGTGAAGGGCCTCCAACGCGCCAAGCAGGAGTTCGGCGTGGGCGAGGTCAAAGAGCTGGCGGCCAGTGCCGATGAGACGGACGAACAGAAGGCGCAACGGCTACGGACGCTCGCCCGGAGCGGCCACAACCCGATCATCGCCATCGGCTACCCCTACTCCACGGCGCTCAACACCGTCGCGCCCGAGTTTCCGAAGACCAGCTTCGCGATCGTCGACAGCGAGGAGGCGAAGGGGAAGAACATCTCCAACCTCGTCTTCGCCGAGCAGGAAGGCGGCTTCCTCGCCGGTGCGGCGGCGGCCTTGAAGTCCAGCAAGGGACGCGTGGGCTTCGTCGGCGCGGTCAAGGACGAAGGCCCCATCGAGAGAGCGGCCGCGGGCTTCGTCGCGGGCGCCAAGTCGGTCAAGCCGAACGTCGAGCTCGACGTCAGGTACATAACCACTTCTCCGGACTTCAGCGGCTTCGACGACCCCGCCAAGGGCAAGCGCGTCGCGGCCGCCATGTTCGGCGCGGGCGCCGATGTCCTCTTCCAGGCGGCGGGTGGCTCGAACATCGGCATCATGCAGGCCGCCAAGGCCGCCGGCGGGCACGTCATCGGCGCCGAAGGCGACGAGGCCCGCACCGCGGACGCCGCCTTGCGTGACGTCGTCCTGACTTCGATCACCAAGCGGGTCGACACGGTGGTCTTCGACTACCTCGAAGACATCTCCACCGGCTCCGCCAAACCCGGCCCCACCGTCTACGGCATCAAGTCCCACGGCTTCGCCTACACCACGACCGGCGGCCACATCGACGGCATCAAGTCACGCCTGGACGAGGCAGAACAGAAGATCGCCAGAGGCCAGATCGTCCTCCCGGAATAGCGATCGCCCACATCGCCCCCTATGACCGCGACACACCTCCCGACGGCATGTCCGGCCTGGCGTGTGGAAGCGATCCACGCGAACGCAGCCACCTCTGGCAGCGCCGATCGCCGATGACGGCCGCCTTTCCGGCCTGTGTCACTGTCGCATGACGAGCGCACACCTCGGCGATCACCAGCCGCCGGCTACCCGCGACACCACACTTTCACGGTCATCTACCAGGTGTCGGCGCGTGCTCTTCCGGACGGCGTCCCCAGGCCGAGATCAGCGGCGCGAGGGTCAGGTCGAGTTCGCCGGCGTGGATGGCGGCCAGGTGCGCGTCGATCTCGGCGTCGTCGGCCAACCCGGCCGCGAGCAGCTCGCCGCGCACGTGCCGTATGGTCGCCGCCTCCAACCGGTCGCAGGCCGGCCCGCCGACCGGGAACGAGCCCGCCGCGGCGACGTCCACCAAGCCCGCCTCACGCAATGCCCTGGGCAGCGTCCGGCCGTAGCGCAGGTCGGCGCCGCGGCGCGCCAGCAGCTCCCGGACCGCGTCGCGCAGCCGGTTGGCCCGCCGCTGCGCGGGGCCGCTGTCGTCCAGGCATGCCAATGGCTGCAGAGCTGTATCGGCGTCCTCGACCAACAGCCAACCGCCGGGCCGTAGCGCCGCCGCCATCGTGGCCAGCGCCCGGGCCCGGTCGGGTAGGTGGACCAGCACGAGGCGGGCGTGCACCAGATCGAACGTCCCCGGTTCCGGGGGCGGATCAGCGACGACGTCGTGCCGGCGCACCTCGTACCCGTCGCCTGCCTTCAGCCAGGACGGGTCGATGTCGGTGGCCAGCACGTACCCGGTCGGGCCGACGGCCGCCGCGAGCGCCTCGGGGATGCTGCGGCCACCCGCCCCCACCTCCCAGCAGCGCGAGCCGGCCCTGACCCCGAGCCGGTCGAAGTGCGCGCGCGTCACACCGTCGAACAGCTCGGCCAGCCAGACGAATCGCTCGCCTGCCTCGGCGCGCGCGTTGTCCAACAGGTACCCGCGGGCGGGCTCTCCACCGGGCACGGTGGTCACGCCGGTCGGATCCGGTCGGCCACCGACGTCCGGCGGGCGAGGCGAGGAGGTCATCACCACATGGTCGACCTCCCCGCGCCGCCACGCCACAACGACGGCAGAGGCATATCTCACACAACGACACCGCCACCGCCATCAGCCGCAAGCGCCGTGTTCTGTGCTCTACCGAGCCGCCCGTGACCCGAGGCACGGCGAGACGGCGCGTCACTAATTATCATTTATCGGCCCTTGGCGAATTGCTACATTGGTCGCACGTTTTACCTGGCGTGGGAAGGCTCACCAGATGGCGCTGATCGTGTTCGTGCCGGGCGCGGATGAACGCTGACTCGCCGGATCCCGAAGTTCCTGGTCAGGATTCCGCCGTCCCTGAGTCCGGTTACTCGGTGGAGGTCAGGGAATCGCAGGGCGTCCAGGTCGGTGAGCGGAACACCCAGATCAACTACACCTATAACAGGCTGACCTGGGTGGACGGATTGGCGCCGCCGCCGCTGGTGAGCGTAGCGGGAGAGATCGATTCCCCCTACCGGGGGCTGAATGCGTTCGAGGAACAGGACGCCCCATTCTTTTTCGGGCGGGAAGCGGCCGCGGGCGAGATACTTGACCGGATGGCGCGCCAGTTGACGGGAGCCGGCCTTCTCGTCGTCTCCGGGGTCTCGGGCGCGGGCAAGTCCTCACTGCTGCGCGCCGGGGTCATTCCCCGGATCAGGGGGACCGGGCTGGCGGGTGCACCCGAAGCGGCCACCTGGCCGTGCCTGGTGCTCACCCCCACCCCGTCCCCGCTCGATGAGCTGGCGCTGCGCATCGCCGTACTCGGCGGCGCCGGTGCGGGCGTGCTGCGGCAGGCGGCACAGTCGGACACGGCGGCCTTCGCGCTCGCCGTGCGGCAGGCCGCCCTGACGGCGGCACCGCCGTCCGCCGGGCCGCCGTACTCGGCGGCGGGGCAGCGCAGGCCGTCCAGTCCGCGGCTGCTGATAGTGGTGGATCAGTTCGAGCAGGTTTTCACGCAGTGCCCGGATGAGGCGGAGCGCGCGGCGTTCATCGCGGCCCTCCACGCGGCGGCGACGCTGAAACACGGAGCGGAACAGCAGCCCGCCGCGCTGGTCCTGCTCGGCGTGCGCGCCGACTTCGAGGCCCGCTGCGCGAACTACCCGGCGCTGGCCGACGCGGTCCAGAACCGCTACCTGGTGACCGCCATGACCGCGCGGCAGCTGCGGCTGGCCATCACCGAGCCCGCCCGGCAGGCCGGCGCCGAGGTTGCGCCCGACCTGGCCGACGTGCTGCTGGCCGAAATCCGGGCCCGGCAGCACGGCGGCTCCGGGCCGGGGGTGCTCCCCCTGCTGTCACACGCGCTCGACAAGGCATGGCGGTCCCGCTCAGGCCCGAACCTGACGCCGGCTGACTACGAGCGGACCGGCGGCATCGAACGGGCCGTCGCCGACAGCGCGCAACGCGCCTATGACCAGTTGACGGCCGGCCGGCAGGCGGCGGCCCGGCAGGTGTTCATCCGGCTGACCGCCGTCGGCGGGGACAACGTGGACACCGCGCAGCGGGCCACGCGAGCCGAGCTGACCGGTAGCCTCAGCGCCGCGCAGGCGCGCGACGTGGCGGCGGTCCTGGAAGCGTTCGCCGCCGAACGGCTGCTCACCCTGGCCGCCGACAGCGTGGAGATAAGCCACGAGGTGCTGCTCACCGCCTGGCCGCTGCTGCGCGACAGCTGGCTGGCGGATACCCATGCCGACCGCGTCGTCCGGACCCGCCTGCGGAACGCGGCGGCCGAATGGGACCTTCACTCCCAGGATCCCTCCTACCTGTACGGCGGCACCCTGCTCGAAGCCGCCACCGAGACGGTCGGCAGGATCGACGCCGATCCCGGGCGTAACCCGCCGCTCAGCCAGGCCGAGCGGGACTTCCTGCGGGCCAGTGACCGCTCTCGCCTCGCCCAGGCCCGCCGCCGCCGCGCGGTCCTGGCCGGCCTGCTCGCGCTCGCCCTCGCCGCCGTGGCAGGGGGCGGCGTCGCGCTGGTCAACGCGGCGAACGCCAACCGGCAGGTGGCCATCGCCAACCACCAGCACGCCATCGCGCTGTCCCGCCTGCTCGCCACCAAGGCGGTGTCCCTCGACCCCACCGACGCGGTCATCGCACGACGGCTGGCGGCGGCGGCCTGGCACGCGTACCCGACGAGCGAGGCCGGCTCCGCCATGGTGACGCTGCTGGCCGAGCAGCAGCAGTGGGGAATGCTGCCCGCCTCCACGCGCCAGGTGTCCCAGGTGGCGTTCAGCCCGGACGGGAAGCTGCTGGCGAGCAGCGACAATGATGGCACCGTGCGGATATGGGATGTGGCGACGTCCCGTCCGGTCGGCCCGCCGTTGCCCACCACCTCGCGGCCGGACGGCTACCCCGACTCGCTGGGACTCGCCTTCAGCCCCGACGGCAGGCTGCTCGCCGCCGCCGGTCACGACCGCAGGCTGTGGATCTGGAATGCGGCCGACGGCCAGCCCGTCGGGGTCCCGCTCCGGCCTGACGACCGGAACGCCTATATCGCACCGGATGTGGTGGCGTTCAGCCCGGACGGCAAGCTGCTGGCCGCCGGTTGCAACGACGGGACGGTCCGCCTGTGGGACATGACGGCCGGCCACCCGGCCGGCCCGCCGGCGCGGCAGTTCGTCGGCCCCTACCGCGCTGTGTCCGCCCTCGCGTTCAGCCCGGACGGCACGGTGCTGGCGGCCGGCACCGGCCGCGACGAAGGCCGGGTGCGGCTGTGGAGCATGACCACGGGCAGACTCCTCGGCGCGCCCCTCCGGGCCCAGCCCACCGGTCAGGACATCGGCGTCAACACGGTGGCGTTCAGCCCGGACGGCAAACTGATGGCCACCTACGCCGAGTCCGGCCTGGTGCGGCTGTGGGACCCGGCGACGGGCCGGGTCGTCAGGCAGTTCCCGTCCGGTGCCCCGGCCACCTTCGCCGAGGGGATGGCGTTCAGCCCGGACGGCCGGCTGCTGGCGGTCGCCGACGGCAATGATGACCTGATCCGGCTGTGGAATCCCGCCACCGGCCGGCAGACCGGCGAAACCCTCGCGGTCAACTCCACCGTTTCCTCGTACGTCAACGGCCTGGCGTTCAGCCCGCGGGGCCGCATACTGGCCGGCGCCGCCGGCGACGGCACGGTCCGGCTGTGGGACCTGGCCGCCCGCCGCTTCGTCGGCCAGCCGCTGCGCGCCGCGACGGGGAACGCCGCCCTGGTCATCTACGACCTGGCGTTCCGCGGGCAAGGCGACCTGCTCGCCGCCCTCAGCAGCGACGGCCTGGTCCGGTTGTGGAATCCTGCCACCGGCCGGCAGGAAGGGGGGTCACTCCAGGTCGGCGACACGTCGTTCAGCGGCGGCTCGCTGGCGTTCAGCCCGGACGGCACCCGGCTCGCCACCGCCGGTTACACCTTGAAGCTCGGCTACCGGGCGCTGGTCCGGGTGTGGAACCCCGTCACCGGGCGTCCCGCCGGACCGTGGCTACAGCCGGCCGGCACTACCAGCCTGCTCAAGGAGGTGGCCTTCAGCCCGGACGGCGACCTGCTGGCCGCCGCGGGCGACGCCCCGATGATCACCCTGTGGGACCGGTCCGGCCGCCGCCGCGTCATCACGACCGGGGGCGATAAGGACCCAGATCCGTCCGGGCTCGCGTTCAGCCCGGACGGGACCCTCCTCGCCGGCGGTCTCGGCAACGTGCTGCGCATGTGGAATCCCATCACCGGCCGGCCCGCCGGCGTGCCCGTCCCGGTGAGCAGCGACACGACGGTGACCATCTCCTCGATCGTGTTCAGCCCGGATGGCAAACTGGTGGCCACGGCCGACGGAGCGGGCACCGTGCAGCTATGGAACCCGCTCACCGGCCACCGCGTCGCGCGGCCGCGGCCGCTGCCGCGCTCGGTCGGCATCTTCAAGCTCGCGTTCAGCCCGGACGGCAGCCTGCTCGCCGGCGCGGGCTCCGACGGGACCCTGCGGCTCTGGGACCCGGCGACCGGCCGGTTGGTCAGCGAGCCCTTCCGGGCCGCCGACCTGACGGCCAACCTGCGGACCGTCGCCTTCAGTCCGGACGGCGCGGAAGTGGCCACCGCGGGCAACGACGGGGCGATACGGCGCTGGCGTGTCTGGCCGCTCACCCACCCCTACGAGGCGCTCTGCACCACCACGGGCGCCCCCACCAGCCAAGAATGGTCCAAGTATGCCCCCGATGAACCCCTGCCCGCGGTCTGCTGACCCATCCGGTGAAGCCAGGCCTCCCTGATCGGCCGCCGTGGTGCTCCGGTCAGCCAGAAGTAACTCTCGCAGCGCGGCCGTAACGTCGGCCGACCGTGGGCGTATGACCGGGTATGCGGTATGCGGTATGCGGTATGCGGGGCGGTCATGCGACCTGGTTTCCGGGTCCGGCAGGGCGACCGGTTGGACCCGGCGGTCCGGCTACACCAGCCTGGCCAACCTGACCAGCGGCATCGCCCGAACCAGTGGGCGCGATGCGTGAGCCGAGGGGGAATCGATGGAACCGGTTGCGTTGATCGTGACGGCACTCGCGGCCGGAGCGAGTTCCGGGGTGATCGAGGGACTGGCCGGCACCGTCAAAGAGAACGCGAACGCCGCCTTCGTCAAGCTGCTCGATCTGACGAGGCGCCGGTTCAAGGGAAACGCCAGTGCCGAGGTGATCCTGTCCGAGCACCAGAACGACCCGGCCACCTACGAGGCGCCGCTCGCCAAGAAACTGGCCGCGGCAGGTGCGGCCGACGACACCGAACTTCTCGCCGCGGCCAAGGCCCTGATGGAGCTCCTGGACCGATCGGGCGCGAGTCCCGGCAAGTACAACGTGACGATCAAGGACTCGAAGGGCGTTCAGGTCGGCGAGGACAACACCCAGTACAACACGTTCTGACAGTGTGGGATTGAGCAGACTCATCGGTCGCCCATGAGCAGCAGAGTGTCCAGGCCGCGTACCAGGCCGGTGTGGCCGGTCACCGCTCGGACGGCGAGCAGTGTGCCCGCGACGTACGGCGTCGGGGTGGACCCGGCGTCATGGCGGATGACCAGGCGCTCGTCCGGCAGCGCGAAGACGACCTCGGTCGAGACGACGAAGCTCGGCAGCCGCACCGAGTGCACCTGGGTGCCCGCCACCGTGGCGCCGCGCGCCTCGGCGTACCCGCTGGTCTCGCCGACAGGGACCTGCAAGGTAGGCGTGTTCACCTCGGCGAGCCGCTCGGCCAGCTCGCGGGCCGTCCCGCTCGGCGCGTCCGGCTTACCGGCCTTGGCGTAGTCGATGATCTCGCGGTTGGGCAGGTAGCGGGCGGCGAGCAGGGCGGCGGCCTGGGCCATCGCGGCGGTCAGGGAGAAGTTCCCGGCCGCGGCGACGCCCACCCCCGCCTCCCGGGCCGCGGCGTCGATGCCAGCGAAGTCGTCCGCGCTCAGACCGGAGGTCCCGATGACCACCGACACCCCACGGCCGATCGCCGCCAGCACGTTGCCGAGCACCGCGTCGTGGGAGGTGTAGTCGACGAGCACGTCCACGCCGTCCAGCGCCTCCTCGACCCGGCCGGACACCGGGACGCCGTTCGGCGCGCCGTCCCAGACCTCGCCCAGGTCCTTCCCGGCGGCCGACCGGCTGACCGCCGAACGCAACCGCAGATCGTCGGAGGCCAGGACGGCCTCGGCCACCGGCCGTCCGGTCCACCCGGTCGCACCTGCCACACAGACGGAAAGCATGGACGTTCCTCCGGTCGCTCCGCCTCGAATACCGACACCCGGCACGAGGAGATCAACGGTAGCGGCACCCGGACGTCCCCTCCCACAGGGAAGCCGGCGCTTCAGCGGAAAGGCGTCCGCCCATCGTTGATCGGCCTGTGGGCCTCATACCCCGGTATGAAGCCGGGTCATGTCGATAGGTTGGACGATGGGGTCCTGCCGGGCCACGGCGCGGAGGTCGTCACTGAAGCCGGTGCCGCTGAACAAGAGCAGTCGGGTGCGCTCGGCGTTGACGCCCTCGCGGGCACGGAGCAGGTCGCGGACCTGGTCGAGCCGACGCAGGTGCCCCAAGCCCATGACGTCGTTCCATTTGCATTCGCCGATGGCAAGGAGTTGCTCGCGCCGGTGCCGTCCTGGCCGAAGGCCGCGACATCGATCTCGTGAGCGGTCCGGTCGGCCGGGTCGGGGACGGTGCCGCCGGCCACGGTCGAGGGGGACGCCTTGGCGAGGAACGGGAACTCGTCGATGACCGCGACGGTGGGGCCGGCGGTGGCGATGCGCAGGAGCCGGGCCATGGCTTGGTCCCAATCGGCGAAGCGGAACGGGACGGGCTCGCCAACATGCGCGGCCAGCGCGTCGCCGAACTGCCGCAGCGCGTCGGTCTCGGTGGTCTCGGTGGTCTCGGCGTCTTCTCACGAGGGGATCACGCGATCCCCTATTGTCGGACCGACACGCTGGAGGGGTGGATGTCCGACCTGTCCCCGTTACGCACCGGTGAGCCGGGCCAGTTCGGCGACTACCGGGTGCTCGGCCGCATCGGTCAGGGCGGGCAGGGAACGGTGTACCTGGCCGAGTCGTCCGCGGGGGACCGGGTCGCGATCAAGGTCCTGCACCCCCACCTGATGATGGACCCGGACGCGGAGCGCCGGTTCCTGCGCGAGGTGGCCACGGCGCAGCGGGTGGCGACCTTCTCCACGGCACGGGTCATCGAGGTCGGAACGGCCGATCATCTGCCCTATATCGTCAGCGAGTACGTCGAGGGCGCCTCGCTGGAGCAGCGGGTCCGGGAACGCGGGCCGCTCGGCGGTGACGAGCTGGTACGGCTGGCGCTGGGCACGGCCGGCGCGCTGGCGGCGATCCATCAGGCGGGCGTCGTGCACCGCGACTTCAAACCGAGCAACGTGCTGCTCGGCCCCGACGGGCCGCGTGTGATCGACTTCGGCATCGCCCGCGCCTTGGATTCCTTGACGGTCACCGGCAGCGGGGTCACCGGCAGCGGGGTCACCGGCACCCCGATGTACATGGCGCCCGAACAGATCGCCGGCGAGCAGGCCGGCCCCCCGGCCGACGTCTTCGCCTGGGCGGTGACCATGGTCTTCGCGGCCACCGGCCGCCGTGCCTTCGGCGGCGCGAGCGTGCCGTCCGTCCTGCACGCCGTCCTCACCGCCGAACCCGACCTCAGTGGGGTTCCGGAGTCGCTGCGTCCACTGCTCGGACGATGCCTGGCCAAGACCCCGCAGGACAGACCCACGGCCGCCGAGATCATGCTGCAGTTGGTCGGCCACGACGCGGCCTCGCTGCAGCGCGTCTTGCCCTCCACCACCGCCACCGCATCACCGGTCTCGCCGCCTTCGTCACAGGTGAAGGTGGCGACGGCGGGGACCACAGCCGGTCCGCCCCAGACCGGACGACACCGCCGCGTCAGGCCGCGCGCGATGGTCCCCTGGCTGGGTGTGCTGCTCGCTCTTGCGGTCATGGCCGGCATCTGGCTGTGGAAATCGCCCGGCGGCCACCCCGTCGACTCCGCCGGTCCCTCCACTCCCTCCACTCCCTCCGCCTCCCGCCGAGCCACCGCCTCCTCCTCCGCCATCGCCGCCGTCGCCGGCAAGCTGGACAAGGTCGGCATCGCCCTGGACATCGGCGGCCGGGGTGACATGTGGTTCAACGACTCGGCCGTCCAGGGCATCGAACGCGCCAAGCGGGAACTCGGCGCACGCGAGGTCAAAGAACTGGCGGCGAAGGCGGGTGAGACGGAGGAGCAGAAGGCACAGCGACTGAGAGTACTCGCCAAGAGTGGACACAACCCGATCATCGCCATCGGCTACGCCTACTCCGAGGTGGTCAAAGCCGTCGCGACCGAGTTCCCCGACACCACGTTCGCGATCGTCGACAGCGAGGAGGCGAAGGGAGGCAACATCTCCAACCTGGTCTTCGCCGAGCAGGAAGGCGGCTTCCTCGCCGGCGTGGCGGCAGCCCTGAAGTCGAAGAACGGGCACCTGGGCTTCGTCGGAGCGGTCAATGACGAGGGACCGATCGAACGGGCCGCCGCAGGCTTCGTCGCGGGCGCCCGGTCGGTCAAGCCGGACATCAAGGTCGACGTGAAGTACGTGACCCGCTACCCGGACTTCGGCGGCTTCAACGATCCCGACCAAGGCCAGACCGTCGCGGCCGGCCTGTTCCGCGCGCAGGCCGATGTGCTTTACCAGGCGGCGGGAGACTCCAACCTCGGTGTCATGCGAGCCGCCGAGGCGGCCGGCGGGCATGTCATCGGCGCCGAGGGTGACGAGGCCCACGCCGCGGACGACGCGATGCGCAATGTCGTCCTCACCTCGATCATCAAGCGCGTCGACATGGTCGTCTTCGACTACCTCAAGGACTTCTTTACCGGCTCCACGACACCCGGCCGCAACGTCTACGGCATCAAGTCCCACGGCTTCGCCTACACCACGACCGGCCACCACATCGACGACATCACGGCCCGCCTGGACGAGGTGGAACAGAAAATCGCCAACGGCCAGATAGACGTCCCGAAGCAGTGACCGAACACATCGACCCCTGCGACCGCACCCCCGACGGCACGTCCAGCCTGGCGTGCGGAAGCGACCTATGCGGACGCAGCCACATCAGCAGCACCGATCGCCGACGACGGCGGCTTGCGCCGACCGCGCCACTGGGTCATGCCGGCAGAGCCTCTGTCGGACAATCCGATTCATGAAGGTGATGACGGCGACCGAGGCATCTCGGAGCTTCGTGGCGGTTGTCCACGAGGCCGAGCGAGGCGAGATAAGGCAGATCGCGGTCGTCGGCCCCGCGCCTACAGCGCCGGCGCGCGGGACGCCGCGGTCCCGCGCACGACAGCCCGACGATGCCCTCTGACGCCATTCCCGCACGTACAAGCCCCGGCAATGCACTCTGACGCCGTCCCCGCTCGCTACAAACCTCGACGGCGGGCTCTGACGCCGTTTTAGTCGCCTATATCCCTTTTATCCAGCCAAGTGGCAAACATGTTCATTCCTGCTTGGTTGGGCATTCATTCGCGTCTGTTGTACTTGCCGGCGGCGTCCGCACACACCCCTGGGCGTCAATGCCTGCTGCTCTACCCTCAACTCCCGGAAGGGGAACCATGCGTCTGGGTATCACGCGACGGCTGCTGCTGTCGCTGTCCCTCGCGGCCACCGTCATCGCCGGCACCTCGGCCATCGCGTCCGCGGCCGACGACCGGCAGGAGAACGGACGTCCCTCGCGTGACAGCGCCACCGCGCAGCTCCTCACCAAGGTCGCCCGCGGCACCTCCTGGACGCAGAGCACGACCCCGCTAAAGCTCAACTTCGAGACCTACCACCCGCAGGGCATGCTTCGGGTCGGCGACCGCTACTACATGTCCTCCGTCGAGATCATCAAGCCGACGACCCCGTGCAACCCGGCCTGCGACGGCTACGACCGCACCCCGGGCGAGGGCCTCGGTCACCTCTTCGAGTTCGACCAGGCCGGCAACCTGCTCCGCGACCTGAAGTTCAAGGACGGCAACGCCTACCACCCGGGCGGCATCGACTACGACGGCCGCTACCTGTGGATCCCGGTGGCCGAGTACCGCCCGAACAGCAAGGCGATCGTCTACAGGGTGGACCTGGCGAAGTTCCGCGCCACCGAGGTGCTGCGCGTCGACGACCACATCGGCGGCGTCGTCCACGACCTCAAGAACGACCGCCTGGTCGGCATCAGCTGGGGCTCGCGCACCTTCTACACCTGGAACATGCAGGGCAGGCTCAAGGGAACCGTGAAGAACCCCGAGCAGTTCACCGACTACCAGGACTGCGACTACCTCGCCGAAGGCAAGGCCGCCTGCACCGGCGTCGCAAGCCTGAACGTCGGCGGCCAGTCCTTCCAGCTCGGCGGCATCTCCCTGCTCGACCTCGACTCACTGACCGCGATCAACACCATCCCGATCACCGCCCTCAGCGCCGCCGGCAACTCCATCACCCGCAACCCCACCTGGCTAGAAGCCACCGGCAACACCCTCACCCTCACCGCCGTCCCCGACGACAGCCAATCCACCCTCCTCACCTACACCACCCCGGCCCTCTCCTAAGAGAACCCGGCGACCCAACGGCCACTACCGGATCGGCGGTACCACCGAGACCCGCAGTCCGACCCAGCCGTCCGGCCTCCCAAGTGCTCCGCTCGCTTGCAGGCACAACAGGCGGACGGTTCCTTTGGTTCTTCTCCCATGGAGCGGATGCCGCACCTCTCGACATCGTGCACCGGACTGGCCAAGGTAGCGGTCCAGCCAGCCACTGAGGACCCCGACTCTTAGTCAAGCCGCCAGCCACCACTTAGGCTCCTCGGCGGGAGTCAGGCAGCGAACCCGCTTCCCGATGGGCGTGAGCATGACATCCCATCCAGCTGTCAGGGCTACCAGCAGCCACAGGCCCCACCCTGACTTGAACCGGTCCCTGTCCAGCCCGACGCCCACCCGCACCGGCAGCTTAGCCGGGTGCGGGGTCGTGGGCCTTGCCCCAGACGCCCGAGAGTGTCCACCTTGACCCCCACGACCACCAACACGCAGCGCCCGCAGGCCCGTACGGCGTTCCCGATGATCCCGGCCGCGACGAGCTGCGCCCACCCGGCCAGTTCGATCATTTACACATAGCTGACGTGGGGAGGATCGTTCATAACCAGCCGCGAGCCCTTGGCCATCGCCTCCGCGTCAAGGCTGCTACGCCGCCCTGCTCTTGGGTCTGGCCAGATGGGCAGGATCGATTTCATTCAAGAAATTCTTGGACAGCCGCCACTGTAGGCGGACCTGCCTCACTGCCTATCGCAGCCTGACACATCCTCACGCCCATCAATCTCGGCACCGGTCTACTTACTTAGTTACTTCATTCCTAAGGTGGTCCCGAAGGGCGATGTACCTTCGTCCATGAGACGCCCCAAGCTTGCCGCTGATGTTCGCGTTGGCCTAGATGTGTGGTGTTCTTCCCCAAGTGACCACGGTCGATCAGAGTCCGGGTGGCGGACTGCCCGATCCTTATGGTCTGCCACAGACGCATCGTGATCTGTTTGTTATCAAATGAAGCTACTCAAACTATGGTCGCGACAGCCTGGTCAAGGTGCACAGCTAGGCAACTCCGCAGTAGCTCGCGGGCGGCCTCACTCACTCCGTCCCGGGGGGGTAGGCGTCGGGCGTATAACGAACCTACCTGCGTCGATAGGGAGAATATCTTGTCGCGGGTGTCCGCCATGCGTCGCAAGTCATAGGTCTGCGTGAGACGGTTCGCGGTTGTCTACACCGTTCACAACTAGGTCTATTGCAGAAGACCACCGTCGACTCCTCGCCAAGTTGCATCGATCGCGAGGCCTATGCGGGTGGCTCTGACATGGGAAAATGTGATGATATGCCCGATCTCCTGCACTTGTATGGATGGGATCCATTCGTTCCGCTTGTGCTGGATGGGATGATCCTCTAGAGTCCAGCGCAGGCCCGCAGCGTTGCCAGCAAGGCATAGAGGCCTTGGCAGCTACGCGGCATCCTGGAGGGCATGGGATATGGGGTCGAAGCTCTGGCGGATCTGCGGAGGTCTCACTGGAGCCCTCGTAGATATCGCCGTTAACCTCGCCACTGAGCTGAAGAGTAACCCTCTCGCCTGGCTGGCGGTGCCCCTCCTTTCTGTCTTGGGGGTGTGGGTGGGCTCCAAGGCCGAGTCAAGCGCGCGGCGTCGGATAACTGATCGTCGGGATCGGCAGAAGACCCTCTTCTTTTACGAAGAGCAGAACGGTACGGTTTATAGAACTGTGTCAACGTGGAGCGAAAAGGCCGCGATTGAGCTTGCTAGACGGCTGCCTTAACTGATAGACGCGCCTTTCCCTCTCATAACCACGGCTCTAGCATCCCATGGAAAAACGGAGATCTCGATCTATGGCTAAATCCCGATTCCAGTATGTGCTTCCAGATCACCTCGTCGAGTACGGTGTCGAGGTAGAGATTGACTCGCTGAAGATCGATGAGGATGCGCAGCGTGGCCTCAATGAGAAGCGAGCGAAGAGCATCGCCGACGGGCTGATTGTAGACGCCCTCGGGTCGATTGTGGTCTCTGAGCGTGGTGACGGCAACCGTTACGTAGTGGACGGTATGCACCGCACCGAGGCCTGCAGGCTCAAGGGCCTGCGGACCATCAAGGCGGAGATCCATTACGGTCTCAATCAGCAGGAGGAAGCGACGCTCTTCCTGATCAAAAACCGAGAGTCAGCGAAGGTCAGCACTCTAGATGAGTACAAGGTAGGACTCACGGCCGGAGACATGCTCTGTGTAAGCGTCGACAGAGTGCTGAAGAGCCACGGCCTGGGACTGGGCTCTAGTTCGACGAACAGCGTGGGTGCCGTATCGGCCGTACTGCGTGTGACACGGCAGTATGGGCCGGACACCCTGGACCGGACTTTGAAGGTGGTCCAGGCGGCTTGGGGTAGAAACAAGGAGTCCTGGGACGGAGTTATTCTTGGCGGAGTGGCCATGTTTCTCGGTCGGCATGGGGACAAGATTGACGACGATGAGCTTGCGAATAAGCTCCTCAAGCGAGGGCTGGCGGCACGCTGGCGGTCTGAAGCTTTGACGCGAGCCTCGAACGGTGGGTACAACAACAGTGGCACAGGGTCGCGAGAGAGTCAGTGCTACCAAATGGTTGTAGAGAGTTGGAACAAAGGGCGTACCGCAGCTAATCGCATCGAATAGTTTGAGCAAATTGCCGGCACAGCCGTACGCAGCGAAAAGAGGATGATGCGACGGCTGTACCGGCGAATGCTGCTTGGCAGCTACAGGCCCGGGAAGGAGCTCCGGATAATGGCGACGAGTTCGGCTGCGGTCTTCCGGTCCATCTGCAAGGTCTGACTCACCTTCTTCTCAGACACGCGAGCATCCGATCCGTAGGTGCTGATCTGCAGTAGTGGGCCTTCGGGGGACTGAATGACCTGGTAACCACACTCGACCTCTGTGGGGTGAGGGCGAGATGGAGATGTCGACTTGAAGAACTCCGTGATCTTTGCCATGCGTCATTGTTTCGCCCCATGCCCTCTCGGGGAAGAGGCGACGGAGACTGCATGATGCAGGTCGATCGGCCCGACATCTGCATACTGCACGAGGCGAGCAGCGCCGAATCTACGGACATGATCATGTCGAGGTACCCTAAGGGCCGGCATGAAGCGCTGTAGCCGGACATTCAGCCGGTCACTGTCGAGTACTGAACACCAGCTGATCGGCCAGCGGTCTGCGTATGGCGGCTTAGACCAGGTGGCTGCGGCGTGGGCGGATCCGCCTGTGGTGTTCGGTCGCGCCGATCCGCTTGACCTGCGCGACGGTGCTGGCGGCCAGTCGATCCGTGCCAGGCGCGTCGGCTCATTGGCATAGCGCGAAATCCATCCGACGATAAGGGGTGATGCCAGTAGTGGGCCAAGCGGGTGCCGTGGCGAAACAACTAGAGTTGGTTTTTGTGCGTGTTTGATATATTCGCCCGTTGCGTTGCGGAAAATCGCTATATATGAGCTTGGGTCTATCCTCCGGGAAACGGTAGAGCTGCAGCGTCGCGAGGGCTTCCGGGGGCTCGTATGGCACGCTCGACATCGTGCACCATAGTTGCCCATTCATCTTCGTTGTCGGGTAAGGCGTCGAGCGGCATGATTTCCGCGATCGCCTGACTCGTAAGAGCGTAGATGAAGGCAAGGGTAGTGTGCTGCCGAACCTCTAGCCACGCAGTTCCCGCTGCGATTACCGCGCCACATACTCCTAGCAGGTCGATTTCGACGATGCCGGCCCCCTTTAGGACGCCGCCGACGATGCCTATAGCTTCCAAAGAGGCCAGAAGCACCGACCACCTATTCGCGCGCCGTTCATGCCATCTGGATTTCTGTGCGTACCAATTTTGCTGATCACCCAAACGGTTGGCCAAGTAATGTGCTCGCCGGGCTGTGAGCGGAAGATTTCGGATTCGCCGCATGCCATCAGTGATCTGTGCGCTCTGGGTGATGGGAGGGAGTATTCTTCCGCCCATCAACAAGCGAGTGATCTCGCGGAATGCAATGGCAAGGCCTCGATCTGCCTCCGCGTCTGAGACCTGATTCTTCGCGAATGGGCGTCCGCCGCTGACGTATCGCCAGATAAGCGTTTTAGCCGATTCGGCGGCGGCCCGGCCGTCGTACCATAATTGCTGAGGGCGACTGCCGAGCAGATGTACTTCGGTGACCAAGGCGGCGCCGAACGCTCCTGCTGCTATGATTCCGGCTACATCGGCACTTCGCCATTTTAATGTGAATGCTCCGGCGAAGGCAGCGGCCAGTAGCATGGTCAGCCTTATTGTCGTGAGTCTCAGATAGCGCCGTTGCCCTATCATCGCCGCTTCATCGAGATCGCGATATAAGGGCGAGAACTCACTTTCGTCGGCCGACTGACTAGAAGTGACTCCTGAGGATTCGGTTGGCATGAGTCAACGATACGGCTTATGTTTGGCGGGAATGGCCGACTCCTTGGCACCTGGCCAGGGTTGTGTGAAGTCGGCTGGTCCTTCAAGATGATCTACAGACCCTGGACTGCGAAGTATGCAGTGGCTTGGTGAGGCCACCAGGCCAGATAGATCGCCGTGGAATGTCAGGATGGGGAAGAGTTGCTCCGCGATGTCGACTTCAGTTCGCCAGTCTTCGTTGACGCCGACGAAGTGGGCGCTGGTCAGGGTAATCGCCTGATCTGTGGCAGTGTCGGGATCCTCTGCCTGTACTACGCACACGGACGGGTCGAGGTCGCCGTGTGATGCTGACCAGTCGAGAACGCAAGTCCAGACCCGTGTCGTCATCTGATCTCCGCTAGAAAGGCGCTCCACTCCTGGTGCCGCAAGATCAGGATGGGGCCGTCGGGGCATTTGGAATCGCGTACTGCGACGTGTGAGTCCATTCGGACGACCTCTACGCAGTTCTCTCCCTGGGCCGTGCTGTGGGTGCTCTTGCGCCAGTCGGCGCGCGAGAGGTCGATGTCCTGCCGGTTGATCATTCTTCGCTCCCGAATCCGGACTGGACCGATTGGATGAACCTGACAGACTCCGCTGGGCCAAGGGCGATTGCCCGGAGGTGGTCAAACATCAGCGTATATCGCGCTACTTCTTCCGTCTCCTCCAAATACAGGGCGGTGGCCGCGGTCTCGAGGTAGATGATCGGGGCGAAGAACTGCGGTGTCGGGAAGTCGAGGATGACGAACGGACCGGACAGGCCGGGGTGGGCGCCAGCCGCAGTGCGGATGACCTGCATGGTGACTCGCGGGTGCTCGCTCAGGTCGATGAGCCGTTGCAACTGTTCGCGCATCGTGTTGCCGTCGCCTACGGGACGCCGGATGGCCACCTCGTCGAACACGACCCACAGCGTCGGGCCGTCGCTGTCTTCCGCGAGCAATCGCTGTCGTGCGACGCGCGCCTCGGTGCGTCGTCTGACCTCCTTGGATTCCATGACGAGTGCGGTACGCATCACTGCACGGGCGTACGCCTCGGTCTGGAGAAGTCCCGGAATGACCTGCGGTTCGAAGTTCCTGATCGTGGTGGCTTGAGCTTCCAGGTCAAGGTAGGAGCCGGTGAGAACGTCGCGGTACTCAGTCCACCAGCCCTTCTGTCGGCTGTGCCGAGCGAGTGCGAGAAGTGCTTCCCGACGTGCCCCGTTTACCTCGTAGAGGTCGAGCAGGTCCCGAAGGTCGCCGGTGCTGATGCCGGAGCGCGCGCTCTCGACTCGCCACACCTTCGTCGCGTGCCAGTCGAGTCGTTCGGCGACCTCTTCCCTGGAGAAGCCGGCCGCCTCGCGCAGGCGTTCCAACTCGGAGGCGAGCCTGCGATGCCGGATGGTGGGATTCGTTAGTTGAGGCATTTTGGACCCTTCTGCTGTTCGGGACGACTCGCCGTTTTCTGGACGAGGGCGGCATGGACCGTGGCGAGTGCTCCTTACTCAAGATCGGTGTTATCTCGCAGTATTTTTAGGATTACGGTTGCACCGTAGTAATCAACCCGTCACTCTCGGTAGAGCATGCCATCGAACCTGCTGTTAGCGCAGGGAAACCGGAGATCTGGAGGTGACTGGGCGATGACCATGGACCAGGCGGGGGCCGTGGAAGGGCACGTCGCGGTGGGGGAGTTGATTGGGGCGCCGGGTGGGTGGAGTTTGGTGCCGAATCCACCGGTGGCGGGTGAGGCGCTGCGGGTGCGGTCGGTTCGGCGGGAGACGTTCCGGGCGACCGGGGATCAGGTGTCCTGTGCGCGGCGGGTCACGGAGGAGACGCTGCTCGATCATCCGGCCGCGGAGATCGCGGTCCTGCTGGTGTCCGAGCTGTCGTCGAACTCCGTCCGGTACAGCGGATCGTCCTTCTTCACCCTGGCCATCGTCCGGACGTTCGCCGAGGACCTGCACATCAAGGTGATGGACGAGGGGAACAACGGTCTGCCGCGGCTGCTGCGGGACGATCAGGGCGCCGAGAGCGGCCGGGGCATGCGGCTGGTCGATGTGCTGGCCAAGCAGTGGGGCATCACCCGGCGACGCGGCGACGGCATGGCCGTGTGGTTCGACGTGGACGAGAAGCTGCCCGAGACGTGGGTCGACCTGTTGCTCGTCGGCGAGAGCTGAGCGGAGGCGGCCGGATGTGTCACCTCACCGATCGCGACCGCCAGGCGCTCCGCCTGGCCGCCGAGCTGCGCAGGCGCATGCAGGAGTGGCTCGGCCGTCGGGGGATCGCCGCCTCCCCGGTCATCTCACCGTTCATCGACCGGGCCGGAGACGCCAGCGTCCTGATCAGGATGAACGCGCACGCGGCGCTGGCGATGATCGTCGGGTTCGAGGAGCGGCGCCAGGGAGACGCCGGGATGCGTGACGCCCGCATCTGGCCGCCGGAAGAGTAAGCCGATGGGGTGTTTCGTTGATGGATGATGCACGGTGTCGGCGGCGCGGCGGGAAGATTTGAAGCCTCGCAGCTTGGCGCGAATGGCAAAGGCACGCCGCGGTGACGTCATCGTCAATGTATAGATGGATTATGACCGCGCGCTATGACGGCCATGCGGAGTGGTACGACGACTTCAATGCGCCTTTCGCCGCTGACAACGTCGCTTTCATCGTCGACCTCCTCGGTGCTGGGGAAGGCTTGTGCCTTGACATCGGTTGCGGCACCGGCCTGTACCTCGACGCCATCCGGTCCACCGGCCGGACCGTCATCGGCTTCGATCGCTCGACCGACCAACTGCATATCGCCCGCCGCAGGGATCACGCTCCACTCCTCCAGGGCGATGCGACGATGCTTCCGTTCGCCGCGAACAGCTTCCACACCGTCGCCACACTGTGGGTCTCTACCGACATCGGTGACTTCGCCAGGCTGATGAAGGAGGCGGCTCGTGTGCTGCGCCCTGGGGGCCTGCTGCTGTTCCAGGGAGTGCACCCCTGTTTCAACGGCCCGCACATCGAGCGCCGCCCGGATGACGCGCTGCTCATCCATCCCACCTACCGGACCGCGGGCTGGCACGGGCGCGGCCCGTGGTGGCCCACGGGTGGAGTTCGGGACCGGGTGGGAATGAGCCATGTGCCACTGGCCGACCTGATCAACGCATTCATCAATGCCGGACTGAACATCGAGCAGGTCTTCGAGCTCGGCGAGCGGCCCATCCCTTCAGTGCTGGCGGTCACGGCCACCGCGTGATCTCCGGGGCCGCCAGCACCTGAATGATCACGTCGATATCGACGTCAACAAATCAGCCTGGTCATCGGCTCCGCGGCGCCGTGTAGACGTCCGGCGACGTCCGCCGGCCGTGCTCGGCCGCTGGCTCCGCCGAAAATTGCCATCCGACCAGGTCAGCACCCGGACCTGATCGGCCGGAGGGGCGGCGACGGTTGTAGCACCCCAATCGCAGAAGGTGCCCCTTGACGACCACGGTGGCGCTTCGCCGCCCGCTTGACGTCCGGGTGCGCCTGCAGATACGTCTCGGCATATCCGGCGATCTCAGGAGCGGTCTTCGGTCCTGAGCCGCAACCCGGCTCTTCACGGTTGAAGGTGTATCTGTCGAAGGATTCGCGATCACGGCCGACGGCGGAAGCTGATGCGCATCAGCCGACTCTCAGCCCAATCTTCGAGCCGAGTCGGCCGGATGGTGCCGGGGTCGTGGGGCTGATTGAGATCCGCCACGATCTCCGCCAGCACGGCTTGACGTTCGGCTGGGTCGGTGACAGGCGTGGCCCGTGCCGGCAGATCTGCGCGGATCCCGTTCTTGAGGTGGAAGGTGAAGTTGGGATTGGCGAGAAGGTTCGCATGCCAGTCGGTCGCCGCACCGCCGGCGCCGCTACAGAGGTAGGTGGTGCCCGCAGCTCGGTAGAAGAAGATCTCGATGCGGTGTGCTCGGCCGGTGCGGCGCCCCAGCGTCGTGATGTCGATGATCCGTTCTCTGGTGCCCGCGGCGGGGGTGATCTCGATGGCTTGTCGGACGTGGTCGGGCAGGTGGGACAGAGCCGCGTCCCGTGCGGAGTCGTTCGACCCGGTCGTGTCAGGAGTGCTCATGCGGTCTCGGCCTGCAGGGCGGGGCCGAGGAGGAGTCCCCCGTCGATGACGTACTCCGACCCCGTGATGAACGACGCGTCTGATGACGTGAGGAACAGGAGAAGACGGCTGACGTCGGTCGGCTCCCCGAGCCGCGGGATGGCGAACGGCTCGGGTGAGTAGAAGTCGGCGATCGCCGCGACTGCGCCGGCTGCTGGTTCGTGGATGAAGGGGGTCGCGATCACGCCGGGGTGGATGGTGTTCACCCGGATGTGGTCGCGGCCGAGTTCGAGTGCTGCCGTTTCGGTGAGGCCTCGCACGGCCCACTTGCTGGCGACGTACGGCGCGTAGTGAGCCGTGCCGCCCAGGCCCATGGTCGAGGCGATGTTGACGATGGCTCCCCCTCCCGCGCGGCGTAGACCGGGGGCTGCGACCTTGATGCCGAGGAAGGTCCCTGTGAGGTTGATACCGAGGATGCGCGACCACGTGGCCTGCTCCGTGTTTTCGATTGTTGCGGGGGGATTCTGCACGCCCGCGTTGTTGACGAGCACGTTCAGGGCGCCGAAGGCGCTCTCGGCGGTCAGCACGGCGGCGGACCACGAGCTCTCGTCGGTGACGTCAAGGCGGGTGAAGCGAGCGCGGGTCCCGAGCTCGTCGGCGAGAGCGGCGCCGCGTTCCTCGTCGATGTCGCCGATCACCACGTTCGCTCCCTCCGCGTGAAAGGCGCGCACGTGGCTCGAGCCCTGGCCGCCGGTCCCACCGGTCACGAGCACGGTCTGGTTGTCGAAGCGGGGCATCCGCTGTTCCTTCGGTACGTGGGTGAATGACCGGGATCACCAGTGATGAACGGCGGCCAGTGGTGAGCCGGGCGACTCACCATCCCCTCGACACTAGGTCGGCGACAGTGGCGAGTCAAGCCACTCACCTCCTATACTCGGCCCATGAGCACGGTCGTGACGACGTATCACCAGCGCGTCGCCCAGGAGAAGCGCGCGCTGATCGTGACGGCCGCGACCGCACTGTTTCTCGAGTTGGGCTACGACCGGACGTCGCTGGCGCGGATCGCAGAGCGCTCGGGCGTTTCGCGGGCCACCTTGTTCAAGCAGTTTCCGAGCAAAGCCGCCTTGTTCGACGCCATCGTGACCGAGTCCTGGTCGACCGCTGACGAGGAGGATCCCCCGCCGGCAGGCAACGTCGTCGACGGGCTCAGCATCATCGGTCGCCGTTACGCCCAGCTGTTGGGCCGTGCCCAGATGACCGACCTGTTCAGGATCGTCATCGCCGAGCTGCCGCGGTTCCCTGAGCTGGCCCATGCGCAGTTCTCGCACGGGAAGATGCCGTACTTCGAGTCCGTACGCAGCTACCTTCTGGCTGAGCACGAGGCGGGAACGGTTCGGATCGAGGACGTGGACCTCGCAGCCACCCAGTTCCTAGGCATGATCTCCAACTACGTCTTCTGGCCGACGCTCCTAGTGCCGGGCTGGAAGGTGAGCGCCGAACGCGTCGCTCAGGTGGTCGATGAGGCCGTCCGCACCATCGCCGCCCGGTACGCCGCGACTGGACCAGGGGCGTCCACCAACGACTGAGTCCCGCCGCCACCAAAGGAGCTGATGCCCAAGCGATCGAGGCCGTCGGCACCAAGGGCGTCGCGGGGCATCCCGGGGCGGACATCGAAGGAGGGAGCGTCGATGTGTTGACCCGCCTCGATCAGCCTGACATCGGCACGGCTCGACAAGAGGTCTCAGCAGCGAGCCCAAACGTGCAAGGCTGCGCTCTCGGGGGGACTCCCAACGACGGCAAGAGGGGTGGCAAGACCCGCAAGTCAGGCTCGCAGCCACACCCTCATCTGTGAAGAGCCAACCGGCCCCAGCGCCGCCAACATGGTGATCATCACATGTCTCCGCACGCCGGGCATGCTCACACAGCCGCGTGCAGACCCCTCCGACAGTGACGTGCAGATCGCGTGCAGAAGGTTCTGCCCATACCCCCGAAGCCGTCATCGGTCACGTTCGGCCGGCCGGATGCGAGGTCATCGGGAGGCTTGCGCGCTGCTCGGCCAGGCTCTCAGGCGTTCAGGGCGGTGATGGCATGGTGCTGCTTACCGGGTGTGCGGATAGGGGGCCGGGGTCAGACGGGCCTGTAGTCGCCGTGGTCTATACCCGCCGCCCACACCGCGTCGAACGCCGTCGCGCACAGTTTCGCCACGTCGGGCTCTTCGCACCACTCCACGCCAGCCCAGTGGCCTTCTCCGGTGAAGTGGTTGAACTGCACCCGGTCTCCGTCGAGCGGTGGCCTGCCTGCCATGCCGAGAACACCGGGTTCTCGACGGATACGGCGTACAGGTCACGCATCTCCAGGTGGACGGCCGACCGCTCGCACGAGCGGAACAGGGTGGTCCACTGGTCGAACGTCGGCGCTCCGGCACTCCAGGCCACTGGTCACCTCCAGCGCGGTCTTCGGGATCTCGATCACTGTCTCATAGCTGGGCATGTCCAGGTCAGCGAGTACGGCCGAGTCGGTGATGAGCGGCCTCGGAACACGTATGTCTCGCCGCGATCTCCTGGCCCACCGGCCGAGCACCGTGAGGGCTGCTGGACTGATCGCCCCATACCGAACCTCGACGGCCTCAGGGCTGTTCGTCCGTGGAGCGATCGGCGAGGAGTTCTTCTCTCGGCTTCCCTGTCCGTGTGAGGTGGTCGTCCAGGATGTCGTGCATTGACAGGCCGTCTGAGGCTGTGTCCGCCGGTGGGAACACTGCCAGCAGTCGTGGAAGTCGCCGCGCTCGTTCGGCTTGTCCCTCATCGAGGCCGTCTTCTTCAGGCTCTGGGTCGACCGGGAGCACGATGCCTCGTTCTTCGAGGACTCGGTTCAAGCCGTCATGCTCGCCGGTCACTCGCTCGTAGGCCTCGTCGGCTACGTGGTCGAGGAGTTCCCACTCTGGTGGTTCCACGTCCTCGCCGCCCGTTGCGAGGCGCTCGATCTGTGACGCGTCGGCCAGGGTGTCGGGGTCGGTGGTCGCTCTTTCGTACGTCTCCCTGCCCAGGCCGATGAGCCACGACTGGAAATACCAGAAGACGTCTTCGAGCACCAGCCACCGCAAATGAGATAGGCGGCGCCCCACATGGGCCAGGTGTCGGCCGCCCTTTTCACCTCCGCGTGACGGAGCTTGAAATCGACGATGTCGGCCGGCGGCATAACGCTCAACTCGTCCACGAGCCATGTGGCCCGGGTGTCCAGGTCGGTGGCGTGCACGCCGGAGCGTTCGACCAGGCCCCAGTACTCGTCGGTGTTCATGCCGGAAGCTTGGCGGCCAGGTATGACATTTTCGCGTACTGATCACGAAGGCTCTAGTGCTCCACGGCGCGGACGGGCGGAGCGGTGGTCGATACTCGGATGACCGGTGAGTGGCTCTTGCGCGAGAATGCGGCGCATGTCTCAGGCGAAGCTGCGCACCGACCGCATTGAGCTTGTTCCCCTGTCCGACGAGCACCTCGAAGACGAGATCGCGCTCGACGCCGACCCCGAGGTCATGCGGTACCTCGGCAACGGCCGTGCTCGCAGCCGTGAGGAGGTCGAGGTTCTCCATGGGCAGCGGCTCGCGGCCGCGGAGCGCGTCGCCGGACTGGGTTTCTGGGCCGGGTTCGTGGACGGGCGGTTCGTCGGCTGGTGGATCCTGCAGCCGCCGGAGCGCGCCGACCAAGGGCCGGTCGAGGGGCAGGCCGAGCTCGGCTACCGGCTCCTGCGTCGCTACTGGCGCCAGGGGTTGGCCAGCGAAGGAGCCCGCGAGCTCATCCGGCACGGGTTCGAAGATCTCCGGCTGCACCGCATCTTCGCCGAGACCATGGTGGTCAACACCGCCTCCCGCGCGACCATGACCGCACTCGGGATGGAGCATGTCCGTACGTTCCACATGGAGTGGGACGAGCCGATCCCCGGCAGCGATCTTGGTGAGGTCGAGTACGCGATCACCCGAGAGCAGTGGCTCGCCTGCCAGGCGGCCGAGGCGTGACCAGAGCGCTTGCGCCGATGAGCCAGGGCACGGCCGGTACGGCGGCGTGAGCGAGAGTCCTGCTGGAGGGCAGGACTCGGCAAGCCGCGGACAGAAGTCGTCTGAGATGGCGCCCAGCCGCAGGGAGTTCAGGCGATCAGCAGGCGGAGGCCGAGTTCTGCTTCTTCGAGGGCGAGGAGGGCTTGGTTGCGTTCGTGCCAGCGGCCGGAGGTGAGGTCGTCGCGGAGGGTGCGCACCGCGCGCTGTTCGGCGTCCGGGCCGACTGTGGTCCAGACCGACATTCCGCGGCGGACGTTCTCGTCCAGGTATGCCTCGGGGCGGCGCCAGTAGGCCTCGAAGAAGCCGTCGGTGCAGTCCCACGGGATGGGCACCGGTTCGATCCTGGCTCCGATCGCATCGGCCAGCTCGGTTATCGAAGGCCGGCCGACAAGGAGGTTCGCGACCTCGGGCAGGTAGTCGCGGGTGAGCCAGAACCGGTGAAGCCATCCGGTGTCACTGGTGTCGTGCGTGAACACCACCACGCGGCGAGCGACCCGCCGCAGCTCGCGCAGGCCGGCGATCGGGTCCGGCCAGTGATGGATCGAGGCGACGGCCATCGCGGCGTCGAAGGACCGGTCGTCGAACGGCAGGTTCTCGGCGGACCCGATCATGCACGGCGCCGCCTCCGCGGGGCGCTGCGAACGCATGAGCGCCGACGGTTCCACCGCCAGGACGTGGCGGTCGGGGGGCTCGTAGGACCCGGTGCCCGCCCCGACGTTCAGGATGGTCCGGGCATCGCCGAGCGCGGCCCAGATCTGCGCGGCGATGCGCGGTTCGGTGCGCCGTGTCGCGGTGTAGGTGGCTCCGATGGTGTCGTACAACTGCCCGCTGGACATTGACGCCGCCTCTCTGGCTGTCACCCTCGCCGGCTCCGTGTCGTCCCGGTGGCCTGGAGGCGTGCCCCTGCCCGGGAGGTCGCTTGATCGCTGTTTCACCCTACTGATGGAACAGGGACTTGAGCATGCGACCAGGGGGCCGGCTGCGAGGGGAGTGGTGCTTCCCGCGGAAGCCCGAGCTCCCATCGAGTCGTTCGGCTCACGTCGAGGGCGTGTTCGTCAGGTGCCTCATCGCCGCCAGCGTCTGGTTGATGGTGGCCGGGAGGTCGGGGTCGCCATGCTGGTCGAGCCAGCGGGTCACCGCTATCCGGAACGTTGTCACGGCGATCTCGGCCGCCAGCCGGGCGGTCAGGTCGTCGACGCCGCGGTCGCGGAAGCCCTGCTCCAGGGCCTTGGACATCAGCGAGAACTTGCGCAGCTCGCGCTCATGCAGAGCGGGTTCGGCGTCGATCACGGCCCGTCGGCGTAGCAGGTAGTCGAGGCTGCGGCCTTCGAAGATCTCGGCCGCGGCGGGGGCCAGGCCTTCGGCGATCAGTTCCATCGGGCCGAGCGACGGCGGGGCCTCGGCCATGAGGCGGGCCACCTGCTCGGGCACCATCTCCTCGCCGGCGAACAGCACCTCACGCTTGTCGGCGAAGTGCCGGAAGAACGTACGGGTCGTGAGCCCGGCCCTCGCCGTGATCTGCGGCACCGTCGTCTCGGTGAAGCCCTGCTCGAGGAAGAGATCGAGCGCGGCCTGCTCGAGCCGTTCTCGCGCACCCGGCTGCCATCGACCCATGCGGCACATTCTAGTGATGACACGCCATGTCGTGCCATGCCATAGTGATGACACGACGTGCCATGACTATGGGAGGCGAACATGACGGGTGAAATCTGGGTGCTCGGCGCGACCGGACGGGTCGGCCGGGAGGCGGTGGAGCGTCTACGGCAGGCGGGCGCCGAGGTGGTGGTGGCGGGCCGCGATCGGGAGCGGCTGGCTCAGGTGTGTCCGGACGCCCGGGCGGTGACCGGCTCGCTCGACGAGGTCTGCGCGCGGCTGGCCACCGAGGCGCCGGCCGTCGTGATCAACACGGTGGGCCCGTTCACGGTCACGGCGCCGCGGGTCGCGCGGGCCTGTCCGCCGGGCACCCACTACGTCGACGTCGCCGCCGAGCTGAGCGCGTTCGAACTGCTCCACGGCATGGACCGGGAGGCGGCGGCGACCGGTCGCACGCTGGTCTGCGGGGCGGGCTTCGGCGTGCTCGCGACCGAGAGCATTTTGCTGCATCTGCTGGCGGCCGAGGAGAAGCCATCGCGAGTACGCATCGACGCCGTCGCGTCGGTCGCGATCGAACCCGGCGCCCTCGGCGAAGCTCTGGCCGCCACCATCGTGCGCGGGTTGCTTGACGGCGGCCGCGAGGTGCGGCAGGGCCGGTTGGTACGCGCCCGGGCCGGTGGTGCCGCCGAGCGGCTGACCACCCCCGATGGCGACGTGGTCACCACCGCTTCCCTGGGCGGCGGCGAGCTCTTCGCGGCCTGGCGGGCCAGTGGCGCCCCGTCGGTGATCGGCGCCTCGGCTCTCGTCCCGGCCAACCCGGCCGTCCGGGCGGCTCTGCCGGTGATCAGTGGCGTGCTGCGGTTGCCCGGCGTGGCGGGCTTCGTCACTCGGCGGCTCGCCGGCATCACGACGACCACGGCCAAGGAGCGCCCGCGCCGGTCGTCCTGGGGCCGAGCCCGGGTCGAATGGCCGTCCGGTCGCGTGCGTGAGGGCTGGCTGCGCACCGGCGAAGGCATGACGTTCACGGTCGGCGCCGTCACCGAGGTCGCCCAGCGCCTGGCCAAGGGCGAGGGCCGCCCCGGCGCGTTCACCCCGGCCAGGCTCTTCGGACCCGAGGTGGCGCTGGCCGCCGGCGCCGAGTTCGTGATCACGGACTGAGAACTCGTACCGAACCTGGCGAAACGGGTCTCCTGGAAGCCGGGCGGCGAGCTCGACCCGATCGGTCGCGTCACGTGGTCGTCAGCGGTGCGTGTGAGGCCGTGCCGAGATGATCGACTTTTGCGTCCGCTCATCGTGGCCGTGCTGGAACGGGCCGCGTCGGTTCACGCCGGTCTTGACAGGCAGCCATCCGGCTGCCTAAGTTACAGGCAGCCAAAAGGCTGCATATCAGACGGTGATCCGGGTACGAAGGCGGACATGGACGAGGTCTTCAAGGCGCTGGCCGATCCGAGCCGGCGCGCGCTGCTCGACTCGCTGAACGCCCGCAACGGGCAGACGCTGCGCGAGCTGTGCGCCGGGCTCGACATGGCCAGGCAATCCGTCAGCAAGCACCTGGCGGTGCTGGAGGAGGCCGGGCTCGTCGCCACCGTGCGGCGGGGCCGGGAGAAGCTGCACTACCTCAACGCCGCGCCCGTGCACGAGATCGCCCACCGGTGGATCAGCCGCTACGACCAGGCCAGGGTCCAAGCCCTGGCGGATCTGAAACTCGCCCTGGAGGAACCCCCGATGGACGCGCCGACCTTCGTCTATACCACCTACATCCGCACCACCCCGCAGAAGCTCTGGCAGGCGCTGACCGAGCCGGCCTTCACCCGCCGCTACTGGGCCACCGAGTTCGACACGGACTGGGCCGTCGGCTCGCCGATGACCTGGGACAACCACGGCGTCAAGATCAGTGACCCCGAGCAGGTCGTGCTGGAGGCCGACCCCTACAAGCGGCTCTCCTACACCTGGCACGCCATCACCCCCGAGCTCGCCAAGCGCTTCGGCTGGGACGACGAGACGCTCGCCCGGCTGTCCGGCGAGGCCCGCTCGAAGGTCACCTTCACGATCGACGAGGAGGCCGCGCAGGTCGTGAAGCTCACCGTCGTACACGACGGCTTCGAGCCCGCGTCCAGCCTGGCCGAGATGGTCGTCCACGGATGGCCGAACGTGGTGGCGAGCCTGAAGACGCTCCTGGAGACCGGCGAACCGCTGCCGGGCGATGCGTGACGTCCCCGATCGGGGTTCGACGGCGTCGCGAGGTGCCGCTTGCGTGTGGAACAGCCCGGGGATCAGCGACGGTTCGCAGCGTGGAAGCCGCTGATCCGTTCGCGCCACGGAGCCGCGGCCTGCTGGAGTCACCGTAAGCCGATGCTCTCCGGCCGGGCTGTTCGTTGATGCCGGCTTTCCGGGGCTTGTGTCCTAGGCCTCTCCGCCTGCTGGTTCGTCCGGCGCCGGTTGCGGGGAGGCGGCGTCGGGGTGGGCGGCGATGAACTTCTCGAGGACCTCGTCGGCGAGCTTGCCCCGGGCGGGGACGTCCAGGCCCTGCTCGCGCGCCCATTCGCGGACGTCGGTGAGGGTGTAGCCCTGCAGGCGGGGGGAGGTGTCGGCGGTCTTCTTCGCGCGGGTCGCCTGCTTCACCTCGCGGGAGCTCTCGAGGACCTGCTCGATGAACGCCAGGGCCTCGCTCAGCCGCTGCTGGTTGGCGTCGGACAGGTCGATGGCGAAGGTCCGGTTCAGCAGCGGGAACTCCCGTCTCGCCACGTCATCGCCCTCGGAGTGGTCGAGGTCGTCAACCAGTATCACCTTCTGCGCCACGTGCGGCCCTTTCCGGGTGGATCATCAGTTGTCTGTCTGAACCGTGGCATCATACTGGTGTTCGAGAAATGATCGTGCGATCGACTCGCCCACAGGGGCGCACATGACGGGCCGGTCGGACGTCGCCGGCCTCGCCGGTAGGGTCCGCCGACCTCGCGCGGCGGGAGTCGGTCAAGGTGTGCCGGTGGTGCCGTCGGTCAAGGTGTGCCGGTGGTGCCGGAGGATCGGGCAGAGCCTCTCATCGCACCGACGGCGCAGACTTGGCTGCCTGCGCTTCGTCGGGGTCCATCAGGTGTTCGACCAGTCTCCGGTAGTCGTCCTTCATCGGCAGGTCGGTTTCGACGTGGACGCGCCGCCGCCGGGTGGTGACGTCGAGGTCGCGGATCGGGTCGTGGCCAGGCTGGTCGTAGGTCTCCCACCACATGCCGATGCCGCGGCGCTGCCAGGCGGGCAGTTCGTTGAAGTTGACGCCGTGCTGGTACAGCAGCTCGTTCTTGTCGGCGATGCTCGCCCGTTCCAGCAGCTTGGTGGCCTCGCGTTGGGAGCGGCCGTCCTTGCGCAGGGTCCAGTAGCACCAGCCGTTGAGCGCGCAGCGCGCGGCGTCGGCCTGCCTCCAGGACAGGTAGTCCACGACGTCCTCGACGCCGTTGCCGAGCCAGACGCGGCTGTCGAAGTGGACGGGTTCACCCGCGGCGTGGGTGAAGGCCGCGGCGGCGACGGACGCGGACAACGACACCAGTTTCTCCACCTCGCGGCCGAACAGGTCGAAAGCCGGGGGAAGCACGACGGAGATCTCGTCGCTCTCGGTGTACGCGTACCGTCCGCCGAACTCCTCCAGCAGGCTTCGCGCGGTTCCGGTCATGAGGGTGGAGAAGCGCTGGTCGAATGGCTTGTCGAAGCGCTGCTCGGTGTAGCGGGAGAAGCTGCGGCCGTCCACCCGGATGACGGCCCACGCGCCCGGCAGCAAGGTCAGCGAGTGGAACCATTCCCGCGCTCGCATCCGTGCTTCCAGCTCATTGCCGTTCACGGCTCTCCCTTATCGTGAGACCTCGATCGTGAAACCTCCGTCGCCGTCGAAGCCGACCTGGAAGATCTGGTCGAACCCGTCGGCCGGGCGGGGGCGCCTCAGGCGTTTGAGCGTGGCATAGATGCCGACCTCCGGCACCCGGGTTTTTCCCGCCCGCGCGGCGTTGCGTTCGAGCGAGCCGGCCACGTCGGGCGGGAACCAGTAGCCGACCACCGGGGCATCGTTCGCCCTGGCGATGTCGATGAGCGGACGCCATTCGTCGGCCGAGGGATTGGTGTTGTCCACCGCGACGTTCCTGCCCTCGGCCAGCGCCTCCTGGACCATCCGGAGCTGGCGCCGCTGCCGTTTCCGGGCGTTCGGAAATGCGTCCTTGCTCACATGGACATGTGTTCGCGCCAGCAGCCGCCGGTAGAAAGTGGTCTTGCCCGACCCCTGCAGTCCGACGAGGATCGCCACCTCCGGATCACCCACCCGGCAATTCCACCATGAGGCGTCGAACGACGGCCGGTCGGCACCGGCCTTGAACGCGAGGACCGGGTGTCGTCGCACCACCGGACTGGCCGTGGTGCGACGACACCCATCCGCTCGATGGTCGCAGGAATCTCACCCGCATGAGCTACCGGGCGGAGGCTCCCCTCCGGGGTCAGGAGATGGGCGAGGACGCGACCGGGCCGGCCGCCCAGTGGTTCGGGCCGGTCGGCCAGGTCCGCGACGGCGTCTGCCGCCTGAGCAGGCTCTCCTCAGGCGTGCCCACGGCGCAGCGGGCGCCGGGCGGCGGCACCTTCAGCGAGATCAGGTACGCGTCGAAGATGTCGTCCTGGCACTTGTCCTTGCCGTAGATGCGGTGTCCCCAGCCCTCGTACGTGAGCAGCACAGCCTTGGACCCGAGCTGACGGGCCGCGTTGGCGGACCATATCCACGGGGTGGCCGGGTCGTGCACGGAGTTGCCGAGCAGCAGCGGGGCGTCGCCCGTGTACCGCAGCGCGTGCGGCGCGTTGGTGGTCGGGGAGTTCATGCAGATCGGCAGATCGTCGATCGGGTACGGGTGGTACCCCGTGTCGGGTGCGAGCAGGCTGGAGGCGCGCATGAGTGCGGCGTACTCCTCGTAGTTGCGCACCCGGAGGTTGTAGTCCTGGCAGAGAACCGCGGTCGGCAGATACGCGACGTCGCCCTCCACGGGCCCCCGGCCTTCCAGCGGGGGCACCCACTCCGGCTCCGGCCCGCCGTTCAACCAGTTGATCACCTCGCTCAGCAAGCGCCAGTCCGGCCCCTCGGTGCCCAGTGCGGCGTTGTAGATGACCTGCAGCTCGGTCATCGTCTGGCCTGTGCTCGGGTACTTCAGCTCACCGCGCCGCGCCTTGGCCCGCAGGTCCTTCCAGATCGCACGGATGTCACGTCCATGCAGGACACAACTGGTGTCCTGCTCGCACCAGCCGACGAACTGGTCGAACGCGTCCTCGATGGCGACCGCCTCGGTGGCCAGGAAGCCCGCGACGCCGAGGCTGTGGTCCATGTTGCTGTCGAGTCCGAGGGCCCGGACGCGGCCGGGGAACAGCTCGGCGTACATCTGGCCGATCAGAGTGCCGTACGAGATGCCGTAGTAGGTGAGCTTCTCCTCACCCAGGGCGGCGCGGAGCGCGTCCAGGTCACGGGCGACGTTGACGGAGTCGACGTGGTCGTACAGCGGACCGGTACGAGCGCGGCAGTCGGCGTGCAGCTTCTTCGTGAACGCGTTCCAGGCGTCGAAGTCGGCCTGGCTTCTCATGACGGTGTGCGGCATCCGGTTGTACACCGACGCCGAGCAGATCACCGGGTTGCTGCGTCCCACGCCCCGAGGGTCGAACCCGACGATGTCGAACCGTCGCTGCAGTTCCTCGGTGTAGGAGCCGGGGGCGCCGTACACGGCTTCCACTCCGGACCCGCCCGGACCACCGGGATTGATCACCAGCGAACCGACCCGCGCGGCCGGATCGGTGGCCTTCCGCCGGGCGACGGCGATGTCCACCTTCGCCCCGCCCGGCTTCGACCAGTCGATGGGAACGCTCAGCGTGCCGCACTCGGCGGCAGGCTCCTCCTCGCAAGGCGCCCAAGCGATGGTCCGCGGCGTCACAACCTCGGTGTCCGCACTGGCCGTCGAAACGGGTAAATACGTCGCTACCGCCAGAAAGGCGGCGAACCAGGAAGCTCTCCTAAGCACAATGCTCCAGTCTCTCGTCGATCCTCTGTCGGAACGGTCGATCCTCTGTCAGAACGTGCGACCGTAGCGGATCGCTGCATACGTGTAAGCAGAAACAGGAGAGATTGGCAGTATTTCTCCTATATGCGGATCCACCGCCGGAATCCGTGTTGATCATCGGCGTGGACCACACCGCCACGCGGACAGGTGCGACCGGTGGAGCAGGACCTGCCGAGCCCGCCACCCTCCGGCCCTGCACGCCTCGTGGGCGGGGTGCACTTTGCGGATGATCTGGACAACCTGATCATCCGACTGACAATCTTGCCGTTTGTGCGAACGAAGATCCTTATAGTGACTGTTTGTGGTTCTCTGGCCGCGTTGACGGGTTCAGCGACGGCGAACGCGGCCGTCAGGACCGCCGGCCCCACCTTCCAGTTGCCCTTCCCCTGCGGAGAGACGTGGGTCGGCAGCAGTGGCAGCTTCGCCCACACGGGCAACGAGATCGACTTCAACGGCAGCGCGAACGACGGCGACAGGGACCGGGGCAGGACCGTCGTCGCCGCGGCGGCCGGTACGGTCGTGATCTCCGCGTACCAGACGGCCAACGGCTTCGGAAACCTGGTCAAGATCCGCCATTCGGACGGCAGCGCGACCCTCTACGCCCACCTCAGCGCCCGGACGGTGTCCCAGGGGGCGAAGGTGGCGCAGGGGCAGAAGATCGGCGCGGTGGGCAACACCTCCGCCAAGTACAAGATCGTGTCGCATCTCCACTACGAGCAGCGCTCGGCCGCGGGCAAGATCGTCCGTGCCACCTTCAACGGCGCCGCCTTCAGGTACCCGGGCCAGAGCGTGAAGTCCAGGAACTGCGGAGGCGGCGCCGCCCCGCGAAGCGCTCCCAGCGGCTCCAACCCCTACACCGCGGCGAAGGTCTGCGGCTCGGGCTTCAAGCAGGTCGACGTGGCGACGCTCGGCTCGCAGGGGCGGGTGTTCCTGATGTACTCCTCGGCCACCGGGCAGAACTGCGTCGCCACGGTCCGCAGCAGCGGCAGAGGCAAGGTCGCCGCCAGTGCGTACCTGGAAGTGAAGGGTAAGGCGCGGCAGACCGACGCGGGCACGTTCCAGTACTACGCGGGGCCGGTGCGCGCGAAGGCCGCCCGCACCTGCGTGAAGTGGGGCGGCTCGATCGGCACGGCCAAGTACGACAGCCCCTTCGAGCACTGCGGCTGACGGCGGCCACCATGCACGGACGGCGCCGCCCCCTTGGGGGGGACGGCGCCGTCCGTGTCGGCGGGGGCGCATGCCTCGCCCGGCGTGGGGAGCCTGTGGCGTCTCAGGGGATGGCGTGCTCGAAGTTGTCGCCGACGGCGTAGGTGACCAAGGTGGTCAGGACGCGGGCGACGGAGTCCCTGTCGCGCACGTCGCACAGGAGGATGGGAGCCACTCCGTCCAGGCCGAGGGCGCGGCGGACCTTGACGGGATCGTGGCGGCGGGCGCCGTCGAAGCAGTTGACGGCGACCACGAACGGCAGGCCGCGCTGCTCGAAGTAGTCGACGGCCGGGAAGCAGTCCTCCAGGCGGCGGGTGTCGGCCAGGACGACGGCGCCGAGCGCGCCGAGGGCCAGTTCGTCCCACATGAACCAGAACCGGTCCTGGCCCGGGGTGCCGAACAGGTAGAGCCATAACCCGTCCCGGACGGTGATGCGGCCGAAGTCCAGCGCCACGGTCGTGGTGGTCTTGGCCTCGACACCAGAGACGTCGTCCACACCGACACTGCGCTCGCTGAGCAGTTCCTCGGTGTGCAGCGGCCGGATCTCGCTGATCGTGCCGACCATGGTCGTCTTGCCGACCCCGAAGCCGCCGGCGATGAGGATCTTGATGGCCATCGCCGGGGCGGCGCCTGGGGCGGCGGCCCGATCAGAGGCTGCGTAGCGCATGCAGCACTTCCCTGTAGATGCGTTCGTCGATCGCCTGCGCGGCAGGCTGCGGTCGGTCGATGCTCACGAGACCCTCGCGACGCAGGTCGCCGAGGATCACGCGGGTGATGTTGATCGGGAGCCTCAGCTGGGCGGCGACGTCCGCGACCGGGGTCGGCCTGCGGCACGTCCTCAGGATGGCCAGGTACTCCGGGCCGAGGTCCGGCTGCTCGAACGGGATGCTGACGGTCGTGACGATGGCCACCAAGTTGAAGGATTCGCCGGGTGGGCGCGCACGGCCGCCGGTCAGCCCGAAGAGCCTGACCAGCGGCCCGGGATCCTCTCCGGTCACTGACGCACGCCGTTCCAGGCGGGTGCCGGAGCCGCTCCTCTCGGCAGAGCGGACAGGTGCTCGCCGACGCGCTTGACCATCAGCGCCATCTCGTAGGTGACCATGCCCAGTTCGGCGTCGCCCGAGGCGAGCACGGCCAGCCGGGCCCCCTGACCCGCCGCGGTGACGAACAGGAAGCCCTCCTCCAGTTCGATGATGGTCTGCCGGACGCCGCCGAGGCCGAAGTGGCGTCCGGCGCCGAGGGCGAGGCTGTGGCTGCCGGCGGAGATGGCGGACAGGTGCTCGGCGTCCTCCCGGGTCAGGCCCCGGGAGCCGCCCATGGCAAGGCCGTCCCCGGACAGCACGATGGCGTGCCGCACGCCGGGGACGCGCTGGGTCAGGTCGTCGAGCAGCCAGCTCAGTTCAGGTCTGGGTTCGGGCATTGGAATGGCCCTCCTTTCGATTGCGCGTCATCTACTTCTGCTCGGCCTCGCCGCGGCCCTGCTGCCAGCCGCGCTGCATGGACGACATGATGCTGAAAAGTTCCTCGGGGGAGCGCACGCTGACTTCGCGCTGTTCGGCGGCCCGCGTGCGGCGGAGCTGGGGGGCCATGCTGGCCTGCCGCACGCGTATCGGCAGCCCGTCCAGGTCGTCCTCGTCGGTGCTCGGCACGGCGGCGGACGGACGGCCGGCCGGTGGAGCGGCCGGTGAGGTCGCCGGCCGGGCGGGCGGCTCGGCGGGTGGCTGAACAGGTGGCGGGGCGGATGGCGCGGTGAACGGTTCGGTGGGCGGCGAGGCGGGAGGCCGGTCGGAGAGCGGGGTGAACAGCTCAGCGGACCGCCGGCCCGAGGGCTGGACGGGTGGCTGTGCCGGCGGCTGGGAGGCCCCTGGCGTCCGGTGGGGGAAGGACGGCGCCTCCGGTGCCGGAAGCGCCCGTTGGGCGGTGGGCGGAGGCGTGCCAAGAGCCCGGGCGGGCCGGATTCCCCGGTCGGGACCCATCGGGGCGCCCCGTTGCGAGGGTATGTGGGAACGTTCCCACCAACTGGGGGCGGGCGCCGGGGCGGCGCGGTCCGGCATGGGTTCGATGACGGGGGCGTCGGGCGTGGCGAGCAGGGCGACGGGCAGCAGCACGATGGCCGTGGTGCCCTCGTAGGGGGAGCGCCGCAGCGAGACCTTGATGCCGTGCCGGGCCGCGAGCCTGGCCACGACGAACAGGCCGAGCCGGTCGCTGTCCACCAGGTCGAACTCCGGCGGGTCGGCGAGTTTGGCGTTCAGCTCCTCCAGGGCGGCCTCGCTCAGCCCGAGGCCGCGGTCCTCGACCTCCATCGCGAAGCCGTTGGCCGCCGCCATGCCCCGCACGTGCACGGTGGTCTCCGGCGGGGAGAAGACGGCGGCGTTCTCCACCAGCTCCGCGAGCAGGTGGATCACGTCGGCGACCGCGACGCCCAGCAACTGCGGGGCCTGCGGCATGGGCGGCACGATGACGCGGGTGTAGTCCTCGACCTCAAGCACGGCGCTGCGCGCCACGTCGAAGATCGGCACCGGGTCGCGCCATCGGCGGGCGGGCGTGGAGTCCGACAGGATGACCAGGTTCTCCGCGTGCCGCCGCATGCGCGTGGTGAGGTGGTCCAGCCGGAACAGGTCCTCCAGCGTGTCCGGCTCCTCGATGCGGCGTTCCATCGTGTCGAGCAGGGTGAGCTGGCGGTGCAGCAGCGCCTGGTTGCGCCAGGCGAGGTTGAGGAACACCTGGCCGATGCCCTTGCGGAGCGTCGCCTGGCTGACCGCCGCCTCCACGGCGGTGCGCTGCACGGCCGAGAACGCCTGGACCACCCGCTCCACCTCGGCGGTGCGGGCGGAGTCCAGGGGCGGCGCCTCGGTCGCCGGGTCCACGTCGTCGCCCCTGCGCAGCCGTTCGACCAGCAGGGGGAGCCGTACTTCGGCCAGTTCCACGGCCGACCTCTGCAGGCGCCGTAGCTCGACGATCATGGACAGGCCGAACCGGAACGACAGCAGGATCGAGGCGATGACCGCCACCAGGCCGAGGCCGAGGATCAGCCCGATGCGCCAGTACGCCGCGGTCTTGGCCGCCTGCCGGGCCTCCTCCACCCAGAACAACTCGTTCTGGGTGTCACGGTTGATGGTCTGCTGCAGGAGGCTGGTGTCGCTCTTCCAGTCGTCGGGATCCACGAAGGGCAGGCCGCTGGCGTTCCAGTTGAAGACCCTGTCCTCCATCTCCAGCAGCCGCTTGTAGGGCAGGCCCCGGACGAGGTTGTCGTACTGGACGCGCAGGTCGGGCCCGACGTCACGGGCGGCGTTCGCCATGATCATGCGGCGGCCGGTCATGGCGGCGACGAACGCCGAACGGTCGCTGGGAGTCATCCGCCGCTGCACGATCGTGCTGGTGAGGACGGCGTTCTCCCTGCTGAGGTACTCGGCGCTGCTGTTGTAGGCGGCCATGCCGCGCACCGCCCGGTCGGTCGACACGTCGCTCAGCGCGCCCCCGGCGTTGAGCTGCCGGCCGGCGTCGTCGATCAGCTTGTTGTAGGCGTCGATGACCCGGACGGGCGGGTAGAGGCTGCCGCTGTCGGCGGACCGGCGGAGCGTCTGGAGCGAGTCCAGGGCTCCTACCAGGGTGCGCACCTCGGCGGGGGTCTCGTCCTTGCTCTGCTGGCCGACCGACCCGATCAGCTCGCGCAGTTCCTGGGCCCGGTCGTCGGTCAGCTGCCGCTGCCTCGCCAGCGCCTGGTCGTTGCCGGTGCTCCGGGCCTGGGCGGAGGCCTGGCGTTCCCGCTGGAGCTCGTAGACCAGCTGCAGGACCGGCGCCCCGATGGCCTGCCAGCGGCTCTGCGTGCGGGAGATGTCGGAGATCTCCGTGATGCTGGAGTAGGCGATGAAGCCCCAGAAGGCGACCATGGAGACCAGGGGCAGCGCGAGGATCCTCAGGAGCCTCGTGCGAATCGGAGGGGGCGAGCTCATCTGTCGTGTCCAATTTCGTGTGCGGCGCGCCCTTTGTGGACGCGGGTTGGAGCCGTTCCCCGAGTGGCGTCCCGCGGCCACTGCGCCGATGATCTGGACAACTATGCCCACTTGGGCACAAGTGCATCAAGACAACATGGCGAAGATTGTATATCGAAGTTCGTCCAGAGTCGCATGATGTGTACGGTGCGTAATCGCTGTGAGGAGTACGCCACTGTGCGTCATCCATTTCGGACATGACCTTGTGGTTCGTCCATCGCGAGGCTCTGGATCCGCCCCCGCCGCACGGGTGAAGATGAACCCGCTACTTCCGCAGTGGTGATCTACCCGGGAATCGTGGCTGGGGGCGTGCGTGGGCTTACGGGTGGCGATCGTGGGCGGTGGTCTCGGGGGGCTGGCGGCGGCGCTGTACCTGCGCCGGGCCGGCGTGGAGGCCCAGGTGTACGAGCAGGCGCCGGTGCTGCGCGAGGTGGGCGCGGGGGTGATGCTGGCGCCGAACATGGTGCGGCTCATCGCGCGGCTCGGCCTCGGGGACGCCCTCGCGCGGTGCGCGGTCTGGCTGGAGGAGGCGTGGGAGTACCGCCGGTGGGAGGACGGGCGGGTGATCTCCTCCCAGCCGATGGGAGAGGCGTGCGAGCGGCTGTACGGCGCCAACCTGCACACCGCGCACCGGGCCGACCTGCTCGCGATGTTCCAGAACGCGCTGCCCGCGAGCGTCGTCCGCCTCGACCACCGCTGCGTGGCCCTCGATCAGGACGACGCCGAGGTCGAGCTCACCTTCGCGCACCGGTCGGGAGCCACGACCAAGGTGCGCGCCGACGCGGTCATCGGGGCCGACGGCATCCACTCGACCGTCCGGCCGCGCATCGTGGCCGAGGCGGCGCCCCGGTTCTCCGGCTTCAGCGCCTTCCGCGCGCTGGTCCCCGTCGAGCGGGCGCCCGAGTACGCGCGGCGGCGGGTGCAGACCCTCTGGCTCGGCCCCGCGCGGCACGTCGTGCACTATCCGGTGTCCGGCGGGCGCCTGGTCAATCTCGTCGCCGTCGTGCCGGCCGGCGAGTGGCGCCTTGAGTCCTGGACGGCCGACGGCGAGCTCGCCGACTTCGCCCGCGAGTTCGAGGACTGGGACGTGGGCCTGCGGCGGCTCATCGACGCCGCGCCCGGCACCAAGCGCTGGGCGCTCTACGACCGCGGCCCGCTGGAGCGGTGGACCAGCGGCCGTGTCACTCTGCTCGGTGACGCCGCGCACGCGATGCTGCCGTTCTTCGCCCAGGGCGCCGGCCAGGCCATCGAGGACGCCGCCGTGCTCGCCCGGTGCCTGGGCGGCGCCGACCCCGACACGGTGCCGAAGGCCCTGCTCTCCTACGAGGCGACCCGCAGGCCGCGCGCGAGCCGCGCGCAACTGATGAGCCGGGGCCGCGCCGAGTACAACCACCTGGCGGACGGTCCCGAGCAACGCGAACGCGACGCCGGCCTGCGCGAGGGGGACGTCCTGCGGCACAACGCCTGGCTCTACGCCCACGACGTGGACGCCGAGCCCCTGGCCACCTGACGCTTCCCCGGCGGCCGCTCATCGGTGGCTGCGTGACGGTCGCTGCGTGACGGTCGCTGGGTGACGGTGGCCGGGTGCCGGCGAGCGTGCGGTTCGTCGGTCCGTGCCTCGACCCTGTGCGGCTGGCCGATGCGAGTTGGACGCCGCCGGGCGACGGGCGGCGCGTGCTGCTGGTGTCGTTCGGCACCGCGTACAACGATCGGCCCGACCTTTTCCGGGCGTGCGTCGAAGGGTTCGCGGGGTCGGACTGGCACGTCGTGCTCGCGGTCGGTCCGCATGTCGACCCGGCGGACCTCGGGCCGATGCCGGAGACGGGCTTCGAGGTGCATCGAAGCGTGCCGCAACTCGCCGTGCTGGCGGAGGCCTCGGCTTTCGTCACCCACGCGGGGATGGGCGGATGCACCGAGTCCCTGTGGTTCGGCGTGCCGACCGTGGCCATTCCCCAGGCTGTGGACCAGTTCGGCAACGCGGCGCGGCTGGAGGAACTCGGCGTCGGCCGGCACCTTCCGGCCGAGGAGGTCACCGCGGCCGTGCTGCGTGACGCGGTCGAGTTCGTGGCCGGTTCAGCCGACGTGGCCGCGCGGCTGGCCGGGATGCGGGCCACGGTACGCGCGCACGGCGGAACCGGTCACGCCGCGGACGCGGTCGAGTCCTTCCTGACCTGACCCGGCGAACGTGGCGGGGGTGCCCGACCCGCCACGCCCGCGCGTCGACGCCGATCGGCACGGTCTCGTCTTTGATCACCGTTGGGCCTCGCCAACGGCGCGTTCGCCGACTTGGCCGGGGTCGTTCTCGGGAGAAGAGAAGATTGGTGATGTTCGAGCATTTGAAGGGTTCATCGTCCGCTATTGCGAACTTCGTCCGAGAAAGTCGGCGGCGACTTTCGTGAGCGCCGGTCCACGGGGAAGCCCCGGTGGCGATGGCCCCTGACCTGGCGGGCGTGCGCCTTCGTGTAGGCGCTCCTCGTAATACGACATGTGGCATTAAAAGTGGTCATTCTCGGTTGTCGGCACCGGACGGTTGGCTTTACCTGTTTTGTTGAGTCCGGATCTGTTTCGTTCCAAGGCGTTGAGTGCAAGTATGGCCGGGCGGAGCAGAGACGGACCGTCTTCGCCGATCGCCGTGCCATGTGATCTCGCGCCCTCGTGCGAGATTCGACGGCTCGATCCGCCATGCCCCGGGGCACCTATCTCGCTTCATCGGATCCGAGCTGGAGGATCTCTTGCGCGAAGACGGCTCATTGCCGAGCTACGACCGGCTCTTCGGCGAACTGGACTTCGGGGAGCAGGAGGAGCCGGGGTCGGTCACCTCGCCCGCGGCCTACCTGGCCGACCTGCTCCAGCTCGTGGAGGACAACTTCGAGGAGCCGTCGCTGCTCGAACGGCGGCCGGGGCTGAAGCGGGTCGTCCTCGACCATGCGGGCACCTACACCGAGGTCCCGTACCTGGACATCGTCAACGAGGTGCTGGCGAGGTTCCTCACGGCGGACGCGTCCGCGGACCCGGACCCGACCTCGGCTCCGGACACGACCTCGGCTCCGGGTACGTCCGCAGGTCCGGATACGTCCGCGGGTACGGACATGTCCGCGGATCCGGATACGACCGTGGGCCCGGACACGTCCGGAGGGCCGGGCATGTCCGCGGACGCGGACACGGCGGGTATGGGCGCGGGCGCGGACGCAGGTACGGGCGCGGACGCGGGTACGGACGCGGAGCCCGCGACGCAGGCGGAGGCGGAGGCGGAGGCCTTCGCGCGGTTGCGTGAGCTGCGGTTTCCGTTCGACAAGCCGTTCTCGTTGCAGGACGAGCGGTTCCGGGCGTACCTGCGCCGGTTCGAGATCGCCCCCGAGGAGTTCTACCGCGCGTTCGCGGCGCGGGTCAGCGCCGACGTGGTCGCCCGAGAGTACCTGGGCCTCACGCCCGAGGACGCCGCGATCGTGACGACCGTGCTCTCCGGCGAGGCCGCCGTCCAGGAGTGCTACGGCCTCGGCGACAAGCCGCTGACCGCGTTGCAGGACGTCGACCGGTTCCGCCGGGCCACCATGCTCACCGCCGCGGAGCTGAGGGACCTGCTGTTCCAGAACCTCCTCCCGCTCGCCCGCCCGCCGCACGCCGAGGCGTCGGCCTTCTTCGTCAACCAGGGTGGCCCTCCCGTGAGCGTGGACGCGGAGGGACGGCGGCTGGTGTGGGGAACCGGGGAGACGCCCGTGCCCTGGGAGTGGTTCGAGAGGACGCGCCGTTTCGTGCGCCTCGCGCGCAGGACCGGCCTGTCGATGGCCGACCTGGACGTGGTGCTCAGGACCTGCTGCGGCAACCGCATCGACCCGGCCGCCCTGCGCGTGCTCGCCGCGGTGGTGTACCTGCACCGGACCCACGACCTGCCGGTGGACGTGGTCTGCGCCCTCGCCGCCCCGATGGACACCACGGGCATCCGGGACGGCGCCGACCCCCGCGACCTGTTCACCCGCACCTACAACGACGTCATGACCGGGCCGGGCGGCCAGGAGGACGGCCTGGTCTGGCCATGGCCGGACGCGCCGCCGGCAGGGCAGGCGCTGCGGTGCGCGGGTGACATTCTCGCGCCGCGCAACGCCGCCTACCGCCGCCGCCTGGCGAGCGGTCTGTCGGTCGGCGAGAGCGACCTGGTGGAGATCGTCGTCCGCTACCGCCGCAGGTACGCGGGCACGCCGCTGGAGCCCGGTCCGTTCGACCGCGAGGAGATCGGTCTGGCGGCGCTGTCGCTGCTGCACCGGGTCACCCGGCTGAGCGCGGCGCTCGGTCTTTCCACCGGCGAGTTCTTCGGCGTGCTCGCGGCCGTGGAGGCCGATCCCGCGCCGCGGCCGCAGGGCTACACACCCTTCCGCGGGCTGCCGCTGGACGACGATCCGGGCACCCGCGACTGCCATCGCATCCTGGAGGCCGGGGACGCCGGCGCGAGCCTGTGGCTGGCCCGGACGCTCTCCGGCGTCGCCGAGTGGATGCGGGCCGACGGGTTCGGCGTCGAGGACCTGGGCGCGGTCATGGGCGGCCCGGTGGCCCTGAGCGGCGGCGATCCGCTGTCCACCGGCCTGGACGGGCGTGCGGGCGTGGACGCGGCGTCGAGGGCGGACGGGGCGTCGGCGGCGGGCGGGGACGGTACGGGCCGGACGGGCGAGGGCGCGGTCCCCGCCGACGACGGGACCGACGCGGTCGCCGCGGACCTGGGCCGGGAGTTCCAGAGCGTGGCGTTCGGCCCCGGCTCCTTCGTCTCCGACCGGTTCGGGGAGCGGGCGTCCCAGGTCATTCAGGACGTGCTGACCGCCTACGACGGCGTGGTGTCGCCGGGCGACGACCGGGTGCTCCGATTCGACCGTGCCGAAGCGGAGCCGGCCGCCTACGACGCGCTGACCGACCTCGCCGTGCTCACCGAGGAGGACTTCCTGGACCTCGGCCTCGACGAGAGGCTGACCGGGAAGATCTACGCCGATCTCGTCACCGCCGGCTACCTGCGGGCCAACGGCGAACTGGTGCTGGACAGGCTTCCGGGTGCGGGGGAGGAGCTGCGCCTGACGCGCGACTTCACCCCGCACCGCCGCGCGCTCTACGACGTGATCGCCCGCCTGTGCGGCGCACCGGCGTCCGGCACGGACGCGGACACAGGTATGGGCGAGGGCATGGTGCCCCACGCGGGCATGGGCGCGGGCGCTCTGGGCGTGATGGCTGAAGGGGACGCGAGGGCCGCGGATGGCACCAAGGACGCGGCGGGTGCCCGGGGCACGGAGAACACCGACGACGTCGGACATCCCGGGGGCCCTCGTGATTCTCGTGATCCCCGAGATCCCGGACGTGCTGTAGACGCCGGAGACGCGGAGGACGGGGAGGACACCGGGGACACCGGTTCGGGCGCGGTTGACCAGGGGACCGGTGACGCCGGGGCCGAGGGCGCGGACGCCGCGGATGCGTGGCCGGATGACGACGATGCGGCGGGGGCGGCGGCGCTTTACCCGTCCGATCTGGTCTCGCTGGGACTCGGGCCTGACGAGCAGGCCGAGCTGTACGACAACCTCGTCTTCAACGGTTACCTCGACGCCGAAGGCGAGATCCTCTGGCCCGCGCCGTTCACGAAGGAGGACCCGCAGGACTCCGACATCGAGCTGCTCGCCGTCAACGCCGACCTCGGGGACGTCGCCCCCGCCGTGCTCGGACGGCTGCGCGAGCGGGTCGAGCGGTTCCACGGCGGACGGCTCGTCCTGGACCCCGCCGTCTTCGCGGCGCTCCCGCTGACCGAGATCCAGGTCGGCGCGCTGGTGGAGGCGCTGCGCTTCAACGAGTACCTCGACCGGGACGGCGCGTACCGCGACAAGGCGGCCCTGCTCGCCACCGGCGCCGACGACCTGGCGCTGCCGCCCGAGTTCCACCCGCACCGCGGGGCCGTGCTGTCGGCGATGCGCGGCCAGGTCGAGGACTTCAGGGCGGAGCTGTGCACGTTCGTCGCCGAGGACTTCCAGGACATCGCCGACGAGGCGGTCGCCGGGCGGGTCCTGGCCGACCTCGACGGCGCCTTCACCGACGACGGCCTCATGCGGGTGGACGCGACGATGAGGGCGGTGGCGGACTCCTCGGGCTCGGCTCTGCTGGGAGCGTGGTTCACCGACGCGGAGACGGCCATGGTGGCCGGCCGCGTCTCCGCGATCCTCGCCGAGCAGCGGCCGTACCGGCTCGACCTGGTGGCGCTCGCGGCGCTGGACTTCGACGAGCGCGAGCGCGCCCGGCTGGTGGACATGCTCGTCGGGGCGGGGGACCTGAACCGGGCGCTGGCCGTCCCCCTCGAACGGCTCGGGTACTTCGGCGACGCGGGCAACGTGCTGCACTACACGGTCGCGGGCCTGGAGGACTACGCCAAGGACCTGTTCTACCTGCTGCACGCGGTGGCGATCGAGGTGTCGGCCGGGATGGCGGAGATCGTCGCGGCCCTCGGCGCGCTCGCCGACCGGCAGCGGACGCTGGTGTCCTCGCTGCTGCAGGACGCCCTCGGCGTGCCCGCGGACACCGTCGCCGCCATCTGCGCGGGCGTCACCGGCGGCGCGGCGCAGACCATGGAGGTGCTGGTGGTGCCCGCGCTCGCCGCGGCGGACGCCGCGGCGGACGACGGCCTCCCGGGCGCGGCGGAGGCGGCCGGCGCGGTGGGCCCGCGCTTCCGGCGCGCCTACCGGCGGATCCGCGGGTTCGCCGTGCTCGCGGCCAAGCTCGGCCTGGACGCGGCGGAGGTGCTGGTGGCCTTCCGCGACCAGGACCTGGTGGGCGGGTACCCCGAGCCGCTGGCGCTGCCGCCCGGCGCCGGCCGCTTCGACGCCCTGCTGGAGACCGCCGACGGCGGTGTCCTGCTGTTCCTGGGCGACGCCTACTGGGCCTACTCGCCGGGGACCTACGCCTTGGCCGACCCCCGGCCGCGGCCGCTCACCGAGCTGTCGGACCGGTTCGCCGGCCTGCGGAGCGTGGACGCGGCCTTCACCGTCGCCGGCGCCGAGTGGATCGTCGGACGGTGGAGCGACGGCGCTTCGCGGACGTTCGTCAGGGAGCACGGCAGCGCCCGCTGGGTGGAGCGCGACCGGGTGTGGGGGAAGGTCGAGAACGCCTTCGACGACCCCGAGCGCGTGGACGCGGCGTTCGTGGACGAGGAGGGCAGGGCCTACCTGTTCCGCGGCGACCAGTACGTGCGCTACTCCGGCGCCGACTACACCGTCGTGGACGAGGGGTATCCGCGGAGCATCGGCGAATGGTGGGAGGGCGAGGACCGGCGGACCCCGCTGCCCGCGCCCTTCCGCCGGTCGATCGACGCCGGGTTCCGGCACCGGGACGGCGCGGTCCACCTGTTCAGCGGCGACCGCTTCGTCACCGTCGGCGACGCGGCCGACCAGCCCATCGCCGGCACCTGGGGCAGGGTGCGCAACACGCTCGCGGGCGCGGAGCGGGTGGACGCGGCGTACGCGGACGCCTCGGGCGCGGTGTACCTGTTCGCCGGCGACCAGGTGATGGAGTACGCCGACAGCATCGAGAACGACGGCGTCCTGGCCGTCGAGGGGTATCCGCTGCGCATCGAGACGCGTTTCCCCGGCGCGCCGGTCGCGTTCGAGGGCGGACTGGAGGCCGCCTTCGCGACCGGGGACGGCGCGGTCCATCTGTTCAAGGACGGCAGGACCGTCGCCCTCCCGCCCACCCCCGGAACAGGGGGCGGCGCCGGCGGGGAGCAGGGCCGCTGGGGGGCCGCCGACCAGGTGGTGCCGGTGGCCGGGCGCTGGGGCGTGCTGTCCGACGTGCTGTCCAGCGGCGCCGTGGAGTCGGCGTTCGTCGGGATGGACGGCCGGACCTACCTGTTCAGCGGCGAGCGGTACCTGCGGTACTCGACCTCCGACTATTCGGTCGTCGACCAGGGATACCCGCGCCGCATCGAGCCAGACTGGGGCGGGCTGCGCAGGGTGGACGCCTCGTTCGTCCTGGACCGCAAGACCTACCTGTTCGGCCTGCCCGGGCGGCTGTTCGACCTGCCGCTCGACCCTGAGGACGCCTCGGCCGCGCAGGCCGAACTGGCCGCCGGCCGCGTCCCGCGGGCGCTGCGCCGCCGCCTCGCCGAGCACGGTCTCCCTCTCGCGGACGACGCCCGGCCCGTTCCTGCGGGCGGCGGCGGTGCCTGGAGGGTGACCACCGAGCAGGGCATCGAGGTGGAGGTCCGTCGTGAGGGCGACCGGCTGGCCGTGCACGGCGGCCCCGGCGACGAGACCTCGTTCTACGTCCGCTACTCCACCCGCGACTATTCGACGCCCGACCCCGGCCACCCCCGTCCGCTGACCGACGACTGGTGGAACCTGCCGTCGAGCCTTGCCGGCGACCCGAGGTTCACCAGGGTCGACGCCGTGTTCACCGGCCGCGACGAGCTGACGTACCTGTTCTCCGGCGACCGGTTCGTGGTGTTCGACAGCAGGCGCCGCTGGTGGTCGGAGGTGCGCACGCTGCGCGAGGACTGGGACGGTCTCCCGTTCGAGCGGGTGGACGCCGCGTTCGTCGGCAAGGACGGCAAGACCTACCTGTTCTCCGGCCGCCGGTACGTCAGGTACTCGACCGCGGACTACACCCGCGTCGACGACCGCTACCCGGCGTCGGTCACGCCGTTCTGGGGCAACGTCGTCAACGCCCTCGCGCGCACGGGCCGGGTCGACGCGACGCTGGTGGCGGACTCGACCGAGGTCGTGGACGGCGTGGAGGTCGTGCGCACCCACACCTACCTGTTCTCCGGCGACCAGTACGTCCGCTACGAGGGGGAGGACTACTCGGCTGTGCAGGACGGCTACCCGCGCCCGATCGCCGCCCTCGCGCAGGAGCCCCGGCTGCGGAACCTGCACGTGCCGCTGGCGGGAGGCATCGACGCCGCGTTCGCCGACCGGCGCAACGTGTACCTGTTCAAGGACGGCAGTTGCCACGTCGTCTCCGACGGCCTCTACCGGCGCCACACCCACCTCGACCTGGCCGGGGTCACCTGCGCCTTCATCGAGGACGGCCGGGTGGTCGCGCAGGGACCGGACGGCTGGCGCCACCTGGGCGCGCTGGAGGGGACCGTGGCGACCTCGGCGCCCACGCGACCGAGGACGCTGCGCGCCGTCCCGCCCGAGTACCGCACGGGCCTTTCCGCGGTGCTGCGGGGCGCCGACGGCACCACCTACCTGTTCAAGGGATCCTCCTGCTACAACGTCCGGCTGGGACGCGACTACCCCCTCGCCGAGGAGTGGGGGTGGCCGCGCGACAACATCCACCAGCGCGGCATCGTGGACGCCGCGTTCGTCGGCCGGGACGGGAACACCTACCTGTTCAGCGGCGACCAGTTCGTCACCTACCCCGCCGCCCCGGGCACCTCGGGCGCCTCCGGCACCTCTCGCACCTCGGACGCCTCGGAGGCGGGCCGGCCGCGTCCGGTGGCCGAGCACTGGGCGGGGCTGTCGAACGTGGCGCTGGCCTACGTGCGCGACGGCAGGACCTACCTGTTCGAGCGGCCCGGCCCCGACGGGCGGACCCGCCACGTCGTCTACTCCGGCGCGGACTACCGGAGCCCCGACCCCGGGTACCCGCGCCCCGCCGACGCCGGCTTCTGGGACATCCCGCAGGCCTACCGCGCCGAGGGGTTCACCTTCCCCGACGCCGTGCTGTTCGAGGGGAGCACCATGCTCCTGCTGCGCGGCGACGAGTGTCTGCAGTACGACCAGGTGGCGGGCGTGTGGTCCTACCCCCGTCCGATCGAGCGCGTCTGGCGGGGCTACGGCCGGGACCTGCGGCCGGGTGAGGTGCTGCGGACGGCCTTCACCGCCGGCGACGGCGCCACGTACTTCTTCTTCACCGGCCGCTTCACCGCCTACCGCGACGGCGCCTTCTCGCCCATGGAGCCGACCAGGGAGCGGTGGAGCGGCTCCCGCGGCCTGTTCGGCGCCGCCGGTGCGCACGGTTCCCCGGCCGGGTCGCCGGTCTCCGAGGCCCCTGCCGGGTCGGCCTCCGGCCCCTCGGGCGGGTCGGTCTCCGGCTCGCCGGACGGGGACGGCGCCGGCCAGGTGGAGGACGTGGTACGGGTGGACGCCGCGTTCGTGTACCGGGGCTCGACGACGTTCCTGTTCTCCGGCGACCGGTACGTGCGCTACACCGGCGCCGAGTACCGCTACGCCGACCCCGGCTACCCCAAGCCGATCATCGGCGAGCTGCGCAAGGAGGAGGCGTTCGCCAACCTGCCCGAGTCGTTCGACGACGTGCTGATCGACCGCCTCGCCGCGGGCCACGACCGGCTGGTCGAGGCGGTGGTCGCCAACCGGCGCACCGTTTACCTGTTCGTCGGCGGGGAGTGCCACGCGGTGTCGGACGCCGCCGCCGTCACCTACGACCTGGGGTTCGCCGGCCGGGTGCGCAACGCGCTGGCCGAGCGCGGCCGGGTGGACGCGGCGCTGGTCGCCGGCGGGCGGGCCTTCCTGTTCTCCGACGACCAGTACGTGCGCTACTCCGGCACCGACCTGGCCTTCGCCGACGAGGGGTACCCGCGGACGATCGCCGCCGCGCTGCCGGCCGAGCTGGGGGTCGCGGCGCTGCCCGAGGAGTTCCACGACGGCATCGACGCGGCGTTCACCGGCGCCGACGGGCACCTCTACCTGTTCAAGGGCAAGAAATACCTGCGCGCCGACGACCCGGCCACCGCCGACGACGGCGCCGCCACCCCGGCGACGGACGCCGCCCCCGCGGACGCCGGGGGCGGACGGGCCGAGCCGGTCGCGGGGCAGGTGGCAGGGCCGGTCGCGAGGCAGGTGGCAGGGCCGGTCGCGCGGCCGGTCGCCGGGACGTGGGGCCGGGTGCGCAACGCCTTCGCCGACGGGCCGCCCGGGGTGGACGCCGCGTTCGCCACCCCGGACGGCGAGCTGTACGCCTTCCGCGGCGACCAGTACGCCCGTTACGCCCCCGGTGACCTGGAGCGGGTCGAGCAGGGACACCCCCGCGCCATCCGGAACGCCTGGGGCGACCTGCCGGCGTCCTTCGAGGCGGGCATCGACGGGGCGTTCGTCTTCGAGGGCCGCACCTACCTCGCCAAGGGCGACCAGTACGTGCGCTACTCCGGTACGGCCGCCGAGGCGAGCCGGCACGGCGCCGGCGGAGCCGGCCAGGCGACGACGAGCGGCGCGGGCGGAGCCGGCCGGGCGACGACGAGCGGCGCCGGTCCGGGGAGCCCGGGCGGGGCCGGACGGTACGGCGTCGTGGACCGCACCTATCCGCAGGCGTTCGCGCGACGCTGGTCCGCCGCGGCGGACTACCGGCTGGACGACGTCGCCACGATCGCCCGCTTCGCCGCCCTGGCCCGCGAGTACCCGGGCGGCGACGGCGGGCTGGCCGCCCAGCTCGGCGCGGGGCCCGTCCCCGTCCAGGACCCCTACCGGGGCCTGGCCGCGCTGTTCAGCTGGGACGCCGAGGAGCTGAGGTGGGTCAAGCGGCACCGCGACCTGCTGCCGGGCGCGCCGCGTCCGGGCGACCGGCTGGAGATCGAGTTCGTCCTCCAGCTCGCCGAGCTGTTCCTGCTCACCGGACGGTTGGGCCTCGGCCCGTCCGCGGTGTACGCCGACATCTGGTCGCGGGTCTACGGCGAGCACGAGTCGACGGCCGAGCACGAGTCGGCGGCCGAGCGGGAGTCGACGGCCGAGCGGGAGTCGGCGGCCAGGCGCGCGGTGGAGCTGGAGCGCGCCGCGTCCGCCCTGTACGGGCTGCTCGCGCGGGCGCACGGGCCGCAGGAGTGGGCCGAGCTGTCGCGGCAGGTGCACGACGAGCTGAACCTGCTCAAGCGGGACGCCCTGGTCTCGGCCGCGCTCGCCGCCGCCCCCGGGCGGCGGACCTCGCGGGAGCTGTTCGAACACCTGCTGATCGACGTGGACATGGGCGCCCGCGGCACGACCTCGCGGGTCAAGGAGGCCATCGCGGCCGTCCAGCTCTACCTGCACCGCTACCTGCTGGACCTGGAGCCGGTCACGGTGTACTCGGGCCTGGCCGCCGAGCAGGTCCGCGCGCGGATCAAGGCCCTGTGGGGCTGGATGCGCAACTACCGCACGTGGAAGGCCAACCGCGAGGTCTTCCTGTACCCGGAGAACTACCTGCGGCCGGAGCTGCGCGACACCAAGACCCCGGCCTTCCAGGAGCTGGAGAAGGACCTGCTCCAGGGGGAGATCACCGGCGACGGGGTGCAGCGCGCCTACAAGCGCTACCTGGACGAGTACACCGAGGTGTCGCGCCTGGCGATCGCGGGCGGCTACGTCTACGTGCCCGATGGCGCCGGGCGGGGCACGCGCGGCCTGGTGCTGTTCGGCCGTACCAGGACCGCCCCGCTGCGGTTCTACTACCGGCGCGCCGAGTTCCGCGAGGGCGTCCGGCTGTCCACGACCTGGGGGCCGTGGCTGAAGATCGACCTGCGCATCGACGCGGAGAAGGTCTATCCGATCCACGCCTTCGACCGGGTGTTCGTCTTCTGGGTGGGCGTGGAGGCGGTCGTCCCGCAGAACACCTCGAGCACGGCGATCACGGCCACACGCGTGGGCGACAAGCAGACGGTCACCGCGCCCCCCGGTCCGCAACGTGTGAAGATCTTCTACTCCTTCTGCAACCTGAACCAGGAGTGGGTCCCTCCGCAGGTCGTCGGGTCGGCGGACATCCTGTGGAGCGGGGCGCCGCCGGACCTCCCACTGTCGGTGTGGTCGGCGCCGCTGCCCGGTCAGGATCCCGGTGACGAGCACGACGCCATCCTCGTCTCGTGCGCCCTGCCCACCGCGCCCGGCGCGGTGTCCTTCGCGCTCACCCCCGAGCTGTACGCCGTCCCGGTCACCGGGCTGACGGCGCAGACGGGCAGGCCGGGCGAGGTCGCCGACATCCTGGCGCCCGAGGAGGCCGAGGCCGTCGGGGCGGGGGCGATCGTGCGGTTCAACCGGCCGGCCTCCTCGCCCGACCGGCACTGGCTGAGCGTCGACCACAAGGGCGGCAGCTTCCTCATCAGGCCGGTCATCCCGGCCCCCGCCGAGGAGACGCGCATGACCAAGCTGCGCGGCAACAAGGACAAGCTGCCCGCGTGGGACCGCGTCGACGCCGCGTTCGAACTGTCCGACGGCACCCGATACTTCTTCGGCAACGAGAGCGGCCGCTACGTCAAGATCGCCCGTGGCCGTACGCGGGCCAAATCGGATCTGCCCATCGCCGGCGACTGGGGCAGGCCGCCGGAGAACCTCACCACGACCGGTGTCGTGGACGCCGTGCTGGTGCGCGCCCGGCACGTCTACCTGTTCTCCGGCGATGAGTACGTCCGCTGCACGGGGGATGCTCCCATCGGGCCGCCCGACCCGGGCTTCCCTCAGCACATGCGCGACAACAGCGACAACCTGCCCAAATGGTCCGCGGTGGACGCCGCGTTCACCGCGCCGGACGGCACCGAGTACTTCTTCTCCAAGGAGCGCGGCGGGTACGCCATGTCCGGCTCGCTGGAGACCGTCCGGCCGATGTGGGAACGCTGGACCCCGCCCCGCGACCTCGCCGACGGCGGCGACGACATGGCCTTCACCGTCGACCACCTGGACGCCGCCTTCGTCCGCGACGGCCGCACCTACATGATCTTCGGTGACCGCTACCTGCGGTACACGCTCGCCGGGGACGACGGCCGGCAGCGGCTCGACGAGGGCTACCCCAAGACGCTCGCCGGCAATCCCGACGGCCTGCCCACCTGGAGCCCCGTCGGCGCGGCCCTGGTCACCCCCGGTTTCTCTTGCTTCTTCGACAACACCACACAGACCTACGAGTTGCGCGTGGGGACCGGCGAGCCGGGCACGTACGAGACCCGCGACCTCGGCAGCCGCTGGCGCACCGTCGACGCCGCCTACGTCGAGGACGGCGCGCTGTACGTGACCAGCGGCACGGAGTACGCCCGGTACACCCTCGGCCCGGACGGCGCCCCCTCGGGCGTCACCGACCAGGGCTATCCGCGTTCGATGGCCCGTCCGGTCAACGCGGTGTTCCGCCAGTCCGGCCACCGGTACGTCTTCAGCGGCGGCTCCTACGCCGTCTGGGAACCCGGGCGGGACCTCGAAGCGGTCACCGCGTACGCGCCGATCGCCGGTAACTGGGGCGAGCTGCCCGACGGCGTGGAGACCGGCCTGACCGGGGCGCTGGACACCACGGCGGAGCTGTTCCTGTTCATGGGCGACCGGTACGTGCGCTACGCCAAGGACGCCGAGGTGGCCGTCCCCTACGAGTACGCCACGCTGCCGCAGGAGATCGTGCGCCTGACCACCAGCACCGCGTTCGTGCTGAACCGGCGGCTGCTGGCCGGCGGGGTGGCGGCGCTGCTCGCCCCCGAGACCCAGGAGACCGACGAGCTGCCCGCCTTCGGGACCGGCGCGGCCGGGCCCACGACCGTGCGGGTGCGCGCGGACAAGGTCACCCCCGAGCGGCTGCCCACCAGCTCCTACCTGGACTTCCAGAGCGCCAACAGCGTCTACTACTGGGAGATCTTCTTCCACGCGCCGCTGCTCATCGCGCAGGCGCTCAACGGCGCCCAGCGGTTCGAGGACGCGCGCCGCTGGTACGAGTACATCTTCGACCCGACCGACCCCTCCGCCTACTGGCGGTTCCTGCCGTTCCTCGCGATCGACCCGCGGGCGCTCGCCGACGGCTGCGCGGGCGACCTGGCCGAGCTGCGGCGGCTCGGCGCCGAGGTGTCCCGGGCGGAGGCGGAGCTCGGCCCGGAACTGGACCGGCTGAGGTCGCTGGCGGCGGCGTTCCAGGAGCGGGCGCTGGAGGACGACGACGTCGACCACCTCAGGGACCTGGCCACCCGCGACTTCGACGACGCGCTGGACGAGGTCACCGGCGCCGAGACGCCCCGGGCGCGGGCGGTGCTGGCCGAGCTGCGCGAGCGCGTCGCGCTGGTCGGGGGCTTGCGGCGGCAGTACGACCTGGTGGGCGACAACGGGCGGCTGCTCGCCGCCTACCGGGAGGACCCGTTCGACCCGCACGCCATCGCCGCGCTGCGCCCGGTGGCCTACCGCCGCGCGGTCGTCATGGCCTACGTCGACAACCTGCTCGACTGGGGGGACATGCTGTTCCGCCAGTACACGGCCGAGAGCGTGGACGAGGCGCGGATGCTCTACATCCTGGCCCACGACCTGCTCGGAGACCTTCCCGGCCGCCTGCGCCCGGCCATCGGCACCGGGTCGGCGCGCAGCTACGCCGACCTGGAGCGCGAAGAGCGCCTGCCGGAGCTCACCGGGGGCGGCGAGATGCTCACCGGGCCCGGGGCGGTGCACGCCGGAGTGGCCGACCCGTACTTCACCATCCCCGGCAACGCCGTGTTCGCCGAGTACTGGACGCGGGTCGAGGATCGGCTGCTGAAGATCAGGCAGTCGCTGGACATCATGGGCGTCAGCCGTCCCGTGCCGCTGTTCGACCCGCCGATCGACCCGGCCGCCCTGGTGAGCGCCGTCGCCGGCGGCGCCGCGCCGGACGCGGCCGCCGCCGCGCCGCCCGTCCCGGTGCCCGAGCACCGGTTCACGGTGCTCCTTCGCAGGGCGCAGGAGCTGGTGGACAAGCTGCGCTCATTCGGCGACGCCCTGCTCGGCGTGCTGGAGCGGCGCGACTCCGAGGAGCTCACCCTGCTGCAGGCCCGGCAGGAGACCGTGATCCTCGGCCTGGCCCGCGCCGTCAAGCAGGCGCAGGTGGAGGCCGCCGAGGAGAGCAAGCGCGAGGCGGAGGCCGGGCGGACCGCCGTCAACACGCGGCTGTCGCACTACCAGCAGCTCGTGGACGACGGCATGTCGCAGATCCAGCGGGCGCAGATCGGCCTCATGACGCTGGCCGCCGCGACCCACCTGGCCGCCGGCGGGCTCAAGCTCGGCTCCTCCATCGCGCACGGCGTCCCGCAGGTGCTGTTCGGCCCGTTCATCTTCGGCACCGAGTACGGCGGCAAGCAGATCGGCAAGGCGCTGGACAAGGCCGCGGAGGTCCCCGAGCAGTTCGGCGAGTCGTTCAGCCTCCTGGGCGAGCTGCTCGGCGTGGTCTCGGAGTACCAGCGCTCCGAGCAGGACTGGCGTTTCCAGATCGACCTGGCGCGCAACGACCTGGCGCAGGCGGAGCACCAGGTGGCGAGCGCGGAGCACGCGCTGACCGCCGCGCAGCGCGATTTGGACGTCCAGACGCAGGAGATCGCCAACCAGCAGGCGGTCACCGCGTTCCTCAAGGACAAGTTCTCCGGCGCCGACCTCTACCAGTGGATGGCCGGCCGCCTGTCGGGCCTGTACTTCCAGGCGTACGGGATGGCCTACGAGATGGCGCGCGCCGCCGAACGGGCCTATCGGTTCGAGCGGGGCGTCCCCGACGGGCCCGCCTACATCAAGCCGCTGTACTGGGACAGCCGCCGCGCCGGGCTGACGGCCGGCGACGGCCTCGGCATGGACCTCGACATGCTCGCCAACGCCTACCTCGCGGCCGACACCCGCGACCTGGAGATCGTCAAGCGGATGTCGCTGCTGGCCCTGGACCCGCCGGCCATGCTGCGCCTGGCGAACACCGGCCGTTGCGAGTTCGCGCTCACCGAGGCGCTGTTCGACCGCGACTTCCCCGGGCACTACCGCCGCCAGATCAGGACGGTGGGGCTGTCGTTCGAGGACGAGGGCGGCGGCCGTCCCGACCTCAACGCGACGCTGACCCAGCTCGGCCACAAGACCGTGCTGGACGCCGACGCCAAGGCCGTCAAGCACCTGCTCGACCCCAAGGGCGCGCCCCCGGCCACGGTGCGCGCCGACTGGCGGGCCGGCCGGCAGATCGCCGTCTCCCACGTCGAGGACGGCGCCGACGGCGACGGGCTGTTCGAGCTGCGCTACGACGACGACCGCTACCTGCCGTTCGAGGGCACCGGCGCGGTGTCCACCTGGCGCCTCGCGCTGTCGGGCGCCCGCCCGGCCTCCCTGCGGGACGTCGTGATCACCGTCAGGTACACCGCGAGGAACGGCGGCGAGGTCTTCGCCAACGCGGTCAAGGGCATGCTGCGGCCCTACCCGGCCGCGCGGTTCCTCGACCTCGCCCGGGACTTCCCCGACCAGTGGCAGGAGTTCACCGCTGGCGACGCCCCGTCGCTGGTGCTGCCGGTCACCACCGATCTGCTCCCGGGCCTGGCCGACCCGCGCGTCACCGGCGTGCAGGCCGTGCTGGACGTCGCCGGCGACGCCCCCGTGCGCCTGACGCTCGGCGCCGGCCGCGCGTTCCCGCTGCCCGGCGGCGCGTACGTGCCGACGCCGGGCCTGCGGGCCGCCGCCCCCGGCGGCCCCGGCTGGACGCTCACCCTCGAAGGCGACAAGGCGGCGATACGGAACATCGGGCTGGTGCTCACCTACAAGGCCGGAACGCACTAGCCGTCCCGGCGGACAGGAGATCGGGCGATGGGCAAGAAAAAGGACAAGTCGCGGAAAAAGGCCCGCAAAGGCGGCAAGAGCACCGACTCCGGCTCCGACTCCTCCAAGGAGAAGGCGCCGCCGCGCAAGGACCCGTCGGACGACGAGGCCCGGGAGACCGGTTCCGCCATGGAGGAGTCGCAAGCCGAGGATGGCGGCAGCGACGACGACAACTACGAGATCGGCTCGGACTACGATGGCTTCGACCGGCGCTCCCCCCGGCCCGCTTCGCCGTCCACGCGCCGCTCCAGCAGCGACGACGACGACCGGCCGGTCGCCCAGACCGGCGGCACGCTGGTGCGGACCAAGCAGCAACAGGTGGTGCGCGCGCCCGCGCCCGCCCCGGCGCTGCCCGCCTCCCGCGTGCCGGACCTGGTCGCGTACCTGACGAGCCTCCCGCGCGACCTGGCCGCCCACCTCCTCTCGTTCGTGAACTTCACGGACCTGCTGAACGTGCGCGCGCTGAACCAGCAGGCGAAGAAGCTCGTGGACGGCCTGTCGCCCGGGCTGACGCCCAAGGCACTGGGGCCCTTGGACCTGCGGCAGTTCTGGATCCGCCTTGTCCGCAGGGTCGTGCCCGGAACCTCGCCGCTGTACGTGCTGTCGGTCGCCCGCGAGATGCCCGCCCCGGCCGACCCGAAGTTGTGGCGCGACATCGGCGAGTTCCTCCGGGTGCCCTACACCGAGATGCCGGAGATCGTGGCGGAGCTGGCCTGGCAGCGCGGCGAGGCCGACGACGAGGCCATCCTCAACGAGGTCAGGGAGCTGGCCGCGGAGGCCGGTGGGGACCCCGATGAGGTGCTTGAGCGGTACGAGAACGCCATCGTGTCGCCGAACCCCCTGACCCTGCTCAAAGGAGCCCGCACCGACCCGGGCACGGCGGAGACGGGAAGGGTCCCCGGCGCCGAGGAGCGCCGGCTCAAGGCGGCGGTGCACGAGCGGTTGCGGCTCAGGCACGCGGCTCAGGCGGAGGAGGCCGCGGCGGCCGGCGGCGGCAGGGAGTACCGTGCCGAGCTGCTCAAGGGGAAGAAGAATAAGAGGGAGAAATTGACCTCCGAGCAACGGTCGCTCGACCGGCTCGCCTGGGTTCTGCAGCACCTGCAGGACAGCAGGGAGTGCGTCGCCGTGGCCAGCGCCGGGAATGAGCTGAGGCTGTGGGCCAACACCCCCGACGACGAGATGGCCCGCGATCTGAACGATCTCCTCGAGGTGGCGCGCGCGCAGACCGCCGGCGCCGAGGAGGATCTGAACGACCAGCTCCAGGGCATGTGGAACCTGCTGCGCCAGTCCGGCCTTGACGTGCGGGACGGCGAGCCCACCCTTCAGCAGTGGAAGGCGGCCGAGCGGCGCCTGCGCAAGACCATCACCTTCCTCGCCGAACTCGAGGCGACCTGGGGAAAGGTCCAGACGAGCGCGCAGACCCTCCAGTTCCTGGACGGCAAGGTGCACGCCGAGGTCCAGTTCGCCGACGACCTGCTGAGGCTGCGAGCCGAACTGAAAGCGAAGATGGCGACCCTCCCGGAGGACCAGCGGGCGGCCTACCAGGAGCGGCTGCGCCTGATCGACGAGGCGCGCGTCGCGGTCGGCATCTCCAAACTGTGCTGCCTGAAGTGCTACCTGGCGATCGGGGCGGTGATCTCGGTCGAGAAGCTCTCCATCACCATCTCCGGCACCCACTACCGCACCTACGACTGGCCCATGCCCCCGTCGCTGGCCTCCTCCGAACCGTTGCTCCGGGCCTACCTCAATCTGCCGGCCAAGCCCACGAAGGCCGCGGACAAGGAACTCGACGCCGCGCTCAAGGACCCCGCCAAGCGGGCCGTGATCGTCAAGGCGATCAACACCTACATCGTGGACGGCTACCTGACCCCCAACGGTTATATCTCCAGCGAGGACGAGAGGGGTCTGGAGTTCACCTTCTACGATCAGCCGCCGGAGGAGCCGGCCGACGATGGGCCTGAGGAGTCGGTGGAGGCGGCACAGGACCAGCCGGTGGCGCCGGCCGATGAGGAGCGGGAGGAGTCCTCCGGCGGGGAGGAGGTCGTCCAGCCCCCGAAGAAGCGCAAACTCTGAAGAGAACCGGGCCCGCCGTCCGGTGGCGGCCCAGGGGCGGGCTCAGGGGTGTGGGGCGAGGTGGACGACCTTGGTGTGGGTCATCTCGTCCAGGAGTTCGGGGCCGTAGCCGAAGCCGTGGCCGCTGCCGCGCAGGGGCTGGGCGGCGCCGCCCGGGGCGCCGCCGAACACGGCGTTGACCTTGACGGTGCCCACGGGCAGCTCGCGCCAGGCCCGCTGGGCGTTGGCCATGGACGGGGTGAGGACGGTGGCGGCCAGCCCGTACGCGCCGCCCGCCGCCAGTTCCAGCGCCGCCTCGAAGGAGTCGACGACCCGCACGGGCGCGACCGGGCCGAAGGTCTCCTCGCGCATGATCTCCATGTCGTCGGTGCAGCCGGTCAGGACGGTGGCCGGGTAGAACGCGCCGGGGCCGTCGGTGACCCCGCCGCCGGTCAGCACCCGGGCGCCCGCCTCGACCGCGGACCGGACGTGCCGGTGGACGACCTCGCGCTGCGCGAGGTCGACGAGCGGGCCGAGGGTGGTCTCCTCGTCCATGCCGGAGCCCATGCGCAGTTCCTCGGCGCGCTGGATGAGAGCTCCGAGGAAGGAGTCGGCCACGTCCCGGTGCACGTAGACCCGTTCGACGGAGGTGCAGATCTGCCCGGCGTTGGCGAAGCAACCGGTCGCCGCCTGCGCGGCGGCCCACTTGACGTCCACGCCCGCGTCCACGATCAACGGGTCCTTGCCGCCGTTCTCCAGCAGCGTCGCCGCCCCGGTGCCGGCCGCCGCCGCGGCGATCGCCCGCCCGGCCGCCGTGGAGCCGACATGGGCGACCAGGTCGACGCCGCGATGCGCGGCCAGCGGCTCGCCCGCCCGGCCGTCGCCCGGCACCATGGTCAGCACGCCCGGCGGCAGTTCGCCGGCGATCAGCTCGGCGAGCATCGCCCCGGTGTGCGGGGTGCGCTCGGAGGGTTTGTGCACGACGGTGTTGCCGGTCACGACGGCCGCGCCGACCAGCCCGCAGGCGATGGCGACCGGGTCGTTCCACGGGGTGATCACCGCCACGACGCCGCGCGGCTCGTACACCATGAGGTCGGTGGCGTCCCAGCCGCCCTGGAGGCTGTGGCCCCGGTGCAGCGGCCCGAGCTCGGCGTACTGCCGGAGCGTCCCGACGCCGGCCGCCACGCCGCCGCGCGCGTCCCCGATCGGCTTGCCCATCTCGCGCGTCACCAGCTCGGCCAGCTCGCCGGCCCGGGCCGCGACCGCGTCCGCGGCGGCGTGCAGCCGGGCGGCGCGCTCGGCGGGGGTCGTGCGGGCCCAGCCGGCCAGGGCGCGGCGCGCCGAGGAGACGGCCCGCTCGACGTCCTGCGCGCACCCGGCGGGGGCTTCGCCGACCGGCTCGCCCGTCGCCGGGTCGGCGACCGTCCGCCATCGCGTGGCCGCGCTCGCCGACCACGCGCCGTCCACCAGCACCCAGCGGTCACTGCCTCGCACGACCCGCCTCCATCAGCACCCGGTCACTCCCTCGCACGGGCCGCCTCCATCTGCACCTGGTCATCACCTCGCACGGGCCGCCTCCGTGGGCGCCCGGCGGTCGCCACCTCGCGCGGCCCGCGCCTTCACGTCCACGGCGCCCGGAGCCCTACCCGGGAACCGTCTGCTCACTCGGGGGGGTGCCGATCCGTGCCCGGCCGTTGACGGCGGTGCCCGGTGAGGCCGCCGAGCCGTCAGGGGTACGTTGGGAGAAGAGATCTCCTGCGCGCCGAACGCGCCCGAGATCCGTCGCGGACGTGATCGGGGGAGGCCGGATGCTCGGGTTGCCCGACGGGGTCGGTGGGTGCCTGTTCGACATGGACGGCGTGCTCACCCGCACGGCGACGGTGCACGCCGCCGCGTGGAAGGAGACCTTCGACGCGTTCCTGCGCCAGCGGGCCGACCGGACGGGCGAGGCGTTCGTCCCGTTCGACAAGGTGTCGGACTACGACAGGTATGTCGACGGCAAGAAGCGGCTGGACGGCACCCGCTCTTTCCTCGCCTCACGGGGCATCACCCTGCCCGAGGGCACGCCGGACGACCCGCCCGACGCGCCGACCGTGCACGGGCTGAGCAACCGGAAGAACGCGCTCGTGCAAAAGATCATGGACAGGGACGGCGTGGAGGTGTTCCCGGGCTCGCTCCGCTACGTCCAGGCCGTGCTGCGGGCCGGGCTCGCCACGGCCGTGGTGTCCTCCAGCGCCAACACCGCGCGCGTGCTGGACGCGGCGGGCATCGCCGGGCTGTTCCAGGCCCGGGTCGACGGCGAGGTCGCCCAGCGGCGCGACCTGGCAGGCAAGCCGGCCCCGGACATGTTCCTGGCCGCCGCCGAGGCGCTCGGCCTGCCGCCCTCGCGGGCGGCGGTGTTCGAGGACGCGCTCGCCGGGGTGGCGGCCGGCCGCGCGGGGAGGTTCGCCGTCGTGGTCGGCGTCGACAGGGCCGGCCAGGCGGACGCCCTGCGCGAGCACGGCGCCGACATCGTCGTCACCGACCTCGCCGAGCTGCTGGAGCGATGATGATCCAGCACCCCGCGTTCGCGGTCGAGCCCTGGGCGGTGCGCGAGCACACCCTCCACCTGGACGTCCTGGCGCAGACCGAGTCGGTGTTCGCCCTGTCCAACGGGCACATCGGCCTGCGCGGCAACCTCGACGAGGGCGAGCCGCACGGCCAGCCGGGCACCTACCTCAACTCGGTCTACGAGCTGCGCCCGCTGCCGTACGCGGAGGCCGGCTACGGGTACCCCGAGTCCGGGCAGACCGTGGTCAACGTCACCAACGGCAAGCTGATCCGGCTCATGGTGGACGACGAGCCGTTCGACGTGCGGTACGGCACCCTGCACGAGCACGAGCGCGTCCTGGACCTGCGCGCCGGGACGCTGACCCGCCGCGCCCACTGGAGCTCCCCGACGGGAACCGAGGTGCGGGTCACCTCCACGCGCCTGGTGTCCTTCACCCACCGCGCGGTCGCCGCGATCCACTACGAGGTCGAGCCGGTCGGCCGGCCGTGCGGCGTGGTCGTCCAGTCCGAGCTGGTGGCGAACGAGACCGTGGAGTACCAGACCGGCGACCCGCGCGCGGCGGCCGTGCTGGAGTCGCCGCTCGTGCTGGAGGAGAACATGCCCGCGAAGGAAGGAGTGGCCATCATGGTCCACTCCACGCGGGTCAGCCGGCTGCGGGTCGCCGCCGCCATGTGCCACGACATCGACGGCCCCGAGGGGACGCGCGTCGACGCCGACGGCGCCCACGACGTCAGCCGGGTGACCATCGCGACACGCCTCAAGCCCGGCCAGAAACTGCGGCTGGTGAAGTTCTTCTCCTACGGCTGGTCGGCCAAGCGGTCCCGTCCCGCCATGCACGACCAGGTCGTCGCCGCGCTCGCCGCCGCACGGCTGGGCGGCTGGGAGGGCCTGCTGGCCGAGCAGCGGCGGTTCCTGGAGGAGTTCTGGGCCGGCGCCGACGTGGAGCTGGACGGCGACCCCGAGGTACAGCAGGCCGTCCGCTTCGGACTGTTCCACCTGGTGCAGGCGTCGGCACGCCTGGAGAACCGCCCCATCCCCGGCAAGGGGCTCACCGGTTCGGGGTACGACGGCCACGCCTTCTGGGACACCGAGATGTTCGTGCTGCCGGTGCTCACCTACACCTACCCCCGCGCCGCCGCGGACGCGCTCGCGTGGCGGCAGTCCATCCTGCCGAAGGCGCAGGAGCGCGCCACCCAGCTCGGCTTCTCCGGAGCCGCCTTCCCCTGGCGGACGATCAACGGCGAGGAGTGCTCCGGCTACTGGCCGGCCGGCACCGCGGCCTTCCACATCAACGCCGACATCGCCGACGCGGTCGTCCGCTATGTCGACGCCACCAAGGACACGAGCTTCGAGCGCTCGACCGGCCTGCCCCTGCTGGCCGCCACCGCCCGGCTGTGGTGCGCGCTCGGCCACCACGACGCGCAGGGACGCTACCGCATCGACGGCGTCACCGGCCCGGACGAGTACAGCGCCGTCGCCGACGACAACGTCTACACCAATTTGATGGCCGAGCAGAACCTGCGCGAGGCGGCCGAGGCGGCCAGCCGCCACTTCGAGCTGGCGCAGCGGCTCGGCATCACCCTCGACGAGATCGCCACCTGGCGCGACGCGGCCGCCTCCATGTACGTCCCCTACGACGAGCGGCTCGGCGTGCACTGCCAGAGCGAGGGGTTCACCCGCCACGCCACCTGGGACTTCGAGGGCACCCGCCCCGAGCAGTACCCGCTGCTGCTGCACTTCCCCTACTTCGACCTCTACCGCAAGCAGGTGGTCAAGCAGGCCGACCTGGTGCTCGCGCTGCACCTGCGCGGCGGGGCGTTCACCCCCGAGGAGAAGCTCCGCGACTTCGCCTACTACGAGGCGATCACCGTCCGCGACTCCTCCCTGTCCGCCTGCACCCAGGCGGTGATGGCCGCCGAGGTCGGCGCTCTCGACCTCGCCCACGCCTACCTGGGCGAGGCCGCCCTGATGGACCTTGCGGACCTGGAGCACAACACCATGGACGGGGTCCACATGGCCTCTCTCGCCGGGGCGTGGATCGCCCTGGTCTGCGGGTTCGGGGGCATGCGCGCCGGCGGGGGCCACATCTGCTTCGCCCCGAAACTGCCGCCGGGCATCACCCGGCTGGCCTTCCGGCTGCGGTACCGCGGACGGCTGCTGCGGGTCGGCGTCACCCCCGCCTCGACGACCTACCGGCTGCTGTCCGGCCCGCCGATGACGCTCACTCACCACGGGCACCGGTTCTCCATCGACGGCAGGCCCGTCACCCATCCCACGGTGAAGGTGTCCCCGCCGAAGGTGAGCATCCGCCAGCCGCCCGGCCGCGAGCCCGCCCCGCGCCAGATCCCCTGACATCGAACGGCCGTCCCGCGGCCGCCCGCCCATCCACCGGAGGAACCACCGATGACCACCACCCCGCTCCGCGAACGCGCCTCCTGGAAGGCGCTCAAGGAGCATCACGCCGAGATCGGCGGCCGCCACCTGCGAGAGCTGTTCGCCGAGGACCCGGGGCGTGGGGAGCGCATGAACGCCGAGGCGGCCGGGCTGTACCTGGACTACTCCAAGAACCGCGTCACCGGCGAGACGCTGGGCCTGCTCGCCGACCTCGCGCGCGAGAGCGGGGTGGAGGAGCGCCGCGACCTGATGTTCCGGGGCGAGCGCGTCAACACCTCCGAAGGACGCTCGGTGCTGCACGTCGCGCTGCGCATGCCCAAGGGCTCGTCGCTGGTCGTCGAGGGGGTGGACGTCGTCGCGGAGGTCCACGAGGTCCTCGACCGCATGGCCGACTTCGCCCGGCGGGTCCGCTCGGGAGAGTGGACAGGGCACACCGGTAAGCCGATCAAGAACATCGTCAACATCGGCATCGGCGGCTCCGACCTCGGCCCGGTGATGGCCTACGAGGCGCTGCGCCACTACAGCCGCCGCGACCTGACCTTCCGGTACGTCTCGAACGTCGACTCCACCGACATCGTCGAGGCCACCCGCGACCTGTCGGCCGAGGAGACGCTGTTCATCGTCTCCTCCAAGACCTTCGGCACCTCCGAGACCCTGGCCAACGCCCACTCCGCGCGCGACTGGCTGGTCGGGCGGCTCGGCGACGAGGAGGCCATCGCCCGGCACTTCGTCGCGGTGTCCACCAACGCCGAGCGCGTCGCCGATTTCGGCATCGACACCGCCAACATGTTCGGCTTCTGGGACTGGGTCGGCGGCCGGTACTCCATGGACTCCGCCATCGGGCTGTCGACGATGGTCGCCATCGGGCCGGAGAACTTCCACGAGATGCTCGCCGGCTTCCACGAGATGGACGAGCACTTCCGCACCGCGCCGCTGGAGCGCAACCTGCCGGTGCTCATGGGCATGCTCGCCGTCTGGTACGTCGACTTCTTCGGTACGCAGAGCATCGGCGTCATGCCTTACGAGCAGTACCTCAAGCGGTTCCCCGCCTACCTGCAGCAGCTCACCATGGAGTCCAACGGCAAGCGCGTGACCCGCGACGGGCAGGTCGTCGACTACGACACCGGCCCGGTCTACTGGGGCGAGCCCGGCACCAACGGCCAGCACAGCTTCTACCAGCTCATCCACCAGGGCACCCACCTGATCCCGGTGGACCTCATCGGGTTCGGCAAGAGCCTCAACCCGCTGCGCGACCACCACGACCTGCTGATGGCCAACGTCTTCGCCCAGGCGCAGGCCCTGGCCTTCGGCAAGACCGAGCAGGAGGTGCTCGCCGACGGCACCTCCCCCGAGGTGGCCCCGCACCGCGTCATGCCCGGCAACCGCCCCACCAACGTGCTCCTCGCCGAGACGCTCACCCCGCGCCTGCTCGGCGTCCTGGTCGCGCTCTACGAGCACAGCGTCTTCACCCAGGGCACCGTCTGGGGCATCGACTCCTTCGACCAGTGGGGCGTCGAGCTGGGCAAGGTCCTCGCCGGGCAGATCGCCCCCGAGCTGCAGAGCGACGGCGAGCCCGACCTCGCCCACGACTCCTCCACCAACACCCTGATCCGCCGCTACCGCGGCCTCAAGAACGCCTGAGCCCCGGGCGCCACACGACGGACCGTCCCCGGCCCACGGCCGGGGACGGCCCCGCCCAGGGTGCCCCGGGTCACGTGCGCCGGCGGCACAGCCGGTTTCCAATGGTGCGTACGGGAAGGGCGCCGGTGGGGGCGGTCGGCCGGGGCCCCGCTGAACCTCGGGCCGCGCTGGTACCACGTGCGCCGGTGCCACAGCCGGTTTCCAGTGGTGCGCACGGGAAGGGCGCCGGTGGGGGCGGTCGGCCGGGGCCCCGCTGAACCTCGGGCCGCGCCGGTACGTCGAAGGGGTATGTCCAACGACATGTCAGGGCGGTTGCCGAGGCGCGGGTTCCTGCTGGCGGCGCTCGCCGCCCTTGCCGCCGCGGGCTGCGGGGGAGGCGACACGCGCGTGCTCACGGCGTCAGGAGTCGGGCGCGAGACCCCCGCGGACGACGCCCCGGTCGCCGAGGTCGTCCGCGGCGTCACCGCCTTCGGGCACGCCCTGCACGCGGCCGCCGCCGACGCGGCGCGCAACGCGGTGCTCTCGCCGCTGAGCATCGCCTTCGCCTTCGCCATGGCCAGGGCGGGCGCCGCCGGCCCGGCCGCGACCGTTCTGGACCGCGTGTTCGGCTTCCCCGCCACCGGGCCGCACACGGCGTTCAACGCGCTCACCCGGCGCATCGTGACCGTCCAAGGCCCGCCGCCCCCGCCCGACCGGCGGGCCGAGCGCGACGCCCGCGAGCAGAGCGCCGGCCCGGTCGCCGGCATCGCCAACGGGCTGTTCGCCCAGGAGGGCCTGCCGGTGCGGCAGGAGTTCCTGCGCGTCCTCGCCGCGCAGTACGGCGCCGGAGTGCGCACCGTGGACTTCGGCGGGGACGCCGCCGGCGCCATCAACGCGTGGGTGGACGAGCAGACCGCCGGCAGGATCACCAAGCTGTTCGACCGGCTGGACCCGGCGACCCGGGTGGTCATCGCCAACGCCGTGTACCTCAAGGCCGACTGGGAGCACCCGTTCGCCGAAAGCCCTCCCGAACAGGGCGCCGCCTTCACCCGGGCGGACGGCTCCATCGTTCGCGCCGACCTCATGCGGCTGCGCACCTCCCTGAGGTACGCGGAGGGGACGGGGTGGCAGGCCGTCGAGCTGCCGTACGTCAAGAGCGAGCTGGCCATGTGGGTGCTGGTCCCGCGGCGCGGCGGGTCGCCGGCCGACCTCCTCGCCCCCGGGACGCTCGGCCAGGTCGCGACGGGGCTGCGGCCCCGGGCCGTGGACCTCGCCCTGCCGGAGTGGGATTTCGGCACCGGCCTCGACCTGGAGGCGCCGCTGCGCCGCGTCGGGCTGGGCGCGGTCTTCGACGGCGGCGACTTCTCCGGCATCGCCGAGGGCGCCTTCCTCGGCCAGGCGATCCACCGGGCCGACATCAGCGTGGACAAATGGGGCACCGAGGCGGCCGCGGTGACCGGGCTGGCCTTCCCCACCGCGGGCCTCGCCGAACAGCCGATCGAGGTGCGCGCCGACCACCCGTTCGCCTTCGCGATCGTCCACCGCCCCACCACCGCGCCCCTGTTCATCGGCCACGTCGCCGACCCCACGGCCACCACCTGACCCCGGCCGGCCGGGCCTCCGGAGGGGTAGGCCCGGCCGGCCGCCGTCGCCGGCGACCGAGGGGACGGCTCGGTCCAGGGGTACGGTCCGGCGGCGACTGAGGAGACGGCTGAGTCCAGCGGTATGGCCCCTGGCGCCCCAGGGAACGGCTCAGTCCAGCGAGACGGTCCGGCGGCGACCGAGGGGACGGCTCGGTCCAGGGGTACGGTCCGGCGGTCAGGGGGTGATTCGGTCCGACGGCCCGGGCCGCCCGGCTCGCGGGGTGGCTACTCCGGCGCGCCGGTCCGGCGGCTGGGAGAGGGTTCGGTCCGGCGGCGCAGGCAGTGGTTCGAGCTGACGGTGCGGTCCGGGCGCGGGAGAGGGGTCGGTCGGGCGGTTCAGGGGGCGGTGAACAGGTGGAGGCGGTGGGCGGTGGCGGCGGCCTCGCCCCGGGAGGAGACGCCGAGCTTGGCCAGGATGTTGGAGACGTGCACGCTCACCGTCTTGGAGGAGATGAACAGCTCGGCGGCGATCTCGCGGTTACTGCGACCCGCGGCGACCAGGCGGAGCACCTCGTGCTCGCGGGCGGTGAGCCCCAGCCCGGCCTCTCCGGAGGCGGGCGGGGACGCGGAGGAGCCGTCCGAGGCGGTGAGGGAGAGCCGGGCACGCCGGGCGAAGGAGTCGATCTCGGCGCCGAGCGGCGTGGCGCGCAACCGGGCGGCGAGGCGAGCCGACCGGGACAGCCGCTCGCCCGCCTCCTCGCGCTCACCGGCGGCGAGGGCCGCCCGCGCGGCGCCGAACAGGCAGAGCGCCTCCGCGTACGGATGGCACAGCGCGGCCCACGCGCCCACGGCCTTGTCCCACATCGGCCGATCGGCGTGCCCGGACAGGCGGGCCGCCTCGGCGGCGAAGGTCAGACTGTGCGCCTCCTGCAGAGCCCCCCGGACCTCCAGCCGCCCGGCCACCGCCCGCACCTCCTCCAGCAGCGGGCCCGCCGCGCGCAGGCACGTGGTGAGCACGGGCCAGGCGTACCGGGGGCTGGCCGTCAGATCTTGGTCGCGCAGGGCGTGTTCGACCAGGCGCGCCGCCTCGGCGTCACGGCCGCGCGCGAGCAGCAGCTCGACCTCCCGGCGCAGGTGCGGCAGCAGGGACTGGTCGCGGTAGGTGCCCGAGGCGATGACCTTCGCCGTGGAAAGGAACAGCGCCTCGGCCCGGTCGACGTCGCCGCGGGCCATCATGATGTCGGCCGCGAAGCCCTGCAGGCTCGCGCGGTAGGGCGCCGGCGGCCCGACCTCGACCGCTCGCTCGATGACCTCCAGCGCCTCGTCCCATCGTCCGAGCGAGAGCAGCGGCTCGGCCAGGTTGATCGCCAGGAACGCCCCGGAGGTGCGGGCCAGCCCGTACGCCTCGGCGTCGGCGATGCCCCTGCGGGCGACCTCGGCCGCCTGCTCGTGCCGGCCCGCCCCCTCCAGCGCGTCGGACTCGGAGATCGCCGCCCGCATGAGCGCGTTGTAGGTGCCCGCCCGTTCGGCGATCTCCCGGGCCCGGGCGAACGCCGCCACCTGCGGGTCGAGCTGGGAGGAGTACTGGCAGCGCGTCCAGATGAGGGTGACCAGGGCGTTGGCCTCGGTGCGGGCGTCGCCCACCTGCCGGGCGACGCGGATGGCCTCCTCGGCCAGGCTTTCCTTGTCGGCCCAGGCGCGCGGGTCGTGAAGCATGCGCGACAGGCTCTCGAGAACCTGCGCGCGCAGCGACGAGGGAGGCTCGGCGGGAACCAGCTCGGCCGCCGCCCTCAGGTCTTCGATGTGCCCGGCGCGGCCGAGGTCGTAGCGGGTGAGGCCGCGCTGCCGCAGCAACTTGGCCGCCCGGAGGGGATCGGCGGCGGGGTCGATCTCGCGCAGCGCCGCCTTGGCCAGGGAGATGCTGCGCTCGAACTCGCCGGCCAGGTGCGCCACCGTGGTGGTCTGCCGCAGCACGTCGATGAAGTCGCGGCCCACGCGCTCGGCCGCGTCGGGCACCGAGTCCCACAGTTCGATCACCCGGGTGAGCATGCGCAGCTGCTCGTCGAAGGCCGCCGACTTGCGGGCCGCGGCGGCGGCGCGCCACGCGGCGTTCAGCGCGCACGGGGCGTCGTGCGCGGAGTACCAGTGGTAGGCCAGCTCGATGGCGCCGCGCGTGCCCGGCAACAGGGCGGGATCGTGCTCGAGGGCCTTGGCGAAGCGGGTGTGCAGGCGGGCGCGCTCGCCCGGCAGCAGCTCGTCGTGGACGGCCTCGCGGATCAGCGCGTGCCGGAAGGCGTACCCCTCGCCGTCGACCTGCAGCACGTTGCCCGCGACGGCGGGGCGCAGCGCCCCGGACAGGGCGCCGTCGTCCAGGCCGGTGACCGCGGCCAGCAGACGGTGCTCGATGCGGGCGCCGCCCGCGCTGGCCGTCCGCAGGACCTCCTGGGTCTCCTCGGGGAGGCGCTCGACGCCGGCCAGGAGGAGATCGCGCAGCGACTCGGGCATCGGCCCGTCCTCGCCGCCGCTGAGCAGCGCCTCGACGAACAGCGGGTTGCCCTCGCTGCGCGCGTAGATCACGTCCACGTCGAGGGCGGTGGGCTCGTGGGACAGGATGCTCGCGGCCTGCCGGACCACCTCGCGGCGGGTGAGCCTGCGCAGCTCCAGCCGGGTGACCCAGTCGATGCGGGTGAGCTCGGCGAGCAGGGGGCGCAACGGGTGGGTGCGGTGCAGCTCGTCGGAGCGGTAGGTGACCAGGGTCAGGATGCGGGTGTCGGGCCGCTGGTAGCGGGTGAGGAACGACAGCAGGTCGCGGGTGGAGCGGTCGGCCCAGTGGGCGTCCTCGATCACAAGGACGGTGGGGCCCTGCTCGGCGAGCCGCTCCATCAGGCCGAGGACGTGCTCGAACATGCGGGCGCGCGCCTCGGGGCCGTCGTCGTCCGGCTCGCCGAACTCGGGCAGCAACCGGGCCAGGCCACGGGTGCGGCCGCCGGGCAACAGCGCGGCGACGCCGTCATGGCCGAGATCGTGGGCGAGCCGCCGCAGGACCGCGGTGAACGGGGCGAACGGCAGGCCGTCGGTGCCGAGCTCGAGACAGCCGCCGACGAGCACACGGGCGTCGCCGGCGCGGCCGGCGAACTCGCGGATGAGCCGGCTCTTGCCGACCCCGGCCTCGCCGCCGATGAAGACGGTCGTCGCCGAACGGGCGCGCACCCGGGCCAGGGCGTCACGCAGGAAGGTCAGCTCGGCCCCGCGCCCCACGAACAGCGGACTCACCGAATGCCCGCTCACGCCGCCACCCCCGCCCCCGCGACGAGCGCGCCTCGAAGCCGCGCACCGGCCCGCGCACCCCGGCCAGGCACCCGTACGCCCCGGCTCAGCACCCAGTCGGCCCGGCCATCCCGGTCCGGCACCCAGGCGGCTCCGCGATCACGACCCGTCACCCGGGTTGCCCCGCGATCACGGCTTCGCACCCGGGCGGCCCGCCCATCCCGGTCCGGCACCCGGGTAGCCCCGCGATCTCGGCTCCGTGCCAGGATCGCCCCGCGATCACGGCCGGACGCGACGGCACCATCGCGACCGGTCACCCCCTCCGTCTCAACCACGTGACCAGCATGTCACCTCCCACCGACATTCCCCCACCGCATTTCCCCGCCCCCCACCGGCCCCGTCCCGGCCACTGCTCTGACCCCGAACGTGCACACGTTGTCCGCCGCACAACGGCGCCAGATGTACGTGGTCGGCGCACGCGGTGCCGGTGGGCGGCCGGTCGGGGGTGGTCACAGTGGTGGGAGCCTGGACTCTCGCGATGATGGTCGTAGAGTGAGCCCATGAGCCCGAAGATCGCGACCGCGGACACCGTCACCCGTGAACAGCTCCTCGACTTCGTCCGCGACCGCCACCGCGGGCTGATCATCACGACGCGGCGCGACGGCGGTCCTCAGGCGTCTCCGGTCAGCTGTGGCGTGGACGAGCTGGGCCGCATCGTGGTCTCCACCTACCCCGAGCGCGCCAAGACCAAGAACGCCCGGCGCGACCCCCGGGTCAGCATCGTGATCCTTTCCGACGACTTCGACGGGCCGTGGGTGCAGATCGACGGGGCCTGCGAGGTGCTGGACATGCCGGACGCGCTGGAGCCGCTGGTCGAGTACTACCGGTCCATCGCCGGCGAGCACCCCGACTGGGACGACTACCGCGCCGCGATGGAGCGCCAGGGCAAGTCGCTGCTGCGCATCACCCCCTCCAAGTGGGGCCCGGTGGCCACCGGAGGCTTCCCCGCCCGCCTCGCCTGAACATCCCCGGTCGAGTGCTGGGCGATCAGGATCGGCTGTCGGAGTGCTGGGTGCGGATGCCGGCCAGGATGGTGGCGATGCCGTGCTCGAACTGGGCGTCGGTGTCGGGCGCGAGGAGGCCGCCGAGCATCTTGGCGGCCAGCGGGTACCGCTCGGCGTCCGCGAGCCGGGCGATCGTCTCGGCCTGGTAGGGATTGCCTCCCTCGCCGTACGCCTCGCCGAGCCTGGCCTGCTCTTCGATGGTGAACCCGATCGTGTAGTGGAAGATCGTGGGCACGGCGCGCGCGGCCTCCTCCAAGGTGAACCCGGCGTCCTGCAGCGTGCGCAGAACCAACTCGATCGTCCTGATGACCACCGGATGGCCGACGTGAGTGCCGGCGACGACCCGCGCCCCGTCCCGGTGCCGCAGCATCGTGCGGCGCAGCCGCATGGCCCGCTCGCCCAGCCACTGATCCCAGGTGACGCCGCGGCGAGGTGACTCCAGGCCCTCGTCCGCCTCGACCATCACCAGGGTGGCCATGGCGTCGAGCAGTTCCTGTTTGTTCTTGACGTGCCAGTAGAGGGCGGGGGCCTTGACGTCCAGCTCTTTGGCGACCAGGCGCATGGTGAGCCCGTCCAGGCCCACCTCGTCGAGCAGGCGCAGAGCGGTCCGCGCGATGAGCTCGGCGGTTATCTTCATCGGTCCTCCCGGTCGGGCACGCGCTTGACAGCTTAACAGCGTTCGAGGGATCCTTAACAGCGTTAAGGGACGAAGGGAGACCCCAATGGGTGGCATGACGGCGCAGGTGGTCATCGCGGGAGCCGGTCCGACCGGCCTGATGCTGGCCTGCGAGCTGAGGCTCGCGGGCGTGGACGTGCTGGTCCTTGAGCGGGACGCCGAACGCGCGGACGCCGAGTCCAGAGCCGGAGGGATGCACGCCCGCACCTTGGAGGTGCTCGACCAGCGCGGCATGGTGGAGCCCTTCCTGAGGGCCGGCCGCCCGCTGCCCGGCGGGCACTTCTCGGCGCTGCCGCTGGACTTCCGGAACCTGCCCACCCGCCACCCGCACCTGCTCGTGCTGTTGCAGCGCCACATCGAGCGGCTCCTCGAAGAGCACGCGACGCGCCTCGGCGTCCGGCTGTGGCGCGGGGCGGAGGTGACGGGCCTGCGCCAGAGCGGGTCCGGTGTCGAGGTCGAGGTGCTGGGCGGTGGTCCGCAGGGGAACGGGCGTCACGGCGAGGCCGGGCAGCGGTGGATGAGCGCCGAGTACCTGGTGGGATGCGACGGCGGACGCAGCGCCGTACGGCGGCTCGCGGGCATCGGCTTCGCCGGCACCTCCGCGACGCTCACCGCCATGCTCGGCGACGTCGAGCTGGACGCCCCGCCGGAGCACCCGCTGTTCCAGGAGCGGCGCGAACACGGGACGATCAGCGTGCTCAGCTTCGAGCCCGGCTGGCACCGGGTCATGACCACCGAGTTCGACCAGGTGGCGGGCAGGGACGAGCCGGTCACCCTCGAGGGGCTGCGCCGGGCGTGCCTCAAGATCGCGGGCACCGACTACGGCATGCGGAGCCCTCGCTGGCTCTCCCGGTTCGGCGACGCGGCCCGGCAGGCCGTCGAGTACAGGTCGGGCCGGGTGTTGCTGGCCGGGGACGCCGCCCACGTCCACTTCCCGGCGGGCGGACAGGGGCTCAACCTCGGCGTGCAGGACGCGGTCAACCTGGGCTGGAAGCTCGCCTTGGTGGTGCACGGGCACGCCCCCGATTCGCTGCTGGACAGCTACCATGCCGAGCGGCACCCGGTCGGGGCGCGGGTGCTCGAGAACACGCGTGCGCAGACCGCCCTGTCGCGCGTCGACGGGCACACGACCGCGCTGCGCGCGACGCTCGCGGATCTGCTCTCCCTGGACGACGTCAATGCCCGCCTGTCCAGCATGATCACGGCGCTGGACGTGCACTACCCGATGGACGGCGCGCACCTGGATGACCGGGCGCACCCGAGTGACGGCGCGCACCCGGGGAATGGCGCCCGTGCGCGAGGCGGCACGCTCCTCGGGCAGCGCAGGCACCTGATGGACGGCGGGCACCCGGTGGAAAGCGCGCACCTGGTGGAGAGTGCGCTCCCGGATGCGGACACGCTCTCTGAGGTGGGCACGCTCTCGGGGCAGGAGGCGGACTCTGAGGACGGTGGGCGCTCGGCGGACGGCGGGCATCCGCTCGTCGGATATCGGGTTCCGGACGTCGAGCTCGAGATCGACACCGGCGAGGTCCGCGTCTTCGAGTTGCTGCACCAGGCTCGTGGCGTCCTGCTGTGCCTGGACGGCGGCGCGCAGGAAGGGCCGGCGGCGCACCTGGCGGGGATCGCCTCGGAGTGGGCCGACCGGGTCGACCTCGTACGGGCACGGCCCTCGGCCGATGTGTGGCAGGGGCCGGTGGTGGGCGCCGTGCGGCCCCCCGTGGCCCTTCTCGTCCGGCCGGACGGTCACATCGCCTGGGCGACGGGCGCGCGACCTGACCTCGACGGCGCGCGTGCCGCCCTGACCACCTGGTTCGGGCCGGCACGCCGATGAAGCTCAGAGCCGCACATCAGGCAAGGGGAGGCGATGGGGCGGTGCCACCTTCTTGGGAAGCGGCAGGTCCGGCATAGGGGGCGGAGAACACGTGCGCTCTTCCACGAGATCAGGAAAGCGCCAGATCCGACATAAGGCGACAGAGGGATGTGCCACTTGCTGGGTTTCAAGGAAGCAGTGGGTCTGCGTTACAGGCGGCAGGTCTGGTCTAGGGCGGACGGGGACGTGTCGCCTACCTGGAGTTTCAAGGGCACAGCGGGTCTGGCGTAAGGGCTGCAGTGGGCGTGCCACCTCCGGGGATTCGAGGAAGCAGTGGATCTGACATAGGGGACGGGTGGGAACGTGCCACCTTTCTGGGGATATTGAGAAATTTGACGACTGATGTCACCTTGTGATCGGCTCTTGCCTTCCGTCTTTCTTGCTGGCCGGTGTCCGGACAACGGGAGCCATCCATGCCGCGTCTCCAACGGCACGCGCTCGCGCGGATCGTGCTGTCCGCGTCCGTCGCCGGATCCCTGGTGATCACCACCGCTCTGGCCGCGCACGCCGCCCACTCGGCGTCCTCGGCGTCTCCAAGCTCCTCGGCGTCCCCCACGTTTTCCACGTCCGCCAGGCATTCCACGTCCGCCAGGCATTCCGCGTCCGCCAGGATCTCGGCGTCCGCCGCCACGACGCGCCCCAGGGGGACGGGCGGCGGGGCCGGCATGCGCAAGATCGTTCCGGTGCCGCCGATCGCCGTTCCTCCGGCCGCGAAGGCCGAGGTCCCTATGGGGCCGTCGCTCGCGGACCGTCCCGTGCCGGTCCGGGCGGTCGGCCCGGCCGCGCCGGAGGTCACCATCCCCGCCGGCCCGGCGCTGGCCGGCAGGCTGGCCGACGACGCGGCCTCCCACCTGCGCGCCGAGGGCGTGTCGGGCGGCGACGGCGGCCCATCCCCCGATCCGGACCGGTTGCTTCCCACGGCCGGCGACGCCGAACCCCTGAGCGTGTCCAAGGCCCCGGCCGGCGCCGTTAAGGCCATGGCGGCCAAGGTCCAGCGGTTGTCGGCCTTCGACCTGCCAGGGCTCCACCGGGCGCTTTCGGAGGGCGTCCCGCTCGTGACCTACCGGCTGTGCGCGCAGGCCGCGTCCCTGGCGGCTTCCTGCTCGGCGCCCCAGCCGCTGGCCAAGCCGGTCGCGGCGGACGTGACCGGCGACGGCGCCCCGGACATCGTCGCGAGCCTGGTCCCCACGCTCGACCGCGCGGACCTGGTCGGCAGGGCGAACGCGCTGGCGAGCGCTCAGCGCAGGCTGAGGGGACCGGTCGGCGGCACGGCCGGCTCCCTCCTCGGCGGCACGGGCAAGAGCGGCCCGAGCAAGAGCGGCTCGCCGGGCGACGAAACCGAGCGCGATCGGCGGCGGGACGACCTGGCGGTGCGCGTGGCCGACGGGCTGGGCCTGGCGACGGCGCGACTGGGCACCGGTGCGGATCGTGACAAGGCGTTGAAGGCTCAGGTGTGGGCGCGGTTCGACATCCCCGCGGCGGCGTCGGGGGCCGGTGCCACGAGGCTCTCGATCGGCTTCGACGGATTCCGGCGCGGCACGTCGCTGTCCGCCCTCGACTGGGCGGTCTACCGGTTCAGGACGGGCGGCCAGGGCGGCGAGGGTGGTCAGGGCAGCCGGGGCGGCCGGGACGGTCAGGGCGGCGGGGGCGGTCAGGGCGGTCGGGGAAACCGGGGCGGCCAGGGCGTGGCCGAGGTCCAGGTGGACGTGCGGAGGTCCAGGCCTGGCGCCTCGATCGCGACCGTGGCCGGCGTCGCGGCCCTCTCCCAGGGCGGACGGCCGTCCGAGCCTGTGCTGGTGAGCCTCAGGCAGTCGCCGGTCACCGAGAAACTGACCATCAGCGCGCGGTTCGACGCGGGCGAGGGCGAGGGCACGCTGAAAGCCGCCGTGTCCCGGCCCTCCACGCTGGACGCGCTGGTGCTGGACGCCAGAGACGCGGGACGGACGGGCGGCCGGTGCACGCAGGTGGTGCTGGACAAGGTCGCGTCGCAGGTCACCGCCGATCTGACCCATAGGGCGGCGGGCGGCGCCACCGAGATCCGCTTCACCGGGCCCTCGCCGATGAACAAGGCGGAACTGCGCGACTACACCTACCGGGACGGCCGGCTGGACAGGATGATCTCGGGGACGATGACCGGCGTGCCGGCCGACTTCCGCGCCCGCTATGAGGCCGTGGACGGCAGATCCCAGGCGCTGACCATCGGAACGCCGCGACCCGGGACGGCGCCGGCAAGCCCGGCGGGACGGACGCCGTCCCCGACCCGGGCCGCGTCCGGGGTGGACGCACAGGCGCGGAAGCCTGTGGTCGGGCCGGCTGCGGGGGCTCGGGCTGCGGAGGTGGTGGTGTACGACCGGAAGGCGGCCGGAACGGTCTTCCGGGCGTCGCTGACCGGCCTCCCCGCCCTGATGCGGATTTTTTATGACATAGCGGGAAACCGCATAACGCACACCTCCAGCTCGCCGATCGGTGGCGTCGAGGTCCTCCTGCAACGCGACGGAGGCGCCGTCTCGGCCCCCGCGGGCGGCCACGTCACGGTCATCAAGGACGGCGGGCGGCTCGGCGTCTCGGCCAGGCTCACGGCCCTGGCCGGGTTCGAGCTGACCTACGGCGACCGGCCGCACGCCATGCTGGAACTCGCCTCCGCCGGACGGCCGTTCCTCGCCGCGGCGAGCATCGACGGCGCGCATCTGCTGCGGATGGAGATGTCCAACACCCCGCGCCGGGTCGAGGTGGACCTGGACCCGGCCGCCAGGAAGGCGCGGTACCAGGCGAGCGGCGCGATCGGCAGGCTGCGCGCGGCGTACGCGGGCCCGCGACAAGGGCCCACCATCGACAGCAGCCTGTACGGCCTGCGGTCCACCGTCGAGGGCTCGTGGCGGCTCGGCGAGCGGCCCACCGCGGAGGTCACGACGACCTCGGGCCTGAAGAAGGCCGAGCTTTATTACAACCGCGCCTACGTCACCCAGGCCGGCGGCCCGGAACAGGCTTCCGGCGGCCCCGCGGGCGCCGGGCGGGCCGACCATGGTCAAGGCGAGGGCGCCGGGAGGACCGGTACGGCCCCGAGCGTGGGCGCCGGACGGGGCGGTGCGGGTCAGAGCAGCGGTGCTGGGCACGGTGGTGCGGGTCGGAGCAGCGGTGCGAGTCAGAGCGGTACAGGTCAGAGTGAGAGTGCCGGGCGGAGTGGTGCCGGGCAGAGGGCTGGTGCTGGGCGGGGTGGCGGGGACGGAGGGGATGACGTCTGGGTCACCGTGGCCGGGGTGCACCGGCGCGTCGCCATGCTGGCCGATCTGGCCGGCGGACGCCTGAGCTGGACGGCCGACCGTCCCACCGCCTCCGTGTTGGCCTTCGCTCGCACCCGGTTCCAGGGACGCGACTTCCGCGTCGCGGCCGAGGTGCGGGATGTTCCTGCCCGCTTCGAAGCCGGCTGGGGCGGCGGAACCTACTACTTCCAGGGCCTGTCCGGGCCGGTCGGGTCGGCGACGGTCGCGGTGGCCGACCACGACGGCGCGCGGGCGCCCCGGGGCCCGCATCTGGCCGTGCACTACGACCGCTCCACCGGTGACCTGGATGGCAGCGTCCGCGTGGACGGTCTGACCGGCGCCCGGTTCGGCGGTGGCGGTGGCGGCTTCAAGGCGTCCTTCCAGAGCGGTTCCCCGGCGGTTCGAAACGGTTCCCCGGCGCCTCGGAGTGGTTCACCGGTGGTCCGGGACGGTTCTCGGGCGGCTTCGAGTGGTTCCCCGGCGGCTCGGAACGGTTCTCCGGCGGCTTCGAGTGGTTCACCGGCTGCTGGGAGTGGCTCCCCGGCGGCGGGTGGGGGCGCGGGGCGGGGGGTGGCGTTGGATGCGGACGTGCGGTTGGAAGGTGATCTGCGCTTCGGGGTGCTCGGGACGCTGGGGCCGGTCCCGGGTGACGTCGAGGTGTCGGCCGTCCCGGGCGGGCCGGTCACCTACAGCGCCGCCGGACGCCGGATGGACCTGAAAGCGCAGGTGTGGCTGGGCAAGGCGGCGGCGATCGGCGCGATCCCCGGGGTGCCGGAGGTGGCGAGCGGCCTGTCCCTGGTCGACGGCGGCTGCGTTCCCGGCGCCGCGGGCTGCGCCGCCGACCAGGGCGCCTTCTGCCTGGGCGGACCGCCGGCCGCCGGTGGCACCGTCCAGAGTCCGGCGGCGGGGCCCGCGGGCAGGCGCTGTTTCGGCGTCCGCGGGTTCGTGCGGCTCAGGGGCCTGCCCGCGAAGGCGACCGTGGACCTGGCCCGGAAGACCTTCTCCTTCTCCGGGTACCGCCCTTCGGACCGGCGGCTCGCGGTCTACCTGGCGAGCAAGGTGGTCGCCCCGGTGCCGATCAGGGCGTACGCGACGCTGGACGGGCTGCCGCGGGAGGTCACCGGCATGTCGGTCGGCCCGTTCGAGACCGGGCTCGGCAAGGACGCGGACGGCCGGAACGCGAACGTGATCAGGGTGAACTACCGGGTGGAACCGGCCGCGACGCTCACCTCGTTGCGCGCGGCGGTGGAGGCCGATACCGGAACCTCGTACGGCGTCGTGCGGGCACTGACCGTGGTCGATCCGGTTCCGGCGGCGGTCGCGATCGACGGCGCGTACGGGCGGAAGACCCATCTCCGGGTGCAGAACTCCGCCCCCGTGAAGCGACTGGAGGCCAAGGTCACCGTCGTCCCGCCCGGGTCACGGGCCAGAGGCGCGGTCGTCCCGACAGGGGTGGGGGTGCGGCCGGTGTCGGGGGTGGTGCGGTTCACGGATGTGCCGGCCGCGTTCACCGTCGACGGCGGGGATGCGGGGGACGGCGGGCTGCGCGTGCCGGGCTTGTCCTACCGGGCGGACGGCGGGGCCAACACGCTGGACGGGCTGTTCGCCGTCGAGGGCGGGCTGGTCGGGAGGGTGTACCGGCCGGCGCAGGGGGAGGTGCTGGGCGCCTCGTTCGCGGTGCGCGATCTGGCCTCCGAGGCGACTATCCGAATAAATCCCGATCTGTCGGTCGAGCTGACGTCCAAGCCGGTGCCCACCCGGCTGCTGGAGGTCCACGCAGGCCTGTCGGTGAGCCCGGTCGCGCGGCAGCGGATCAGCGTGCGCAAGGACATCCCCTACACCAGCGGCTTCCTCGCCTTCCAGATGCGGGGCGGGTTCGGGCTGGGCCGCAGCGTGATCCGCGACGTCTCGCTGGGCGTCCACGGCGTGTCGTGGCTGAGGATCCGGCCCGGCAGGGTCCCCTTCGGGATCGACGCGCCCGCCGAGCTGGGGTACGTGTCGCCCGGCTTTGAGGGGAATTATGACCACCTGGACCTGCGGGCGGACGGGGTGGACCTGCGTCCCGACGTGCGGCTGAAGGTCCGCGTCGCCCGCGGGATCGGCAGGGACGCCTTCTCCGACACCGTGAGGCTGGGCCGCGCGACCTCGCTCTCGTTCCGCCGCTACGACCAGCGGACCCGGCCGATCAGCGCCGAACAGGCGCTCAAGGTGGGGTCGACGCCGATCGCGTGCCTGTCGATCGGCACCAGGCCCGGCCTGGCCGCCGCCCCCCGGGCGAACGCGATCACGCTGCGCGGCGCGGACGGGCCGCAGGTGGTCAGCCTGCTCGACGCGGGCGGCCAGGCGCAGGGGTACGTCCTTGACCTGCTGTCGCAGTTCATGTCCCCCTTCGACGGCGCGGGCTGGGAGGTCTCGCGCCTGACCCCCGGCCGCTGCCACCGCTGACGTCCCAAGCGCCCAGGCCGGTGGTGGCGGGGGATGGCGTGGTCGTGGAGAGGCTGTGGGGTTTGTGGGCCTTGCGGCCGGTTATGGGTCGCGACGAGAGGTTTCCACGCATCAGGGGGTGAGGGCCGTGACGACGACGTCCGAGGAGGACCTCGGCGCCGGCTCCGTGCCGGTGACCGTGGTCATCGCCACCAGGAACCGCCGGGAGGAGCTCCTGCGCACGCTGGAGCGCCTGCGCGCCCTGCCGGAACGTCCCCCGGTGATCGTGGTGGACAACGGCTCCTCCGACGGCGCCGCCGAGCGGGTCCGCGCGGCCTTCCCCGAGGCCGAGGTGATCCGGCTGCACCACAACCTCGGCGCGCCCGCCAGGAACATCGGCGTGCTGGCCGCCCGCACGCCCTACGTCGCCTTCAGCGACGACGACTCCTGGTGGGAGCCCGGCGCGCTGCGGCTGGCCGCCGAGACCTTCGACGCCCACCCCCGCCTCGGCCTGATCGCGGCGAGCATGCTGGTGGGTCCGGAACGCGCGCCCGACCCGATCAACGCCATGCTGGCGGCCACGCCGTTGCGCGGCGGCCCTGACCAGCCGGGGCCGCCGGTGCTGGGCTTCCTCGCCTGCGGGTCGGTCGTGCGCCGCCAGGCGTTCCTGCAGGCCGGGGGGTTCAGCCCCGTGCTGTTCTTCCCCGGTGAGGAGCAACTGCTCGCCTACGACCTGGCGGCGCTCGGCTGGGACCGGTGCCACGTGCCGGACGTCGTCGCCGTCCACGAGCCGTCGCCTCTGCGCGAGCCGGCGGCGGGCCGGCGCCGGGTGCAGGCGCGCAACGCCCTGCTGACCGTGTGGCTGCGCCGTCCGGCGGGAGTGGTGCTGCGCGAGACCGCGGGCCTGGCCGCCCGTGCGCCGCGCGACCCCGCCTGCGGACAGGCCCTGCTGTCCGCCCTGCTCCGGGTGCCCCTCGTGATCGCCGGGCGGCGGCGCCTGCCCGCCCACGTCGAGGCCGCCGCACGGCTGCTGGAGTCCGGCGCCCGCCCCGCCGAGCGGGAGGCCGGGCACACCGCCGCGCCCGGAGGGAGGGACGTCCCGGGCGCCGGGGTCCCTTCATGACCCCCGGGGACGGGCGCGTCACGGTCGTGGTGATCACCATGGACCGGCGGGAGGAGTTGCTGCGCACGCTGGGGCACATGACGGCGCTGCCCGAGCGTCCTGGCGTGATCGTCGTGGACAACGGCTCGCGTGACGGGAGCGCGGACGCGGTCGCGCGGGACTTCCCGGGGGTGCGGCTGATCCGCAGCCCGCACAACCTCGGGGCCGTCGCCCGTAACGTGGCGGTGCAGGAGGTCATGACGCCATACGTGGCCTTCTGCGATGACGACACCTGGTGGGAGCCGGGCGCACTGTCCAGGGCCGCCGACCTGCTGGACGCGCATCCTCGGCTGGCGTCGGTCACCGGCCGCATCCTGGTGGAGCCGTCGCTGCGCGAAGATCCGATCACGCCTGAACTGCGCTACTCGCCGGTCCCCGGTCCGCCGTGGCTGCCCGGCCCGGCGCTGCTGAGCATCCTCGCCGGGGCGTCCATGCTGCGGGTGACCGCGTTCCGCGAGGCCGGCGGGTTCTCGCCGAGGCTGTGGCTGGGCGGGGAGGAGGAACTGCTCAGCCTCGACCTGGCGGCCCGCGGGTGGTGGCTGTGCTGGGCGGAGGACGTCGTCGTGCACCACGCCGCGTCCACCGTCCGAGACCGCAGGCAGCGGCGCAGGCTCGGCATCCGCAACACCCTGTGGACCGCCTGGCTGCGGCGCCCCGCGTTCGACGCGCTCCGCCGCACGGTGGCCGTCCTGCGGTCGATCCCCAAGGACCGGGCGAGCGTCTCGGCGGTGGGCGCGGCGCTGGCCGGGCTGCCGTGGGTGCTGAGGGAACGGCGGGTCGTGCCGATGGACGTGGAGCGGGGGCTGCGCCTGCTGGAGGAGCCGCAGCGCACCTCGGTCGCCCGCCGCTACGTCGACTGACGGAGATCATCGGGGCGCCCGCCGCTACGTCGACTGACGGAGATCATCGGGGCGCCCGACGCCGCGTCGACTGACGGAGATCATCGGGGGCGCCCGCGGGCCGGGCCGGGGGAGCTCGGATGCTCATGGCACCCCGGTGGAGGGCTCGTTCGGGCGCGGAGGAACATACAGATATGGACGTATCACTCGATCCGTGCGCTTACTGCGACATTCTCGCGGGACGGGCCGAGGCGAGCCTGGTCTTCCAGGACGAGACCGCGATCGTCGTCATGGACGGCAACCCGGTGAACCCGGGACATGCCCTGGTGGTGTCGCGCGTCCACGCCGGCGGGCTGGAGGACCTCGACGAGGAGATCGGCGCGCACATGTGGCGCCTGGCCCAGCGGGTGGCGCGGGGTCTGCGCCGCTCCGGGCTGCGATGTGAGGGCGTCAACATCTTCGTGGCCGACGGCGAGGTCGCGCTGCAAGATGTGTTCCACGCCCACATCCACGTGTTCCCGCGCTTCGAGGGCGACAACGTCGTGGTGGACGCCGACTGCGAGCCGCGAGACCGCCGGCTGCTGCTCAAGGAGGCCTGGGCGCTCCAGGAGGCGATGAAGCCCCTCGTCGCGGCGCCCTCGGCGGAGATGTTCCCGCACCACGCGCCGACACTGTGAGACGGCGGAACCTCGGATCGTTGACGGTGGATCTTCCGACTGGGCAGATGACCGTGGACTTCATCGGGGATTTCGCATACACGCCGGTGCCGTGACCCACGCCCGCGGGCCGTGAGCCACCCCCTCCCCCCGGGCCCGCCGGGAGGCGCCCGCGACAATGGAGGCGAGGGGGGATCGCGCATGCGCGTGGCCGTGCTGGGGATGGGCAACATGGGCAGGGCCGTGGCCGCGAGGCTGCTGGCCCAGGGTTACCACGTCACCGTCTGGAACCGGACGCCGGGGCGCGCGGCCGAGGTGGTCGAGTCCGGAGCGGTCGAGGCGTCCTCCCCCCGGCAGGCCGCGAGGGACGCCGAGGCCGTGCTGATGTCGCTCACCGACGAGCGGGCCGCCCTGGAGGTGATGTCCGCCCTGACCGGCCCCGGCGACGGGCCCCCGGCGCAGGACACCCGCGACCCCGGTTCCCCTCGTTCCAGCGGTTCTGACGGTTCCCGTGCGTCCGGCGGTGCAAGCGGCTCCGACGGGTCGGACGGGTCCAGGGTCGTGGTCGACATGAGCACCGTCTCGCCGGAGGCCTCGCGCCGCCTGCGTGAGCTGGCGCCCGGACGGCGCTTCCTCGCCGCGCCGATCCTCGGGGCGCCGCAGGCGGTGCTGAGCGGGTCGGCCGCTGGGCTGGTCGGCGGCGACCGCGCGCTGGCCGAGCGCCTGGAGCCCATCTGGTCACGGCTGTTCTCCGCGCACTGGTACTGCGGCGCCGACCCTGGGGAGGCCTCGGCGTTCAAGCTGCTCAACAACTACCTGCTGATGGCCGGGATCGCGGTGCTCGGCGAGGTGGTCGCGACGGCCGAGGCCGCCGGCCTGGACAGGACGCTGCTGCGCGAGGTCCTGCGCAGCTGGCCCACCGTGGCGCCGGGGCTGCACAACCGGCTCGACGACCTCATCGCCGGGCGCCACGAGGGATGGTTCGCCACCTCGCTCGGCGCCAAGGACGTGCGGCTGCTCACCGAGGTCGCCGAGTCCAACGGCGTCTCGCCGCCGATCGCCCGGCTGGTGCAACGGCGGTACGAGGAGGCGGCGTCCGAGGGGTGGCGGGACGCCGACATCACCGCCGTCGTCGAACTGCTCCGCCGCCGCCCCTCACCCCCCTGACGCCAGGAACGTCCCCCCGCCGCCGCCCCGCACCCCGCCAGGAACCTCCGCCCGCCGCATCTCCGGCCGCTGACGCCCCCGGAACGACCGCCCGGCGTCGAACCTCCCGGCCGCTGACGCCCGGGGACGACCGCCCGGCGTCGAACCTCCCGGCCGCTGACGCGCGGTAACGAACGAGCGTCCGGCGAGGACCACGGGGCCGGCCGTCCGGGGGCGGCGTGGGCCTCAGCCGGGCAGGCGCAGGACGGCGGCGCCGGTGACGCGGTCGGCAGCGAGGTCGGCGAGAGCCTGGTCGGCGCGGTCGAAGTCGTAGGGGACCGTGGTGACGCGCAGCGGATGGCGGGTGGCCAGCTTGAGGAACGCGCGGCCGTCCTCGCGGGTGTTGGCGGTGACGCTGCGCAGCGTGCGCTCGTAGAACAGGTCCTCCTCGTAGGTCAGCGAGGGGATGTCGGTGAGGTGGATCCCCGCCACGGCGAGCGTGCCGCCCATGTCGAGCGCCTTCAGGGCCACCGGGACCAGGTCTCCGACCGGCGCGAACAGGATCGCGGCGTCCAGCGGCTCGGGCGGGGCGTCGTACGCCCCGCCCGCGGAGGCCGCTCCGAGCTCCAGCGCGAGCTCCTGGGCGCGCCGCGAGCGGGTCAGCACGTGCACCGCCGCGCCCTGCGCGATCGCCACCTGCGCGACCAGGTGCGCCGAGGCGCCGAAGCCGTAGACGCCGAGACGGCCGCCCGGCGGGAGATCGGCGCGGGCCAGAGCGCGGTAGCCGATGATGCCGGCGCACAGCAGTGGGGCGAGCCGCTCGGCGGGCAGGTCCTCGGGCAGCTCGTAGACGTAGTCCTCCAGTGCGGTGACGTACTGGGCGTACCCGCCGTTGACGTCCCAGCCGGTGTAGCTCGCGTTCGGGCACAGGTTCTCCGAGCCGCGCAGGCAGTAGCGGCACTCGCCGCAGGTGGAGTGCAGCCAGGCGACTCCGACCCGGGTGCCGGTCGCCGGCCGCCGCACGCCGGCGCCCTGGGCGACGACCCGGCCCACGACCTCGTGCCCGGGCACGGTGTCCGGGCGTTCGGGCGGCAGATCGCCCTCGGCGAGGTGCAGGTCGGTACGGCAGACGGCGCAGACCTCGACCTCCACCAGCACCTCGCCCGGGGCCGGGGCGGGGATGGGCAGCCGCACGCGCTCCAGGGGCCCGCTGGACATGGGCCCGGGTCGGCGTACCACCCAGGCGGTCATCGTCTCGGCCATGCCTCCATGGTCACACGCCGGAGGCGGGAAGGACCGCCACGGCTGGTGAAGGCACGATGACGCTTGGTGTCGGTGCGATCTCCTGCCTGCGGGTTTAAATCTCTCTCAGGAGGAAGCGAGGTAACCAGGACCACACGAGTCAGAGGGGAAGGCCGTCGATGGACGCCATCGTGCTGTTGAAGGACGACCACAAGACCGTCGAGAAGCTGTTCAAGGAGTTCGAGAAGGCGGGCGAGAAGGCCTACAAGGAGAAGCAGCGGATCGTCGAGCAGGTCATCCGCGAGCTCACGACGCACGCTTACATCGAGGAGGAGATCTTCTACCCGACGGCCCGTCAGGACGTCCCCGACACCGCCGAGCACGTGCTGGAGAGCGTCGAGGAGCACCACGTCGTGGTCTGGATGCTGTCGGAGCTGCGCGACCTCGACCCGCAGGACGAACGGTACGACGCCAAGATGACGGTCCTGATGGAGAACGTCCGCCACCACGTGGAGGAAGAGGAGCAGGAGTGGTTCCCGCAGGTGCGGGAGGCCATGGGCCGCAACAAGCTCCAGGAGCTCGGCGAGCGGATGGAGAAGGCCAAGGCCGACGCCCCGGACAACCCCCTCGCGCTGATCAGCGCCCGCAAGTAGGCCGATCGCCGGCCGCCGGGGCCGGGCCGTGGAGCCCGGCGCCCGGCGGGGCCGGCGAGGTGCCCGGGGCGCCCGGCGGGGCCGGCGAGGTGCCCGGGGTGTCCGGGGTGTCCGGCCGGGCCGGAGGCGGCCTCAGCGCTGGAACGGGGTGATGCCCCAGTGGTGGGCGACGCTCTCGCCGGGGGCGAGGCGGATGAGGTCCTCGCCGGTGCGGAAGGCGTTGGGCGGGCAGCTCATCGGCTCTACGGCCAGGCCGCCGCGCCGGTGCTTCCCGGACAAGGAGTCGCCGGTGAAGAGCTGGAGCCATTCGACCCCCTCGCCGCCCCACAGCTCCACGCCGCGCGTGCCGTCGGCGGTGGCGAGCCGCGCCCGGACGCGCCCGTCGGCGTCGCGGGTCAGGTCGGTGAACGGGGTGTCCAGGGACAGCTCGCCGATCGGGCGGGCGGCGCGGAAGTCGTACGGGGTGCCCTCCACCGGGCGCCTGCCGACCGGGATCTTGCGTTCGTCCACGGCGACCCACTCGGCGGCGGGGAGCGTGAGCACGGCCCCGTCGAGCGGCTCGCCGACCGTCAGGTAGGGGTGGGCGCCGAAGCCGTACGGCGCGGGGGTGTCCCCGAGGTTGACCGCCCCGATCTCGACCGCGAGGCCCGAGCCGTCCAGGGTGTAGGCGACCGAAAGGTCGAGGATGTGGGGGTAGCCGGTCTGCGGAAACAGCCGCAGGCCCAGCGTGATGGACGCCTCGTCGCGCGTGAGCACCCGCCAGGGCAGCGTGCGGGTGAAGCCGTGCGCCGCGTTGCCGAACTTCGGCTCGGTCAACGCGAGCTGCCGCTCCTGGCCGTCGAAGGTGTAGCGCCCGTCCTGGATGCGGTTCGGCCAGGGCAGCAGGGGCACCCCCGCCGACCCGGGCGGGGTCCGGTGCTCGGAGTAGCCCATGACGAGCGGCCGGCCGTCGTGCGTGAGGGAGCGCAGGCCCGCTCCGACCTCGGTGACGACGGCGCGCAGGCCGCCGGCCTCGATGGTGTGCTGCTCTCCGGTGGGCGCGATCGTCGTCACCCGCCAATTCAACACCATGGTGCTCAGGGGTGACGGGCGGACCCGCGGCCGATAGGCGCCACCTGGACTTCTATCGCGGCCCGCCATGGAGCTATCGCGGCGGGGCCCGGCCGTAGGGGGACGCGGCGGCGACAGTGTGGGGCGCCGGTGGGGTCTCCGGGCGCGGGGGGCGGTGTTTGTCTTAAATAAGGCATTTCGGTGGGGCGAAGGCCTTCCAGCGCAGTACGGAGCCGACGCCCACCGGCCGTCCCGGCACTGCGGGGTGTGTGGAAGGACGTACATGGACGCGATCACCATTCGGGAGGCGACCGGCGGCACGACCTCCGAGGCCCGCGACGAGCGGGCCAAGCTGCTGCGGTTGCACGAGTCACTGACCGCCCTCGGCGTGGACGCCGAACTGCGCGAGCAGATGCCCGCGCTGCTGGTCCACCGCCCCGACGTGGGGCTGCCCCTGTGGGTCTTCGTCGGGTACGGGGGCGCGTACTACTCCTGGCAGTCGGCCGAGAAGCGCCACCCCGTCCGCGACGTCGCCGGCGCCGCGCTCGCCTTGACCGACTACATCACCGGCAGGACCTTCTGACCCCGCTCCCGCGCCGCCGGGCGCGGGAGCGGAGCCCCCGGCGAGGGCGGGAGCGCCCTTGCCGGGGTGGAGATCAGAACAGGTCGCGCGAGGGCCGGGGCAGCACGACGTCCTTGGGCCCGCGCCACCGTCCCTCGGCAGGAGCCGGGGCGAATTCCATGGTCGTCGCCGGGGCGGAGTCCTGGCCCGCCGGGGGCGCGGCCAGCGGCAGCCGGATCCGGCTGCCGGACAGGTCGACGGTCACCGTCGCCGGGGCCGGGTCCGCCGGGTCGGTCATGGTCTCGCTCGCGTCGCTCGCGGCCAGGACGACCGCGAGGCGGTGGCCCGCCTTGACGACGGAGTCGGCCGGCAGCGTGTCCCAGGTCAGCCGGTACTCCTTGCCGGGCGTCAGATCCTGCGAGGTCGTGAGGGAGCGGCGGTTGCGGGCGTCGAGCCAGCCGCGGGCCACGATCTCCAGCGGCAGGCGCGTGGTGACGGTCCCGGTCCGCCGGTAGCAGGCGTCGTCGTCGGCCGTGCTCTCGCCGTGACAGCTCTCGTCGGCCAGCGTCCTTATGCCGCCGCCGGAGTTGTAGAAGTCCAGCCGCTCGTCCTCGCCGTAGTCGACCACCAGGGCGGTCAGGTTCACCCCCGGGCGGTCCACCTTGGCGCGGATGTCCATCTGCGGGGTGCCGGAGATCCGTACGGCCCGCTTCAGCGGCGGGGTGAGGAACACCAGCCGGTTCGGGGAGGCGGCCGTCGGGTCGGAGACCATCTGGTCCTCGGTCTGCCACGGGTCGTCGGTGAAGCTCGCGGTCGTGCCCCCGCGCGCGGGCAGCGGTCCGAGGCTTCCCTGCGCGTCCTGGCCGGGGCGCAGCCACAGCGGCAGGTCCAGCGAGCGGGCCGGCCAGTCGGCCTGCCTCACCCACTGCGCGGGCGCCACCTGCACGTCCGCCCTGGGCTGTCGCAGGACGCCGGTGTCGATGCCGTGGAGCCACTGGTCGAACCAGGCGTGCAGCGTGTCGACCCATTCTTCGCGCCGGTAGTCGAACGGGTCGACGTGCCCGTACTGCGACAGCCACAGCTTGCGCGGCACGCCGCGCCGGGCGAGGGCCTCCCAGTAGGTGCTGAAGTTGTCGGTCTTGACGTTGGTGTCGCCGAGCCCGTGCACGGCGAACACGCTGGCCCGCACCTTGCTCACGTCGGCCAGGCTGCCCTTGAGGTAGTCGCGCTCGGCCCAGAAGGCGTTGTAGTTCCCCGTCGCGTCCTCCTGGCCCTCGTGCAGGCGTTGCCGCATGGCGGCGCACTTGGCCGGTGGGTCGGAGTCGATGGTCTCCGCGAGCCACGGCATGTAGTCCTCGGTGTAGAGCACCCCGTTCATGCGGGTGTAGCGGTACCAGCTGCTGATCGCCGAGATGGGGACGATGGTCGAGAGCCCCTGGACGCCGGTGCCCGCCACCGCGATGGGCAGCGTCCCGTCGTAGGACTTGCCGACCATGCCCACCTTGCCGGTGGCCCAGCTCGCCATGGCCGGGCTGCCGTCGGGGTTGTAGCCCTTGGCCCGGCCGTTCAGCCAGTCGATGACGGCCTTGCCCGCCGCGATGTCGGCGGCGGCGCCCACGTCCGGGCAGCCGTCGGACCTGGTGGTGCCGAGCATGTCCACCAGCAGGACGGCGTACCCGCGCGGCACGAAGTAGTTGTCGTAGAACAGCGGGAACTTGACCGGCAGGCCGGAGGCGTCGTACCCCTTGTGCTCGGCCTCGTTGCCGCGTCCCACGGTGTCGTAGTACGGGCTCTCGTCCATGATGACCGGGACCTTCAGGCCCTGCTCGGTCTCCCTGGGCCGGACGAGGTCCACGGCGGCCAGGTCGTTCCTGCCGTCCCCGTCGCTGTCGACCGGGGTCTCCACCCTGATGTGCTCGCGGACGGCGCCGGCGTAGGAGAAGACGGGCTGGGTGCGGCCGTCGACGACGCTGATGCGGGGCACGGCGTGGGCGGCGGCGACGCCGCCGGTCGTGGCGGTCAGCGCCAGGGAGATGCCGATGGCGCCGAGCAATCTGGACGATCGCCGCAAGGTGTACCTCCGGGGGATGCGCGCCGATCATGCGCAGATCACTGTTACCTCAGTTGACAAAAGATGTAAATACCGTCCCATATCTGGATCAGCGGCCGTTATAGGGAAACCGGCCCCCACCGGCCGGGCGCTCCTCCGAAGAGACAGGCCGGGGTCGGGGCGTCCACGCACGGCGAACTCGGCGGTCGCCCAAGGAGTTCGGGCGCGAGCGGTCGTCCACAAGCAGAGCATGGTCCTGGACGGTCGTCCACAAGGAGGGCCGTTCGCCTTCGGGGGGTGTGGGCGGCTCATAGAATGACGCGATGACCTCCCTCGACGATGGCCTCCAGGCGTCGGACGCCTTGCGGGTGCTCGGCCGCGTGTTCGGCTACGCGTCGTTCCGCGAGGGTCAGCAAGAGATCATCGACCACGTCGTCGCCGGTCACGACGCGCTGGTGCTCATGCCCACCGGTGGCGGCAAGTCGCTGTGCTACCAGATCCCCGCGCTGGTGCGCGAGGGCACGGGCATCGTCGTCTCGCCGCTGATCGCCCTCATGCAAGATCAGGTCCACGCCCTGACGGCGCTCGGCGTGCGGGCGGGCTTCCTCAACTCCACGCAGGACATCGACGAGCGCCGCCAGGTCGAGACCGCCTTCCTCGCCGGCGAGCTCGACCTGCTCTACCTCGCCCCCGAGCGGCTGCGGGTGGACGCCACGCTGCGGCTGCTCGACCGCGGCGCCATCTCCCTGTTCGCCATCGACGAGGCCCACTGCGTCGCCCAGTGGGGGCACGACTTCCGGCCCGACTACCTCGCGCTGTCCATGCTGCACGAACGCTGGCCCGACGTGCCGCGCATCGCCCTCACCGCGACCGCCACCCCGGCCACCCACGCCGAGATCGCCGCGCGGCTCAACCTGCGCGACGCCCGCCACTTCGTCGCGAGCTTCGACCGGCCGAACATCCAGTACCGCGTCGTCCCCAAGAGCGACCCCAAGCGGCAGCTCCTCGCGTTCCTGCGCACCGAGCACGCCGGCGACGCCGGCATCGTCTACTGCCTGTCGCGGGCCTCGGTCGACAAGACCGCCGAGTTCCTGGTCGCCAACGGCGTCGCCGCCCTGCCCTACCACGCGGGCCTCGACGCGCGCACCCGCGCCGGCAACCAGTCGCGGTTCCTGCGCGAGGACGGCCTGGTCATGGTCGCCACCATCGCCTTCGGCATGGGCATCGACAAGCCGGACGTCCGCTTCGTCGCCCACCTCGACCTGCCCAAGTCCGTCGAGGGCTACTACCAGGAGACCGGCCGCGCCGGGCGCGACGGCCTGCCCTCCACCGCCTGGCTCGCCTACGGGCTCCAGGACGTCGTCCAGCAGCGCAAGATGATCGACACCTCAGAGGGGGACGACGCCCACCGCCGCCGCCTCGCCGCCCACCTCGACGCCATGCTGGCCCTGTGCGAGACGGTCGAGTGCCGCCGCGCCCGCCTGCTCGAGTACTTCGGCCAGAAGGGCGTCCCGTGCGGCAACTGCGACACCTGCCTGACCCCGCCGCAGTCCTGGGACGGCACCATCGCCGCGCAGAAGCTCCTGTCCACCGTCGTGCGCCTGGCGCGCGAGCGGCGGCAGAAGTTCGGCGCCGGCCAGATCATCGACATCCTCCTCGGGCGGACGACCCCCAAGGTCGTCCAGCACGGGCACGATTCGCTGAGCGTGTTCGGGGTCGGCACCGAGCTCGGCGAGTCCGAGTGGCGGGCCGTGGTGCGTCAGCTGCTGGCCCAGGGGCTCCTCGCGGTCGAGGGCGACTACGGCACCCTGGTGCTGACCGAGGCGAGCGGCGAGGTGCTGGGCCGCCGCCGCGAGGTGCCGATGCGCCGTGACCCCGAGCGCCCCGCGCGCGCCGCGGCGAAGGCCGCCAAGACCGCCAAGGGCGCCCCCGCCGACCTCCCCGAGGAGGCCGTGCCGGTCTTCGAGCGGCTGCGCGCCTGGCGCGCGGCCGCCGCCAAGGAGCAGGGCGTGCCCGCCTACGTCATCTTCCACGACGCCACCCTGCGCGAGATCGCCACCATGATGCCCACCTCGCTGGACGAGCTGGGCAAGGTGAGCGGCGTCGGCGAGAACAAACTCGCCAAGTACGGCCAAGGCGTCCTGGACACTCTCGCCGCCTAGCGTCATCCGCCTGGCGTCATCCGCCGGTGACTCATCCGATGCCGTACCGCCGTACGGGTCCACCCGGGCGGCCGAAGCCCCCGCCGCGTCGCGCGACGGGGGCTCGGCGTGGGGGCCGGGGCGGTCAGACGATCTTCGTCCAGCTGCGGCCGATGAGGTCGTCTCTGGTCAGCTCTTCGACGTGGTCGCGGACGCTGCCGCCGCCGAGGCTCACGGGGGCCCAGTAGTGGTTGGCCCTGAACTTGCCGCCGTACCTGGTGGAGATCCAGACGTTGAACGACATGGTGATCCTGCTGTGGTTGAGCGAGCGCACCAGGCAGTAGATCTCGTAGTTCCCGGCCGAATTCCGTTTGCGGGTTCCGCAGGAGGCGCCGCCCGGTTTTGTCACAAAACGCACCTTTGACACGACGCCGTGCGGCAGGTCGGTGCGCAGGACGAGCGCGTCGTTGTTTATTTGGTTCGGATTGGTGACTTTGAAGGTATAGCGAGCGGGCCAGCCCCGCCGTATCGCCTTGGGGTAGGAGACGGTGACCCGGGACCTGAGCTGCGAGACCGTCTCCGTGGCCGACGACGCGGAGGTGGCGCTGGTGGCGGCCTGGGCGCTTTGCGGCGCCAGCAGGAATACACCGGCGGCGAACGCGACGGGCAGGAGAAGTTTGCGCATGAATGCTACTCCAAGGGGGGACGTCGAAACGCTGTGCACCGTGTACAACGAGCATGAGTTGCCGAGGTTCCCCGGGCGCGGCACTTTTTTCCGGTGATTTCGCCGGGCCTGGTCGCACGGCCGCAGGACCGCCCGCGAGGCCCGTTACGACCGCCCGCGAGGTCCGTTACGACCGCCCGCGAGGCCCCGTTACAGGTCGGCCGGCGGCCGGCCGGTCTCGGCCGGCGTGGCGGCGCCACGCGACCAGGGCAGCGCGGGCAGCCCGTGCCGGGTGCGCAGGAACATCCAGAACACCGGCGCGGCGACCAGCACGCCGACGAGCACCCAGACGGTCGCCGTGGTCGAGACGTCGAACATCTTCAGCGCCGAGGCGAGCAGCACGAACGCCAGCGCGCGGCGGATCAGCCCGCCCGGCGCCCGCGAGGAGATGCGCGAGCCGATGTACACGCCCGGGATCGAGCCGGCCAGCAGCGCGACGGTGACCGAGAGCTGGAAGTCGCCGAAGATCAGGTGCCCGATCGCCGCCGACATGACCAGGGGGACGGCCTGCACCAGGTCGGTGCCGACGAGCTGGTTGGCCTTGAGCGCCGGGTAGACGGCGAGCAGTGCCACGATGATCAGCGAGCCGGAGCCGACCGAGGTCATGCCGACCACGAGCCCGCCGATGACACCGATCACGACGGTCGGCAGGGGACGCACCGGGACGGCGGCGGGCGGAGCGGTGGCGGCCGGCTCGCCCGGCTCGGCGGTGCGCCGTCCGGTGGCCGCGGTCCTGCGCTCGGCGTTGTCGCGCATGGCCAGGTAGCCCCGCACGGCCAGGCCGGTGGCGGCGATCAGCAGCGCGACGCCCAGCGCCTTCTGGATCACCTTCTGCACGTCCTCGCCGTCGCCGAGCGCCCGGGCGATCAGCACGCCGCAGAACGCGGCCGGGACCGAGCCCGCGCACAGCCAGCCCACCATCCTGAGATGGACGGTGCCTCTGCGGAGGTGGACCAGGCTGCCGACGGGCTTCATCACCGCCGCGGCGACCAGGTCGCTGGAGACGGCGGCCAGCGGGGGGACGCCGAAGAAGGTGACGAGCATGGGCGTCATGAGTGCGCCGCCGCCCATGCCGGTCAGGCCGACGACGATGGCGACCAGGAACGAGCCGATCGCCATGGTGAAGTCGAAATCCACCCGCATACCCTACCAAAACCATCGGAATATGGCCTTATGTAAAACGGCGATGTGCCCGGCGCCGTAAGGGGCCGGGCACATCCAGGGGATCAGCGGACGCAGCCGGCCAGTTCCGCCCGGTCCGGCGTGGTGGCGGTGGCGCCGAAGAACAGCTTGGCGCAGTCGGTCAGGAAGGGCGCGTTCTCCTCGGGGATGTAGTGCCCGGCGTCGGGGACCACCACCGGCCGCACGTCGTCGGCGACCTGGGAGAAGGAGGCGCCGACGCCGGGGCCGAAGGAGAACTCCCCGCCCATCGCCAGCACCGGCATGGGCAGCCGCGTGCTCGCGTTCGCCTTGTTGTTCTCGGCGTCCGCCGGGAACGCCCGGTAGTACTCGTACCCGGCGCTGCGCCGCGCCGGGTCGGCGTAGGCGGCGTAGTAGGTCTCGCGGTCGATCAGCTCAGGGTGCTTGCTGAACTGGAACATCATGCCGAGGTAGGTCGGGACGTCGTCGTTGTCCATGATCGTCTCGGGAATGGGCTTCGGCGACATGTTGAAGCGGAAGTGCCAGCTGATCCCGTAGAGGTCCTCCAGGCCGAAGCCCGCCAGGGGCGTCTCCAGCACGGCCAGGCGGGTCACCTCGCCGGGGAAGTCGCGGGCGTACGGGTAGGCGATCAGCGCGCCGAAGTCGTGCCCGACGAGCTGCACCTGGGTGAAGCCGAGCCGGTTGACGGCCTGCCGCACCCGCCGCGCGGCGGCGGCCTTGTCGAAGCCGCCGGTGGGGATGGAGGAGGCTCCGAGGCCCGGCAGGTCGATGGCGATCACCGTGTGGTCGCGCGCGAGCTCGGGCATGACCTTGCGCCACATCCACCAGGTCTCCGGCCAGCCGTGGATGAACACCAGGGCCGGGCCGGACCCGCCCCGCACGTAGTGGACGAAGCCTCCGTCGACGGCCACCCGGCCGTGGACGAAGCCGGGGGCGAAGCGGGCCGGCCCCTCGGTCGGCTCGGTCGCGGCGCGGTCGGCGCCGGCGGCCGTGGTGAACAGCCCCATGACCAGGACGAGGAGCGCGCCGACCGCGCCCGCCCGTAACCTTCCGCGGCCCCGGCGCCGTGCCGGCGTATGCGCGGTGTTCTCCTGCGACGACATGTGTTGCCCTTCTATCGGGGAGCCGCGGACCGTTCCAGAGCCCGAGAAGGCGGCACGGTCGCGGCGGTCGGATCATCGATCAGCGTATGGCGGCCCACGTCTCGGTGTCCGTGGCCGCGCGGCGCCGGATGAAGCTTTCACGATCCCGGGCCCCGCCGTCTTCTTCCAACGTGCTCAACCCGCTGGTGGTCGCGCCGGAAAGCCCCCCTGTGAAGCCGGCCGACGGCGCGCGGCCCCGCGCCCGGCCCGGCGCCGCCCGCTCGTGGTCCCTCGGTTTCCGGGCGTCGCCGCCCGCTCGTGGTGCCTCGCGCCCGGCCCGGCGCCGCGCCGCGCGCTCGTGATGCCTCGTGTCCGGGCGTCGCCGCTCGCTCATCGGCCCCCGCGGGCGGGCTCAGGCGCCGACGGTGCCGTCGACGCCCTCGCGGATGAGGTCGGCGTGCCCGTTGTGCCGGGCGTACTCCAGCAGCACGTGGAGCATGACCAGGCGCAGCGACACGTCCTGCTCCCACCGGGCGGCGTGGGCGGTGACCTCCAGGGACGGAGCCCGCAGCTCGATGCGGCGCGCGTGCTCGACCTCCGCCTGCCAGGCCGCGAACGCCTGCGACCGGGTGGCCCCGCTCGCGTCGTAGGCGACCTGGTAGTCGCCCTCGTCGGACCAGACCAGCGGGACGTCCTCGCCGCCCACCACCCGGCGGAACCACGCGCGCTCGACCTCGGCCATGTGCCGCACCAGCCCGAGCAGCGACAGCGTGGACGGCGGCATGGAGCGACGGCGCAGCTCCTCGTCGGACAGGCCGTCGCACTTCATGGCGAGCGTCGCGCGCTGGTAGTCGAGGAAGCCGCGCAACATCGCGCGCTCGTCCCCGATCACGGGCGGGGGGATCCGTTCGGTGGTCATTGGCGCCTTGTCCCTTTCTGTGCCGGATCGCGAGGATCGCGAGGATCGCGAGGATACTGCGCGACACGAGGGATCCGGCGGGGGCGAGCGGACGCCGCGCGTCACTCGCCGCGGCGGGCGCGGGCGCGGCGCTTGCCCTCGTGCATGGCCTGGACCCTGGCCACCGGGATGGTGTGTCCCTGCTCGACCAGGTCGTCCGGCAGCCGCTGGGGCGGGGGCATCAGCTCGGCCCAGGGGTCGCCGTCGCCGAGCAGCCGCGCCGCGGTGTGGACGGTGAAGTCGGCCGGCGACACGCGGGGCAGGTCCTCCCAGGCCACGGGGAAGGAGACCGGCGCGCCCGGCCGCACGCGCGGGCTGTAAGCGGCCACCACCGTCGCCCCGCCGGCCCGCGTGGAGTCGAGGAACACCTTGCCCTCGCGGTCCTCGCGGATGAACGCCGTCGTGGCGAGCGCGGGGTCGACGCGCTCGGCCCGCGCGGCCAGCGCCCGGGTCGCGGCGGCGAGGTCCTCCATCGCGACGCCCTCGGCCACCGGGACGAAGATGTGCAGCCCCTTGGCCCCGCTGGTCTTGACCGCGCCCGCCAGCCCGGCCTCGTCCAGCGCCTGCCGGACGAGCCGGGCGGCCCGCACGGCGAGCGGGAAGGCGTTGTCCTCCGGAGGGTCCAGGTCGAGCACCAGGTGGGTGGCGTGGTCGCCGCGCACCAGCGCCGGGTGGTACTCCACCGCCCGCTGGTTGGCGAACCACAGCAGCGTCCGCCGGTCGTCGCACAGCGCGTAGGACACCTGCCGGTGGGAGGTCTCGGCCCACACCGACACCGTGCGCACCCAGGACGGGGTGTACTTCGGGACGTTCTTCTGCATGAACGGCGCCTGCCCCGGCCGCACGCGGAGCACCGACAGCGGGCGGTCGCGCAGCACGGGCAGGATGCGGTCGCGGACCGCGTCGAGATAGTCGACCAGATCGCGCTTGGTCGCGTTCGCCCCGTCGAACAGCGGCCCGCCGAGATTGGTCAGCGGCACCCCGTCCCGCGTCTCATCGCTGGTCATCCACCCTACGATGCCCCGCCCCCGGCCGCCGGGTCAACCATCACCGGCGGGCGGGCCGTCCTGCGGATCGGCCGGGGGCTCGCCGGCGAACCAGGCGACCCAGCGCCGCTGCCAGGGCGTCTCGACCGCCCTCGGGTGGTGGTGCTCGCGGACCCACGCGACCGCCTCGTCGGGCCCGAGCCCCGCGAGCGTGGCCAGGCAGGCGATGACCGTGCCGGTGCGGCCGACGCCTCCGCCGCAGGCGACCTCCACCGGCGAGCCCGAACGGGCGTGGGCGTGCAGGCGGATGACGGCGCGCGCGGCGGCGTGCCGGTCCACCGGCAGCAGGAAGTCGGGCCAGCGGATCCATTCGTGCGGCCAGGCCAGGGCGTCCTGGTGGCGGCGCTGGAGACGCGCCGAGCCCAGGTAGAGCCCGTAGCCGGGCACCGGCCCGTCGGGCAGGGGCCGCCGCAGGCCGCGACCGCGGACCCAGACGCCGTCGGGCAACTCGATCGCACCGGAGAGCGTTTCCGCCATACGAAGATTGTCGCGCACCGCCTGACCTGTCCGTCCCGCCCGTCCCGTGACGGCGGGCGACAGGCCCTCCTGGTCCGCCGCCCGCCAGGATCACCGCGCGACGCGGAGGAACTCGCGCAGGTCGCTGACGAACAGGCCGGGTGTCTCCATCGCCGGGAAGTGGCCACCCCGGTCGAACTCCGACCAGTGGTCGACGGTGTTCCCCGGGTCGGCGAGGGCGCGGATCGTCATGTCCGCCGCGAACACCGCGATCCCCTGCGGCGGCGCCGGCACCGACGGCCACCCGGCCTGATCGTCGCCTGACGGCCCGGAGGCCATCTCGCGGTAGGCGCGCATACCCTCGTAGAGGATGTCGGCCGAGGACGCGCCGGAGCCGGTGAACCAGTACAGGCTCACGTTGGTGAGCAGCCGGTCGCGGTCGACCGCGTCCTCGGGCAGTTCGGCGGCGGGGTCGGTCCACTCCTTGAACTTCTCCGCGATCCACGCCAACTGTCCGATCGGCGAGTCGTTCAGCGAGTAGGCCAGGGTCTGCGGGCGGGTGGACTGCAGGTGCAGATAGCCGAGACCGTCCTGGCGGGCGGCGTTGAACCGCTCGGCGCGTGCCCGGTCCGCCTCGGACAGCCCGTCCAGCTCGATGGGCGGCCCGAACGGGTACGGCGACGGACCGTTGATGTGGGTGGCGACCACGCGGCCCGGGGCGGCCATGGGCAGCAGCGTGGTCACACCACCCCCGACGTCGCCGCCCTGCGCGGCGAACCGCTGGTAGCCGAGCCGGCTCATCAGCTCCCCGAACGCGGCGGCCACCCGGAACAGGTCGCCCCAGCCCGGTTCCCGCACCGGGTTGGAGAACCCGAAGCCGGGCAGTGACGGGATCACGACGTGGAACGCGTCCGCCGGGTCACCGCCGTGCGCGCGAGGATCGGTCAGCGGCTCGATCACGTCCAGGAAGTCCACGAACGAGCCCGGCCAGCCGTGGCAGAGGATCAGCGGCAGCGCGTCCGGCTCGGGTGAGCGGACATGCAGGAAGTGGATGTCCTGGCCGTCGATCGTGGTCACGAACTGCGGGTGCTCGTTCAGCGTCTTCTCCTGCGCGCGCCAGTCGAAGCCGTCGGCCCAGTAGACCGCCAACTCCTTGAGGTACTCCGCGGGAACGCCGCGCTCCCAGCCGGTTCCGGGGATCTGCCGGGGCCAGCGGGCGCGGGCGATGCGGTCGCGCAGGTCGTCCAGTTCGGCCTGCGGGATGTCGACGCGGAACGGGCGGATGTCGGTGGTGTTCTCCATGCCGGAGAATCTAGGAGGGATACAGGAACGTTCCGTTCCTGTATCCGGGCAGACTTGGAATATGTCCGACACGGCACAACGACTGCTGCGGCTGCTCTCCTTGTTGCAGACGCCGCGGGACTGGAGCGGACCGGAGCTGGCCGAGCGTCTGGGCGTCACCGCGCGCACCGTGCGCAACGATGTGGACCGCCTGCGCGGTCTCGGCTATCCGGTGGAGGGGATCAGGGGCGTCACCGGCGGTTACCGGCTCGGGGCGGGTGCGGAGCTGCCGCCGCTGCTGCTCGATGACGACGAGGCGGTCGCCGTCGCGGTCGGGCTGCGGGTGGGCGCCACACAGGGAGCGGTCACCGGCATCGAGGAGGCGGCGCTGCGTGCCCTCACCAAGCTGGAGCAGATGCTGCCCTCACGGCTTCGCCGTCGTGTCAGCGGCCTGCACACCTACCTCGTCCCGCTTCCGCACGTGGGCCCCCGCGCGGACGCCGATACGCTCACCGCGATCGCGGCGGCCTCGCGCGACCACGAGCGGCTCCGGTTCGACTACGCCGGCCATGACGGGTCGACCGGCCGCCGCGAGGTGGAGCCGCACCGGCTCGCGCACAGCCGGGGCCGCTGGTACCTGGTCGGATGGGACGTCGCGAGGTCCGACTGGCGCACCTTCCGGGTGGACCGGCTGCGGCTGCTGACACCGAACGGCCCGCGGTTCACCCCGCGCGAGCATCCCGGCGGTGACCTCGCCGGTCATGTCGCCACCGGCCTGGCCACGGCGACCTGGCAGTGCCGGGCACGGGTGACGGTCCGCGCACCGGCCGAGCACGTGCGCGACCGGCTGCCGTCCGGCGTCCGGGTGGAACCCCTGGGCGATGACGCCTGCGTGGCCGAGGTCGGCTCGGACACACCGCAGATGCTGGCCTGCTATCTCGGCATGCTCGGTGCCGACTTCGAGGTCACCGGGCCGCCCGAACTCGTCGCGGAGATCCGCGCGCTGGCCGGCCGCTACCGGCGGGCGGTTCCGGAGGGAGCACCTTGAGGTACGTCGCCGCGTGGCGTGCCGGGCATCGAGCCCCCCGGCCGACCCGGCGGGCCTAGACGGTCACGGCACTGGAGGGGATCGGGCCGGCGTAGACCAGGCCGGCGGCGGCGACCTCGCCGTCCTGCTCGACGGAGACCCGGACGGGCACCTCGCCGCCGCTCGCCTCCCCCTCCACGCGGGCGCGGACGACGGCGGCGCCCCACAGCTCCACGTACCGGGTGAAGGTGGCGTACATCTTGACGGGGGCGAGCGGCAGCGGGTGGGTGAGGGCGAGCGTCGCCTGCCGCATGGCCTCCATGAGGGCCATGCCAGGGATGTGGTCGAGGCTGTGGTCGAACAGCACCGGATGCGCGGGGTCCACCCGCAGCGGCCAGGCTCCCTCCTCGGGCGTGCGGTCGAGGGGCATGCCGAGGACGACGTCGAAGGGCCGGTCGCGGCCGACCAGGCGCGGGTCGACCGGGTCGGCGAGCGGCCGGTCGCCCGCGGGCCGCCCGGCCAGGCTGGGCGCGCGGAGCCGGTCGTGGGCCGCCCGGGACACGCAGTCGAAGCTGCCCTCGCCCATGCCGACCAGCCGCCCGTCCCGATAGAAGTCGACATGCCCGCGCAGCCCGGCGAGGGTGCGTCCCCGGTGGCGCACCTGGCTGCGGGTGAAGCGGAGCGTCAGGTCGGTGGGGCCGGTGCCGACGGCCAGGCCGGCGAGGTTGACCTCGTAGGACAGGTCCCACATGAGGAAACGGCGGTCGAGCGGGCAGTCCAGTTGCGCGTGGCTCACCACGAGCCCCGCCTGGCGGATGGTCTCGGCGGCCAGCAGCGGGTCGTGGCATCCCCCGGCCGGTCCGTAGAAGCCGTGGGCCCGGGGCCACTGGGCCGCGACCACGGAGGTCTTCTCGTCGAGGGCCCGCCAACCGGTGATCATCACCTCGGACACCGCGCTCCGATGGACCAACTGCCGAGGGACGGTCTGCTCAAAAAGTGCTGGATCGGCGGATAAATCCAGCACATCGGGTGTAGCCATGGGGTACCACCTCTCTAGAGCTGCTGCCCTCGAGGGGGTCGAGGGCGTAGAATACCGACCGACCGGTTTTTTTTAGGAGGAAGCACTTCCGCGATGGCGAAACAGGCACGGGCGCGGGCCACCAGACAGCGCATCCTCGAAGGCGCGGCCGAGGTGTTCGAGGAGTGCGGCTACGCGGCGACGACGATGGCCGAGATCCTCCAGCGCTGCGGAGTCACCAAAGGCGCGCTCTACTTCCATTTCGCCTCCAAGGAGGAACTGGCCAGGGCGATCCTGGCCGCCGACGAGACCCTCCTTTCCACGCTGGTGTCCGGCGAGTCGGCGGCCCTGCAGGTGCTCATCGACGCCTGTCACGGCTTCGCCCGCGACCTGCTGGACAACGTCATCTCACGGGCGAGCGTGCGCCTGGCCATCGAGCACGGCACGTTCTCCGGAGGCGACTTCACCACCCACGTCATGTGGCAGGACGGCGCGCGCGACCTGCTGCTGAAGGCCCGTGAAGAGGGCGACCTGCGGCCGGAGGTCGACGTGGACGCCGCCGCCGCCACCGTGGTCGCCGCCTTCACCGGCGCCCAGATCGTCTCGCAGGCCGTGACGCGCCGCCGCGACCTGCACGAACGGCTCACCGACTTCTGGCGCCTGATGCTGCCGGGCATCGTGCCGCCCGACCGGCTCTCCCGGTTCGATCCCGCAGGGGCCGCCTCCACCGGCCCCGTGCCGGACTACACCAGGGTGTAGCCGCCGTCCACCGGCAGCGTCGCGCCCGTCACGAAGGACGCGCGGTCGCTGGCGAGCCAGGCGGCCGCCTCGGCCACCTCCTCGGGTTCGGCGGTCCTGCCCTGCGGGGTCGCCGCCCGCAGCAGCTCCTCCATCTCCGGCCGCAGGGCGAACCAGGCGTCGATCATCTCCGACCTGGTCGTCCCCGGCGCGATCGCGTTGATCCTGATGCGCTGCCCCGCGTACTCCGCGGCGGCGGCCTTGGTGAGCCCGATGACCGCGTGCTTGGCGGTGACGTACGGCGCCCCCACCGGCGTGGCGACCAGACCTCCGACGCTGCTGGTGTTGACGATGGAGCCGCCGCCGTTGACCAGCATCTGGCTGATCTGCCGGCGCATGCAGTGCCAGACCCCGCGGAGGTTGACGTCGATGACGGCGTCGAACACCGCGTCGTCGAGCAGGTGCATCGGGGAACGCTCCACGCCGAGCCCCGCGTTGTTGAAGCCGATGTCGAGCCGTCCGTACTCGCGGACGGCCGTGGAGACGGCCCGGTCGACGTCCTCGGGGCGGGTCACGTCGGCCACCGCGTAGACGGCCTCGAAACCCTTTCCCCGTAATTCGTCCACCAGGTCGCCCAATTCGCGTTCTCGCCGTGCGACGAGAACGACGGCGGCGCCTTCGCGGGTGAATACCCGCGCGGCCGCCGCGCCGATTCCACTGCTGGCCCCGGTTATCAGAGCCACCTTGCCCGATAAAATATCCGACATGTACACATTGTCGCTGTGATCTCTGTCGGCTGACAATATGTTCCGCGTTTAAAGTATGTGAATTCTAAAGATCGACCGGCTGATTGTGATATGGCTTTTGGGGAATCAGGTGCCGGAGCGATAGCGGTGCATCAGGGCGACCGCCATCGCGCCCTCGCCGACGCCCGAGGCGACCCGCTTGACCGAACGGGCGCGCACGTCGCCGGCCGCGAAGACGCCCGGCACGCTGGTCTCCAGCGGGTACGGCTCGCGTTCCAGGCTCCACGCGCCCGCGGGCAGCTCCGAGCCGGTCGGCAGGAAGCCGTGGTCGTCGCGCTCCACCACGCCGTCGAGCCACCCGGTGCGCGGCCGGGCGCCGATGAAGGTGAAGACGAAGCGCGCCTCCTGCTCGGTCGTCTCGCCGGTGGCCACGTCGGCCAGCGTGATGCGCTCCAGGTGCTCCTCACCGGCCAGTTCCACCACCCGCGTGCCCAGCCGGACCTCGATCGCGGGCGTCCTGCGGATCTCGTCCACCAAATATTGCGACATGCCCGCTTCCAGGGAGGCGGCCCGGATCAGCATGGTGACCTGGCGCGCGTACTTCGCGAAGTGCAGCGCCGCCTGCCCCGCCGAGTTGGCGCCCCCGATGACGTGGACGTGCTCCGACGTGCACGACTGGCTCTCGGTGGTGGCCGCGCCGTAGTACAGGCCCGCCCCGGCGAAGCGGTCGGCGCCGGGGATGTCCAGCCGGTTGTAGGACACGCCCATGGACAGCAGCACGGTCTCGGCGCTGATCTCGGTGCCGTCGGCCAGCGTGATCACCCGCGCCGGGTCGGCGCGGCGCAGCGCCGTCACCTCCACCGGGTACAGCAGCTCGGCGCCGAACCTGCGCGCCTGCGAGACCGCTCTGCGGGCCAGGTCGCTGCCGGCCAGCCCGGTGGGGAAGCCCAGGTAGTTCTCGATCAGGCTGGAGGTGCCCGCCTGCCCGCCCGGCACGTCGGAGTCCACCATGAGCGTCGACAGCCCCTCCGAGGCCGCGTACACCCCGGCCGCCAGCCCGGCGGGGCCGGCCCCGATGATGACCGTCTCGTAGTGCGGGCGCGCCGCCGCCGTGGGCAGCCCCAGCCGCTCGGCGAGCCGGGCGGCGCTCGGCGCGGCCAGGTGGTCGCCCTCGGCGAAGAAGACCAGCGGCAGCGCCTCCCGCCGGCCCTCCGCCAGCAGCCGCGCCTCGGGGTCGGCGTCGACGTCCAGGAAGCGGAACGGCTGCTCGTTGCGCGTCAGGAAGTCCCGCACGGCGTGGGTCGCCGGCGAGACCGGGATGCCGACCACCTTGATGCCCCGGTAGGCGGGCCGGTGCGCGGCCAGCCAGTCCGACAGCAGGTCGTCCAGCACGGGGAACAGCCGCTCCTGCGGCGGGTCCCACGGTTTCATCAGGTAGTGGTGCAGCCGGACCCGGTTGATCGCGGTGATGGCCGCGTCGGTGTCGGCGTAGGCGGTGAGCAGCACCCGCCGCGCCTCGGGGTAGCGCGCCCCCGCCTCCAGCAGGAACTCCACCCCGGCCATCTCGGGCATCCGCTGGTCCACCAGGAACAGCGCCGGATCGTCGCCGCGCTCGTCCAGCGCGTCGAGGATGCCGAGGCCCTCCTTGCCGGAGGCGGCGCCGAGGATGCGGTAGCTGCCGGAATAGGTGGCGCGCAGGTCCCGTCGTACGGCCCTGAGCACCTGCGGATCGTCGTCCACGGCCAGGATGACCGGCTTGCCCGTCTCGTCGCTCACGTCTGTCCGTCCTCCTCGTCCACGGGGGAACACCAGGCCATGGCGGCCTCCAGAATCGGGACGTGCTCCAATCGAGACCTTCAGCGTAGGTACGCCCCCCGGGCGGGCCATCGCGGACCTGATTTAGTCCCGCGAATCGGGTCCCCGCCGCCTCGCGCGGGCGCGCCTACCCGACAAAGTGCGCCCGGATCCTTTGACCGCCCGCCGACGCCGGTGCGAGGCTCCGACACACCTGGCCTGGGAGCCGCAGGGCCGAAGGCCGCACCTGCCCCGAGAGGAGCCCGCCCATGGGCGCAGCAGATCTCCTTCCGGACGAACTCCGCGCGCATCCCCTGTTCGACGGGCTGACCGGGGAGCAGTACCGATGGCTGGCCGACAGCGGCCGCTCACACGAGCTCGGCGACGGCGAGGTGCTGTTCGCCGAGGGCGCCCCGGCGCGCTTCTTCGTGGTCCTGCTCGACGGCGAGCTGCTCATCTCCAAGGTGATCGACGACCGGGACGAGGTGCTCGCCCGCCACTCCACCCGGGACGGCGCGGAGGAGCGGGCCATGCTCGCCCACACCTTCACCGGCGAGCTGTGCGTCCTGGCCGGCGACGCCTACCTGGCCACCGCCACCTCGGTCGGCCACAGCCGCGTCGCCCTCTACGACCGGGACACCTTCCTGCAGATGCTGGTGCGCGCGCCGCGCGTGTCGGAGATGGTGGTGCCCGTCCTGGCGCTGCGCGCGCAGGACATGATCGTGAGCGGTGGCCGCCGCTCGACGCTCGCCTCGCTCGGCACCCTGGCCGCGGGCATCGCCCACGAGCTGAACAACCCCGCCTCCGCCGTGATCCGCGCGATCGGCGAGCTGGACGACGCCGTGGAGGAACTGGAGGCGGCGGCGGAGACCTGGGGCCAGACGGCGGAGCAGGCGGAACGCGCGGCCCTCGCGGCCGCTCGGCGCGACTGGCTCGCCCGCCCGCGCGGCAGCGGTCCCGGCGACGCGCTCGGCGTGAGCCTGCTGGAGGAGGAACTGCAGGACTGGCTGGAGGACCACGGGCTCGGCGACGGGTCCTCCCTCGCGCCCCTGCTGGCCGAGCGCGGCCTGGACACCGGCTGGCTCGACGACCTCGGGGCGCGGGTGTTCGACGCGCGTCTCCCCGCCGCGCTGCGCTACCTGTCGGAGAGCCTGCGCATCCGCTCGTGCGTCATGGACGTGCGCGAGGCCGGCACGCGGGTCTCGGCGATCGTCAGGAACACCAAGGAGTACACCAACCTGGACCGCGCGCCGGAGTCCGACGTGGACGTGCGCGAGGGCCTTGAGTCCACGCTGGCGATGCTGCGCCCGAAGCTCGCGGGCATCACGGTCGTGCGCGACTACGCCCCCCCGCTGCCCCGCGTCCCCGGCTACCCGACGGAGCTGAACCAGGTGTGGACGAACCTGGTGGACAACGCGGCGGGCGCGATGGGAGGGCGGGGCGAACTGCGCGTCAGCGTGCGCGGAGAGGGCGGGTGCGTCCTGGTCGAGGTGGCAGACACCGGTCCCGGCATCGACCCCGCCGTGCTGCCGCGCGTCTTCGAGCCGTTCTTCACCACCAAGGACATCGGCGCGGGCACCGGGCTCGGCCTGCACCTGTCGCACCGCATCGTCACCAAACGGCACCGGGGGTCCATCACCGTGCGCTCGCGCCCCGGCGACACGCGGTTCCAGGTGCGGCTGCCCGGGCCGCCGGCCTCCCCGGGGGCGGCGGCGGAGGAGGACGGCGCGGCGCCTACGTCGTGCCGGGCGCTTCCCGCCGATGCCTGACCTCGGCCCAGGTGAGCAGCACCAGCAGGCCGGCCAGCGCCGCCGTCTCGGCCAGCGGTGAGAACGCGGTGGACGAGAGGCCCAGCAGCAGGGCGCCGAGCGCGGCGGCGACGCGGACGGCGACCAGCCTGCGGGCCAGCGGCCGGCGGATCACCAGGTGCGCCGCGGTCGTGGCCAGCAGGAACGCCGCGGCGCCGCCGGTGAGCGCGAGGCCGGCGCCGGCCGGCATGTGCGCCTCGGCGGCGTGCTCGATGAGCGCCTCCGACCCGACGGCCGTGGCCGCCAGCCCGGCGAAGATCAGCAGGTGGCCGTACCCGTAGGCGAACCCGCGCACCAGCGAGGAGCGCCCGCTGGTCAGCGCGTTGATGATGACGCGGTGGTCGACGTGTTCGAAGTACACCCACCACAGGCACGCGGCGATCACGAAGGTGAAGAACGCGACGGGCAGCGCGCTCGGAGTCGAGGGGGCGCCCCGGGCGCCCCAGGCCACGGCGAGCACCGACTCGCCGAGCACGATCAGCGTGAACAGGCCGAGCCGCTCGGGCAGGTGGGAGGCGTGCGCCGGCGGCGAGGCCACCGTCAGGTACGCCACGAACGGCGTGGCGATCTCCACCAGCAGCGCGAGCGCCCACAGCGCCAGGTGCCAGGGCGCCGACACGGCCACCGAGGCCAGCCACAGGGCGCCGCCGCACCCGAACCCCGCGACGTAGATGCCGCACAACTGGCGCAGCGCGGCGTTCTGCGGGGGGCTCTGCGGGGCGTCCCGGCCGGCGCCGGGCGCGTCCGGGGCGGTCCCCGGCGCGCGGGCGGCGCGGCGCGCGTACCCGTACAGGCCCACGAGGATGGCCTGGAGGGCGGCGTTGGCCAGCGCGAACCCGTGCGCCCCGTCCAGCGTGCGGCCGTCGGGGGAGATGGCGACGCCGATCGTGCTGGCCAGCACCAGCGAGCCGAACATCCCCGCGAGCAGGGCGATGCGGAAGTGGGTCGCGTCCGTCTCGAACAGGTCGGCGTAGTAGGCGAAGCTCATCCACACCCACCACACCGGGACGAACAGCGCGCAGAACACCAGGAGCCCATGGAAGGTCAGGTCGCCGTGCAGCAGGCGTGCCAGCTCGGACACGGCGGCCACGAAGACCAGGTCGAAGAACAGCTCCAGCCACGAGGCGTGCGTCGCCTCGGTGGAGCCGGCCAGATAGCGCAACGTGGGAGAGCGTCCGGTGCTCACGAACCTCCTCGGTGGAGCGCCGCCGGGCGGGGCGCCACGAGCCTACGACGGTCCTCCCGCCCGGACCCGGCACCACGCCAGACGGGGCGAGCACGGCACCCGGCGGGGACGACCGGGTGCCGTGCTCGGGGAGGGGGCGGAAAGGGGGACAGGGGAGCTCAGGACAGGACGAGCTCGGCGGGGACCTGGCCGGCGGGGATGTCGAGCAGGCGGATGACGGCGCCGGCGATGTCCTCGGGGCGGAGCATCGACGCGCGCGACGCCCACGAGCGCGCCCAGTCGGCCATCGGCGTGTCGACCAGCCCCGGGCAGATCGCGCAGGCGCCGACGCCCTCGCCGGCCAGCTCCTGGTGCAGGGCGGCGGTGAAGCCGACCACGCCGAACTTGGCCGCGCAGTACAGCGAGAAGCCGGGGTCGGCGCGCTTGCCGGAGATGGAGGCGATGTTCACGATGAGCGGGCGGGCCTCGCGCGCGACCTTGCGCAGGTAGGGCAGCGCCGCCTGGCAGAACAGGATGGTGGCCCGCAGGTCCACCTCCAGCACCTCGGTGATGGTGGTCGTGCTGTAGGACTCGAAGGGCCCGGCGGCGAGCAGGCCCGCGCTGTTCACCAGCACGTCGAGCCGCCCCCAGCGCCCGATGTGCGCGGCGACCGCGGCGTGCGCGGCGGCCGGTTGGGCGACGTCGGCGACCACGGTGTGCACGGCCCCGTCCCCGAGGCCGGCCTCGTCGCCGAGCCGGTCGGCGGCGTGGCGCAGCCTGCCCTCGTCCCTGCCGAGAATGGTCACCGCGTGCCCGCGGGCGACCAGCGCGCCGGCCACGGCCAGGCCGATGCCGCTCGAACCGCCGGTCACCAGCGCCGCGTGCTTGGGGCTGCTCATCGGTGTCTATTCCTCCACGATGTCGGGGATGATGGCGGCGAGCGCCCGTTCGGCGAGCGCTCCGATGGTCAGGGCGGGGTTGGTGCACGCGGCGCTGCCGCCCGGCAGGAGCGCCCCGTCCACGACGTACAGGCCCGGGTAGCCGTTCACCCGGCCGTACTCGTCGGTGGCCAGGCCCAGGGGGACCCCGCCGCAGGGGTGGCCGGTGAGGCCGGCGTCGATGGCCTCGATCTTGCCGGTGCCGAGCCGCTCGAACGCCGCGCGCGCGCCGTCGGCGATGACGGTCGCCTCGGGGTCGTCCTTGGGCCAGGTCAGGCCGACGGTGTCGGTGTGCCCGTCGTAGGAGAAGGTGCCCTTCGCCGGGCCGAGGCCCATGCCGATGAGGCCCATGAAGCCCTCGGGCATCTTGGCCTGGGGGATGGGCATGGCCGCCATGGCGATGGGCGCGACCGGGTTGTCCAGGTCTTCGAGCACCGCGCCCGCCGGGCCGCCCTCGCTCGGCCCGGTGGGCGGCAGGCCGCTCCTGATGATGACCAGGTCGCCGTTGGCGCCCCAGCGCGTCCCGACGGAGTCGGCCAGCTTGGGCAGCGCGCCGGTGTCGCGGGCGCGGACGAGCAGCTTGGTCGTCGCGACCGACCCGGCGGCCAGGAACAGGTGCTTGGTGTGGATGTCCCTGCGGGCGACGACGCGGCCGTTGTCGTCGAGCTCGTCCACCGTGACCAGATAACCGGAGCCGTTCTCGCGCACGTCGGTGACCTGGTGCAACGGCAGCACCTCGACCTTGCCGGTGGCCTCGGCCCTGGGCAGGTGGGTGCGGTCCAGGCTGCGCTTGGCGCCGCTGTTGGCGCCGTACCAGACCTGGCCGGCGATCTGCGAAGGGGGAATGGCGCCGGCCAGCTCGGCGCGGATGACGTCCCAGTCGAGGCCCAGCTCGAACAGGCGCGCGGTCATCCCTGCGGCGGCGGCCTCCTCCAGCAGCACCCGCTGGCCGCGGTAGCGTTCGTGGGCGAGCACGTCGGCGGGCATGGTGGACACCCCGACGGCCTCGCGGACCTTGGGGTACCACACCTCGTCCATCTCGTCGTAGCTCAGCCAGGAGGGGAACACCCGGCCGAACAGGTCGCGCCGGGGCTGGTAGAGGACGGTGTTGTAGACCAGCGAGCCGCCGCCGACGCCCGCGCCCACCAGGACGTCGATGCCCTCGCCCCTGACCCGTTCGAGCACGCCGGTGTAGACGTCGATGGGCAGGCCCTCCTGGGCCGGGGCGACGGTCACCGGGCTGAGCCAGGCGGCCCGGCCGTCGGGGCTGTCGTAGGTGGCGAAGGTGTCGTGCGCGTCGGTGATGGGCCAGCGGCGCCCGCGTTCGAGCACGAGCGTCTGGACGCCCGCCTCCGCCAGGCGCAGCGCGGCGATGGCGCCGCCGAACCCGCTGCCGACGACCAGGGCCTCAGTGTCGCGCATTGCCGCCTCCCGCTATGAGAACGGTGACCTCGTGATCGTCCCCGAGGACCTCGCGCGCGAGGTCGAGCGGGGTCTTGCCGTCGTGGCCGGTCAGGCCGAGCGGCGCGCCGGCCTGGACCAGGATGCGGGCGCAGTCGGCGTAGCCGTGCCACAGCGCGTCGTGCAGGGGGCTGTAGCCGTTGGTCGCGCCCTGGAAGGCCAGGTCGGCCTCTGGGTGGGCGACCAGCAGGCTGGTGATGTCGGCGTGCCCGTTGTAGACGGCCTTGTGCAGCGGGACGGCGCCGAACGTCGGCTCGACGGCGTTGACGTCGGCCCCGGCGGCCAGCAGCTCGGCGACGATCTCGGTGTGCCCGTCGCGGCAGGCCACCAGCAGCGCGGTGTGGTCGTCGTTGAAGCCGTTGACCATCGGCCAGCGGGTGTCGACGGGGAACCCCTCGGCGAGCAGTTCGCGGACCTTGGCCAGGTCGCCGCCGGTGACGGCGTTCATCAGGGCGTGCCCGGCCGCCGCCGCGTCGTCGGCCTCCTGCCGGGCGCGCAGCAGCTTGTCGGACTCGATGAGGCGTTCCTTGCCGAAGGTGTTGACGTTCAGCTCGTACGCGAAGTGCTCTTTCATCGAGAAGCCGTAGTGGGTGGACAGGTTGAGCCCGGCGCCGTGGTCCAGGAGCACCTCGACGATGTCCGGCCACTTGAACCACAGGGCGTCCATGAGGGGGGTGTGGCCGGTGGTCGCGGCGACGGCGTCGACGAAGGCGCCGGCGCCGAGCAGGTCGCGCACGACCTGCGCGCTGCCGCCCTGGCAGGCCTTGTGCAGGGCGGTCGCCCCGGCCTTGGCGTCGGTGGTGAAGACGTCGGCCCCCGCGTCTAGCAGCGCCCGCACGGCGGGGGCGTCCGCGCGGCCGGAAGCGATCATGAGCACGTTGAGCCCGGTGTCGGTGTCGCGCTCGTCGGGATCGGCGCCGGCGCTCAGCAGGTCGCGGATCTCTCCGACGGCGCCGCGGCGCACCGCCGCGGTCAGCTCGCCTTTCATGTGCCACCTTTCGGTAAGGCATCCGTTGAGCTGGACAGTAGGCCCGGCCGCCCGCGGTGGCCATAATCGCCGCGCTTTCGCCGGGCACTTTGTCAGTTGGCCGTCCTGCGGCGAAGACCGACCGAGGATAAGCCGATATTTCCCGATTGCCAGGTGACTTGACTTTAACGGCGGATTCAATGCGCTATGTCGAGAAGTAATGGTTTCTGCTTTGACGGTGGCCGAACGGCGCTGCGATCGTCCCAGTGAAGATCCCTGGCGAAAAGGAGATCGCATGATCCACCAGTTCATCCTGGCCGCCCCGAAGCCAGGCATGACCGCACAGGAGTTCCAGGACTACTGGGTCAACGTCCACGCGGTGAAGTTCGCCGCCAAGATCCCGCAGATCCGGCGCTACCTGATCGACTCGCGCGTCCCGTCCACGGCGGACCGCGGGCGCCCGGCGCTGCCCCACCAGGGCATGGCGGAGATCTGGCTGGCCAACGAGCAGGAGCAGCTCGCCTCGCTGCAGACCGAGGAGTTCCTGCACGGGGCGCGGCTCGACGAGCCGAACTGGGCGGCGTTCTGGCTCACCATCGTGCTGGACACCGACGCCCACGAGATCGTCCCCGGCCCGCCGCTCACCGAGGCCGCCCCGTCCTGGGTCAAGGTCACCACGCTGATCAAGCGCAGGCCCGGCCAGGACCTCGCCGACCACCGCGAGCGGACGCTCTCGGAGTACGCCCCGGTCGTCAGCGGGCTGCCCGGGGTGCGCCGCCACCTGCACGCCCACACCAGGGACGGCTTCTACACCTTCGGAGAGGCGTCCTTCGACAGCGTCGAGCAGATCTGGTTCGACGACGTCGCGGCGGCCGAGGCGGCGCTGGCCTCCCCGTACTTCACCGAGAAGGTCGCCCCGGCGCTCGACGCCGTCGCCGACCCCGCGCACGTGTTCTCCCTCACCACCCGGGAGAACTGGATCATCGGCCCGCAGGAGGAGCGATGAGCAGGAAGGTCCTGGTGCTGCTGTCCGAGCACGGCTACTGGGGGGAGGAGCTGCTCGGTCCGCTCACCCACTTCGACCAGCGCGGATACGAGGTCGTCTTCGCCACGCCCACCGGTGGCCGCCCGCACGCGCTGCCGCCGAGCATGGACCCCGACTACCTCGACCCGCCGCTCGGCCGCTCGGTCACCACGCCCGAGGTGGCCAAGCTGGTGCGCGAGCTGGACGACTCCGACCGGCTGGACCACCCCCTCGACATCTCCGCCGTGGTGCCCGAGCGCCCCTACGTCAGCGACGACGACTACCTGCACGCCCTTGAGGCCTACAACAGGACGCTGGACAGGCTGGCGGAGCACATCGACGGCTTCGACACCATGCTGATCGTCGGCGGCAGCGGCCCCATCGTCGACCTGGCCAACAACGGCCGCGTCCACGCGCTGATCCTCGGCTTCCTCAAGGCCGGCAAGCCGGTGGCCGCCGAGTGCTACGGCGTCGCGTGCCTGGCCTTCGCCCGCGACTGGGAGGACCGCAAGAGCATCATCTGGGGCAAGCACGTCACCGGCCACTGCAAGGAGTACGACTACAAGGACGGCACCGGCTTCCTCGGCACCGACTTCAACATGGGTCCGCCGCCGTACCCGCTGGAGTACATCCTGCGCGACGCCACCGGCCCCGAGGGCCGCTACCACGGCAACTTCGGCAAGGAGACCTCGGTCATCGTCGACTACCCGTTCATCACCGGCCGCTCGACGCCCGACTCCTTCCTCACCGGGCAGAAGATCGTCGAGACGCTGGAAGACGGTCTGCGCCGGTTCGGCTGGTGAGCCCCATGAGCCCCACGGACGCCAGAACGGGCAACGAGGCGATCATCGAGCAGTTCCTCGCCGACGGCATGCGGTACATGTTCGGCAACCCCGGCACGGTCGAGCAGGGCTTCCTGGACGCGCTGGAGAAGTACGACGACTTCCACTACGTCCTGACGCTGCAGGAGACCGTGGCGGTGGGCATCGCCGACGGCTACGCCCGCGCCACCGGCGGCCCCGCCCTGGTGCAGCTGCACAGCGGCGTCGGCCTCGGCAACGGCATCGGCATGATGTACCAGGCCAAGCGCGGCCACACCCCGCTCGTCGTGGTCGCCGGCGAGTCCGGCGTCGAGTACGAGGCGATGGACGCGCAGATGGCCGCCGACCTGGTCGCCATGGCCAGGCCCGTCACCAAGTACGCGACCCGGGTGACCGACTCCTCCTCGGTGCTGCGGACGCTCCGGCGCGCCGTCAAGATCGCCATGACCCCGCCGCGGGGCCCGGTGTTCGTCTCGCTGCCCCTGGACGTGCTCGACCGGCCCAACGACGAGCCGGTCGTGCCCTCGGTGGTCCCCTACACCGCGACGGCCCCCGACGGCGCGACGATCCGCAGGGCGGCGGCGCTGCTGTCGGACGCCACGGCGCCGCTGGTGCTGTTCGGCGACGGCGTGGCCGCCTCCGGCGCGCAGGCGGAGCTGACCCGCGTGGCCGAGCTGCTCGGCGCGGACGCGTGGGGGGTGGAGATGTCGGAGGTCTCCATCGACGGCCGCCATCCGCTGTACCGCGGCCAGACCGGGCACATGTTCGGCGAGGTCAGCCGGGCCGTGGTCGCCGGCGCCGACGCCGTGCTCGTCGTGGGCACCTACCTGTTCCCCGAGGTCTTCCCCGACCTGGCCTCGCCGTTCCGGCCCGACGCGCGCATCGTGCACGTCGACCTGAACTCCTACGAGATCGCCAAGAACCACCCGGTGACGCTCGGCCTGGTCGCCGACCCCAAGGCCACCCTGGCCGCGCTCGCCGCGGAGCTTTCGTCGTCGATGTCGCCCGCCGCCCGCGAGGCCGCCGCCGGGCGGCTGCGCCGCGCCGCCGAGCGGCCCGCGGCCCCGG